>JAZSAM010000093.1:0-13410 GCA_045601905.1 Acutalibacteraceae bacterium | reverse complement strand
TGTTCACTCCCTCAGCGAGCAATGTCACTAACTTAAGAGGCAGCGACCTTACCTTGTCATCCTGAGCAACGCGAGGGATCTTTTGAATAAAGCGTTTAAGATTCTTCACTTCGTTCAGAATGACAATTGTAATCTTAAGTTAATGACATTGCTCGGCAAGAGAGTCATTTTAACCGCAAGAGTGCGTGTCACAGGTACACACATCGGCTCGCTTTTTCTCCTTGCTAGATATCCTCTTTAATTCACTTTTATTGACAAAAAAGTATAATAATGATATTATCACAGTGTAAAATGATAGGATTAATTGATTAGTCAGATTCAGCTGATTCTCGCGTTATTTTCTGTTTTAATTAACGGTAAAGGAGACTTAAGAGTGAAACGAAAAAAGCTTATAACGGTACTTTTGATTTTATCGGTAATAGTTATCACAGCTGTTTCATCATTCAGACTCCATGCTCATACCTTTTCTGATTTTTTAATTGAGGAAAATCTTATAACTAATTTCTATCCTGAAGGACCGGCAAATCAATACAAAGCTGTTAATGTCATCAGTCCCGGTGAAGATCAAAGAGTGTGGAAATTCAGACTAAACAGAAAAGAAGTTAATCAGGTAAATGATGAACTGAAAGGTGATATCTGGCAGTTGATTTCAGTTGACGGTTGCAAATACATTGACGAAGCTTATTTTGCAGGCTATCTGTTTGAATATGATGAGTCAGATGAAATTTATTATTGTTTGTACGATCTGAAGAATGAGTGGTATAAAAATATCGGTACGGGTAACACCTTGTTGTACGGTGAAGAAAATCTTTTGTTTGTATATAATAAGACAACGGCAGAATTCTATTGTGCGGTAAAGATAGTGTGAATTCTGCGGTTGATGAAATGCAAAAATAATTCACCTATGCGGTTATTTACAATTAAACCTCCACTTGTTATACTGTAATCAGTAAGCAAGAGTAGATCATTTATTCTTTTGCAATTATGCGTACCATATGTAGGAATTTCTGACTTTTTATTTTTTTGTTGTATTTATTGTGAGAGGTGATTGTATGATAAAAAGTGTTTTTTTGAGACGGATGTTTGCATGGATAATTGATGCACCGCTGTATAATTTTCCTGCTATGGTAGTGGCTATGTTGTTAGTCAAGTTAGATGTATCTGTTTTTAACTATATAGCTCTTGTGTTTTTGGTGATTTTTGCACCTCTCACCTTTGTTTTAAGAGATGTAATTTCTAAGGGTCGTAGTTTTGGAAAGCGTATGTTTGAATTGAATGTTTTAGACAAAAGCTCAAACAAACCGGCATCTAAAAAACAAAAAATAATTCGCAATTTATTTTTCTTGTTCTATCTTATTGACGGCATTATTCTGATTGTTGAAAAAGAAACAATTGGCGATAAGGTTGCAAATACAGTTGTTGTGAAGAATTAGTATATACTGATAAGTTCTTGCTTTTTCAAAAATTTATGCTATAATAACCTAAAATAACCAACGGAGGAATCGGTATGTTCTTTATCACTATCCGACGCAGACGAGGATAGCTTGTATCTTTTAAGGGTACAGGCTTAAATTGCTATGTGCCTGATAGAGTGATAAAGATGATTTTACCTTTTATTTACTGTTAACGGTACATAGCTGTTAACAGTATTTTTTATATATTTTGGAGGTTATTTTAAATGAACAAAGTTAAATTTTCATCATTAAACAAAGCGATTTTCGAACAGATAAATATGCCTGATAACGCTGTAATTGCAGATTTGGGCTGCCGAGACGCTGCTTTCCTTTTAGGCTTTCAGCAGGCTTTTTCCAATAAAATTAAAACAGCCATTGGAGTAGATATCAACGATAAAGGCTTTAAAAATGTTAAATATAAAAAGCCGATTAAACTCAAAGTAATGGATTGTTCAAAGAAGCTCGAATTTGCCGACAGTACTTTTGACCTTGTTTTCTCAAAGGATATGTTCGAATGTGTCTCTGATAAGGATTTTTTAGTCAGTGAGATTCACAGAATTCTAAAACCGGGTGGGGTTGTAATTTGTGTAAACTGTGATTGGGAAAGCATAGTTTATAACGGTGAAAACAAAGAGCTGATTTCAAAGGCTGTTCACGCTTATGCGGTTACAAAGCAGCCCTGGATGAATGACCTTGACAGCTGGATAGGAAGAAGAATGTACGGTTTTTTCAACAGGAGTAAATTGTTTGAAGGCTCTGTCAGCGTTCACAATGTTGTTGAAACAGAGTACAAGGAAGGTTTATTCGGTTATGATTTCAGCAAGCATATTGCATGGCTTTTTGAAGAAAACACAGGTGCCTTCAGCAAGGGAGAGTACGATGAATTTATAAGGAATCTGGAATCAGCAGGAAAAGAGGGAAGCTATATTTTATCAAAGCCTTACTATATTTATAAAGGCATAAAAAAATAATTTCAAAAAGGTCTTGACTCTTATCTCTTGCAGTATACCCTGACAAAAGCCTGACTGTTTTCAACCGACGGTATACAATAATCCCGCTACTACTTCGGTTATATCTCAACTCGCCTTGATTTATTTCTGTCTTTTTGATATACTTCTTTTATGAAATAAAAAACATTACAACTGCAAACAGCTAATCCTGCCGAAAGGCTTGATTATAAAAATTTTCACGGAAAAGAAAAAGAGGTGCTTCAGATGACAGCAAAGAAAAAAATCGGCATAGCAATTGCCGCGTTGTTATTGGCGGTGATTATCGCATTGCCGATATACTTTATGCCTTACATAAAAAAGATTCAGGGAGCAGAGAGATATTCTATGGAAACGGTAAACTTATCAACACACGGTGACAGAATTTATTTTCTTAATACGGGCAGTGCCGATGCAATTCTGATAGAAAGCGAAGGCAGGTTTGCGCTTGTTGACGGCGCTGAGGACAGCGACAATCCGAGGGGATTTTCCGAGCTCGACTTTGAAGGCACAGAGGATTACGTTGTTGATGCAATAAGAAAAATTGCAGGTGATGAAGAGGGTAAGGCTGTGCTTGAGTTTGTTTTAGGTACACACAGTCATTCCGACCACATCGGCGGACTTGATACAGTTATACTTGATGAAAGCATCACCGTTAAAGCTGCTTACCTCAAAAGGTATGACGAAAGCAAAATCAGATCCTATGAAATTGAAAATTGGGACAATAAAGAAGTGTACGAGCAGATGCTTTCAGCCTGCAAAAAAAGAGATGTTCCTGTTGTTCACGACATTTCCGAGGAACCTTTTACCTTCGGCAATTTCACGCTGAAATTCTGTAATACCGCTGATACTCAGTCAACCGAACCCGTCGGTGAAAATGAAAATGCCGTTGGCTTGTTGATTGAAAAGAATAATCTAAGGGCTTTTCTTGCGGCGGACATTAACAATTCAGACGGTGACGAGGACAGACTTGCAGAGGACTTGGGTAAGGTCAACCTGCTCAAGGTGGGACATCACGGCTACGACGGCTCAACAACCCACGGCTTTGTTCAGGCACTCAGTCCCGAATTTGCGGTGGTTACAAACAGAAAAGGCGGAATCAGCAGAACACCCCTTGAAAATCTCAACAGCGTAAAAGCTTCGGTTTATGAAACGGGAGAGTACAACGGAATTGTTGCTGAATTTACAGATGACAGAATTGAGCTTTACAGTGGCATAGACAGCGCATTGAGCTGAAGCTGAACACATAAAAGGATTACCGGCTGTTACACAGATTTGTAACAGCCGGTAGTGTATTTTAATTCAAATTACCTATTGAAAAGCTTTGCCAGAAGAAGCTCGATGAAAAGCTCAACCTTTTCAAGAAGGTCCTCGGAGTAATCCTTGTCGGCATCAACTACTTCGCCACTTGAAGCAAGCACATCGCAGGAGTATTTTACATCATAATTTTCAGCAAATTCGATATCGTAAACATAAACTCCGTCATCTCTTTCCTTGTGAGCCTTGATGAAATCAACCTCTTCGGCGCTGAATCCGAAGTGCTTTGCTGCAGCTTCCTTTGCCGCCTTAAGACCTACATCAGCGTTGCCTGCAGCTTTCGGTGCCGGTGCTTCCTTTGAAACGGGCTCTTCCTTGGGTGCAGGTGCAACATATGAGCGGCTTACACCTTCTCTTTCGACATCCTTGTCAAGGATGCTTCCGCTTGCGGCCGAGATTTCGTAGCTGTATTCGAGGACGCTTCCGTCATCATTCTTTACGAAAAATTCAACATCGTAGTATTTTACACCGTCGTCGAAATCAAATTCCGAATGAAGTCCGAGCACCTCGGCTTCCTTGTAGCCTGCATCCTTGAGTGCGAGGCTTTCTGCCTTGGCAGCATTGATGTCAGCGGCGCTGGCTGAAACTGAAAGAAGAAAAACAAATGCGAGTGAGAGTGCGAGTGATAATGATTTTTTAAGATTCTTTTTCATAAGGATCCACCTTTCTTTTTGTGTTTTTATATTTGTAAAAAGGAGTTTTGTGTTTAACTCTCTTCTGTTTACACCTATATAATACACAGGAAAAATTAAAGAACGATTAGAAAAAGAAAGTTTTTTAAAAAAATCCGCACTGCTTAAATAAACAGTGCGGAGAAAGTTATATACTGAATTCAATAGTGAAGCAGCTTCCCTTGCCTTCCTCGCTTTCAAGGAAAACCTCTGCGTTATGAAGCAGTGCAATCTGCTTTACCATAGGAAGGCCGAGTCCCGAGCAGCCGTCCTCACGGCAACGGGCCTTATCAACACGGTAAAATCTGTTGAAGATTTTTTCCTGATGCTCCTTTGCGATTCCGATGCCGTCATCAGCAACACTCAGTCGGATTTTTTCCTTTTCCTTTTTCATACTGACAAAGATGTTGCCCTTTTCCCTGCCGTAATTATAGGCGTTTGACAAAAGGTTTGTGACGAGTCTGCTGATAAGAAGCACATCCATTTCAATAATTGCATTACTGTCAATGTCTCTGTGAAGGGTGATGCCCTTTTTGTTGAGAACCTCGCAGTCATCGCAAAGTGAGCTTACGAGAACACTCAGGTCCTCCTTTTCCTTCTGAAGCTGAAGACTGTTCTGCTGCATCTTTGTCATTTCAAGCAGCTGGGCAATCAGCTGCTTCATGGAAACCGTTTGCTTGTGAATTGTTTCGAAGCCTTCCCTGTCCTCTTCGTCAAGCTCTGTTCTTGAAAGCTGATATTCGCATTCTGCAAGGATAACGGCAGTCGGAGTGCGTAATTCGTGGGAAGCATCGCTTGTGAAATGCCTTTCGCTTTCAAAGGAGACCTCGAGCCGCCGCATCATTTCATTGAAGCCTTCTGAAACAGCTTTTATCGTTGGATCACCGTCTGAAACATCTATTCTTTTCGAAAGGTCGTTTCCACTGTGAATTTCGGATACGGCATCGCTGAGCCTTCGTGCAGGCTCAAGGGCTTTGTTTGTGATTACCTTGCCAATGAGGGCAGAAATGATGAGAAATACGGGAAGAATTATTGCGGCAAGGCGCACGAGAGTTCCCCAGACGCCGCCAAGGCCGGAGGCCTTTACTACGCCTCTTACCCAGATGTCGGAGTAAGCCTTCTGTGAATTGTGAAATTCAATTTCGTAAATGGGATCATCATTATATTCGTAGCTTCGTGCATTTATGATTTCAATTTTTGAAAGGTCGAGACCGCTTTTCTTCACGGCAATGTCAAAGGCTTTTTTACATGAGATTTCACAGTCGTCGCCGTAAAAGTCAAGGTCACCCTCAAATGGTGTGAAAAAGTCGGCACCTTCAACCTCACTGCTTATGATTTCGCCGGTTTCACCGTTGACCTTATAATCGTACTTCGTGAATTCGACCTTCGTGTCATAAACATAAAATCCGTCAAAGGTTCCGAAGCGCCCAGCTTCAAGGGGGATTGTGCTGTCTGCCCCCTCGGGATATTCACCGCCGAGGATTTCTCCCGATTCGGAGTAGACAAGAGCAAAGATTTCACCGTTACGGTAGGCGAAGTCAGACTCAACATCAAGCAGTCCGTTTTCAACCTCGATTTCGTCGATGTTTCTTTCTACACTTCTTACAAGATTCTGCTGAATTTCAGAATTCTGTGCAGTTTTGGCAACGGCAACAATTGAAAGAATCAAACCGACAGAAAGCACACACATCAATACCAGGTACCATAGGTTGATTTTTGCATTTATGGAGGAAAATCTGTTTTTCATGCGGTCACCCCTCCTTGAGAATGTAGCCTGCGCCTCTGACGGTGTGAATGAGCTTTGTGCTGTATCCGTCGTCGATTTTTTTGCGCAGGTAGCGTATGTAAACATCAATGACATTCGTTCCGCCTGCATAATCGTAATTCCATACACTTGATTCAATCTGCTCTCTTGTCATTACAGAGCCTGCATTTCTGATGAGAACCTCAAGAATGGAGTACTCTCTTGCAGAAAGCTCAATGATTTTGCCGTCTCTTTTTACCTCACGGCTTTTGACATTTACAGTAAGGTCGCAGACGGAAAAGACATTTGTGCTGTTACCCTTTGAGTCGCGTGTAACCATTCTGACTCTCGCGGCAAGCTCGTCGAAGGAAAAGGGCTTGACGAGGTAATCGTTTGCACCGAGATCGAGACCGTAAACTCTGTCACCTATTTCTGTTTTTGCCGTAAGGAAGATTACGGGGGTGTTGTTTTTGCTCCTTCTCATTTCCTCAAGGACCTTAAAGCCGTCCTTTTTCGGCATCATAACATCCATAACGATGACATCGTAAACTGCACCTGCGAGGTAGTCGAAAACACTTTCGCCGTCAAAGCAGCTGTCCACACTGTAGCCGAGCTTTGTGAACTGCTTTACAAGAATTCTGTTAAGAGCTTTTTCATCTTCTGCAATAAGAACGCGCACTGTCTGTCACCCTTTCAAAATTATCTGATGAAATTATAGCACAGATAAGATTAAAAATCTATTAGAAAAAACTAAAATCATAACAACATTGAAATTAATAAGAGAATATGTTATAATATGCCGGATTAAAAAGAAAGAGAGAATTATAATGAAAAAATCAAATGCGCTTGCACTTATACCTATCGGGGTATTCGTGGTATTTTATCTCAGTCTCGGAATTGTTTTTGAGTATGTTATGAAAATCTCAATGGGCTTTTACAGTGTGCCCGTTGTGGTTGCTTTCCTTGTGGCTCTTTTTGTTGCCGTTATTCAGACAAAAGGAAAAAGCGTTGAAGAAAAGTTTGAAATAATGGGGCAGGGTGTCGGTGACAAGAACATCATCACAATGCTTATCATATTTATGCTTGCAGGCATTTTTGTCGGTGTTGTGGGCAGAAGCTCGGCTGAAAGTGTTGCCTATTTTATGCTTTCTGTAACTCCGCCGAGAATGGCTGTGGTTGTAATTTTCCTTGTAAGCTGCTTCGTTTCAACTGCTATGGGTACCTCCGTAGGCACAATCACTCTGCTTACACCGATTGCCGTTGCAATTGCTGAGGGCTCAGGCTTTTCTCTTCCTCTTTGCGTAGGTACCGTTGTGGGCGGTGCAATGTTCGGCGATAACCTCTCATTTATTTCAGACACAACAATTGCCGCCTGTAACGGTCAGGGCTGTCAGATGAAGGATAAATTCCGCACAAACCTTGCAATTGTTGTTCCTGCCGCTGTTGTGACTCTTGTGCTTATTTTCGTAATGTCAATGGGCGCGGATATTTCTGAAAGCATCAGCAAGGAATATGATATGATACAGATCATTCCTTATGTGCTTGTGCTTTTAAGCGGTATTCTTGGTGTTAACGTTTTCCTTACCCTTATTATCGGTATCGTTTCGGGCAGTATCATAATGCTTGCTACGGGTGCCGTTGACTTCCCTTCCCTTCTTTCGGGAATGGGTGCAGGCGCATCAGGAATGTTTGAAACCTCAATGGTGGCAATTCTTGTTGCGGCACTTTGTGCACTTATCAAGCATAACGGTGGCTTTGAGGCACTTCTTGGCGGTATCCGTAAGGTGTTCAAGGGCAGAAAGGGCGGTCAGCTCGGTATCGGTCTTCTTGTCGGTCTTATGGACATTGCCACGGCAAATAACACCGTTGCAATTGTTATGGCAAACCCGATTGCAACGGAGATGTCAAAGGATTTCGGCATTTCAAAGAGAAAGACCGCATCTCTTCTTGACACCTTCTCCTGCATTGTTCAGGGCTTCCTTCCCTACGGTGCACAGATTCTTGTTGCGATTTCAGCGGTTACGACTCTTGGAAAGAAAATTTCCGCTTTTGAGATTATTTCACATCTTTTCTATCCGATGATGTTACTTTTAAGCTCACTTGTGTTTATTTTCCTTATACCCGAGAAGAAGGAAAAAGCATAAAACAATAAAAGCTTTGGTCAAGCTTTTACAAAAGCTTGTGGGGTCAGGGGCAAAGCCCCTTGAAAACATAACTGATAACTCTCTGCAGAAAACAAACTGCAGGGAGTTTTTATGTTATTCTTGTAATTTAAAAAGCATATGGTATGCTAATTGTGCCAAACAAAATTTTGATATTTTTTTCACACTGACGGCATAATGTTTTTATTTATATAAAAACAACAACGATCACGG
Organism: Acutalibacteraceae bacterium; assembly: GCA_045601905.1. Taxonomy (GTDB): domain Bacteria; phylum Bacillota; class Clostridia; order Oscillospirales; family Acutalibacteraceae; genus UBA6857. The sequence continues at coordinate 4,863 of JAZSAM010000093.1, read as the reverse complement.
AGAAAAATCCGTGACCGTATGTTCTATTGTATGTAATATTCCTTTTATGCCCTCGCCGGGCGGGCATTCTTTCTTGTAAGAAAGAATCAAAGAACTTTTATTGTTATCCGATTTCGTCGAGGTTGGCACCCTTTGTTTCCCTGACCTTCATTGCAAGAATAACAGCCGCAACAGCAACACAGGGAAGTGCAACAATAAGGCAGGTAAGGTAAACGGGAAGCTTGAGCATAAGCACAGCGGCAAGAATGTAGCCAACTGCAAGACCGATGATAACAAGAAGTCCCTCAGCACCCACAACAGAGGCTCTGATGTCGGTAGGTACCTTTTCTGTCATCATAATGTTCATATAGTCTCTGCCTATCCAGTAGCAGCCCTGGTAAAGTCCGCAGAAGCCACCGATAAGGTATGGATTCCACAGATTGTTGATGCCTACGGCAAAGAGGATAAAGCCTGTTATGCAAAGCACACTTGCACCGATGATGGTCTTTTTTCTTCCGAGAGCATCGGCAATAAAACCGGAAAAGAAGGTGAGGGTTGCATAAACAATGGGAAGAATAAACATTGATTTTGTAATGTCGGAGGTGCTCATTCCCGCAATGTGCATTGAGGATTCGTAGTAAAGGGCAATGGCGGGCATACCTGCATCAAAAATGATGTGGGAGATAATAAGTGCCTTGGTATCCTTGTTTGCGAAAATGTATTTTACGGCATTGAAAACGCCTGACTGGTTTCTCTGTGCCCTTTTCTCTTCTTTTTCACGCTTTTTCTGTGCCTGCCTTTCCTCGTAGGGGATTGAGAGGTAGGCAATTCTTTCGCTCATAAACACCTTTGTGTCCTTAGCAAGAAGAACAACCATCAGCGCGGCAATGATGCCTGCAATGGCAGGTGCCATAAAGATTCTTCTCCACAAGGTAGGATCATTGCCCATAAGCATATTACGGAGCATCGGAATGCATACAACGCCGAAGATGCCAAGTGCCTTGAGAACGCTGTAAATGGCGGCACGGTACTTGTCAGGTGCTTCCTCGAGTATGTAGATAATCTGGATGTCGTGGCCAAAGAAGAAGCCGATAACGGCATAACCTAAAAGAAAAACAAGGTAATTCGGTGAGAAGTATATAATAAGAAGACCTAAGCTCATACCGAGAGTGGAGATTGCAAAAAGCGGCTTTCTGCCCCATTTGTCGGCAAGGGCCTTGTAAAAGGGTGTGATTGCGCCGAGCACATAGCTTATTACGCTTACCGAGGTGTGAAGGGAAAGTCCTTCCTCAAAGGTGTACATTTTGCCGAGAAACGGTCGGTTTACGAAAAATTCTGTTACGAATGAGGACTGAACCGAAACGGAAAGGTTGCTCGTAACCTCGTCAATGATGTTTACAAAGGCGATGATTACAAGCAGAACCAGAAAGTAGCTGCTCGAGCTGCCCTTGAGGGATTTAGCCTTGAGCGAGGAGAGCTGTCTTTCTTCAAAGGCTTTTGCTTTTGACACCTTTTTTTCTTGCTTTGTCATTTTTTCTCCTTCTTTCACTGTTTTACTAACAAAAAAGGCGCCGATAAGCGCCCCAACATATCCATCATAGCAAATCTTATATCATTTTGTCAATAGCTTTGCAGGGTATTTATACACTTTCTCCCTCTTGCATAAAAACAGTATAGTTAATTTTGTACAAAAAAGATATTGAAATGTGGAATTTTTTATGGTATATTATAGATACAGAAAGGGAAAGGTGATACCGATGTACAGGTAAAAACCAAAAATCTTCATTAAAAGCCTTGTATGAATAAATAGATTATAAAAAACATACAAAACAAGAAAACAAACCTAAAACAAGAGTACAAGGTAAAACAAAAATGAAGACTTCACATTCTGTAGAAAGAGAGGTTGTCCAAATGAAGTTAGATAATAAGACAGAACAGAAATAACCCCCCGCACCAAAGATGATGTGTAAAGAAACATCGGTGCCCGGGGGTTATTTCTTTTTTTATGCCGTTTTCCGTCCCAAAGAATGGGGCGTTATTTTTTTATCCTTCATTCTGCTCGTCAAGGCTTAAGTAGAATGCGGGGATGAACTCCTCAATGAAAGCGTCAGCCTCAGGAAGCTTCATTTCCTTTATCGCTCTTTCTGTGCTTGAAAAGGCCTTTTCGAATTCACGGTTGCCTGCCTTCTGCTCCTCTATGCATTTTATAAGAGCAGAGATTTTATCAGCTGCTTTCACAAGCTTCCAGAGATAGCCGTCCTCTTCCTTTTTGAAGAAAGCACTGCTGTAATACTCCTTCATATCATCGGGGAGCATTGAAAGAAGGCTTTCGCACGCCGTTTTTTCAACCTTGAGAAATTCGCTGTGCAATTCCTTACTGTGATACTTCACAGGTGTCGGCATATCTCCCGTGATGATTTCGGGCATATCGTGATAAAGGCCGAGAAAGGCGGCTCTTTCTGCGTTAAGGCTTCCGCCAAAGCGCAGGTTTTTTATTACCGCAAGAGCGTGAGCGATTGCGGCAACATCGTTGCTGTGCTCACTGATGTTTTCGCTTGAGGTATTACGCATCAACGCCCAACGGTTTATATATTTCATTCTTGAGTGCATTGCAAAAAAACTGTTTGTCACAGTCCTCACCGCCTTTGAAAATCTGATTTGTTGTTAGACAGAAAAAATGCGGAATCCATTCGGGGATTCCGCATTCCGAACTCCGAATTCAATTAAAGAATATCGCCCTCAAGACCGAGTGTGCAGGATGCAGCATTGCTTTCGTCGGTGTCGATGTGCATTGCAAGTGCATAGGAGGGGCTTACTCTTACGATAACATCACCGAAAATGAGTGAACGTCCTTCTGTTTCAACCTTAACGTTAACAATCTGCTTGTCCTGAAGGTCGTACTTTGCAGCATCATCGGGAGTCATGTGGATGTGTCTCTTTGCGATGATAACGCCGTCCTTGAGCTCAACCTCACCCTTGGGGCCTACAAGCTTGCAGCCGCCGCTGCCTTCGAGGTCGCCTGATTCACGGATGGGAGCCTTGATGCCGATTGAGCGTGCGTCACCTGCTGAAAGCTCAACCTGAGTTTCGGGACGTACGGGTCCGAGAATGGAAACGCCGGGGAAGCTGCCCTTGGGGCCGATAACCTGAACTCTTTCCTCACAAGCGTACTGACCGGGCTGTGAAAGGTCCTTTTTCTTTGTAAGCTCGTAGCCTTCGCCGAAAAGGATGTCAAGCACTCTGCGGCTTACGTGAGCGTGTCTTGCGGATGTTTCAACTAATACGGGTTTTGCCATAATTTTTTCCTCCAATAAATAAGATAAATTTTATAACAAATACTATTTTACAACATTGTATGATTAATTTCAACCTTGTAAGCGTATTTTTTTCACCACAGCTTATCGGGATAAATTCCGTCAGTAATTTTCTGAGAGAGGGCATCGGAAACAGATTTTCTGTCTTCCTTGTATGTGACGCCGTACCATTTTTCGTTTGTTTCAAGCACCTTTACCTGAGCCTTGTTTTCCTTAAGAAGCTCATCAACAACAAAAGGAAGGAAATATTCGCATTTGAGAGGATTTTCACTGATGTCTTTTTTGAGGAAGACGGGAAATCTGTTTTCAAGCTCACTCATCATTTCAGGTGAAAAGCCCCAGCAGTTCATTGAAACTGTTGTTCCTGCAGGAATGTCTGTCCAAGTTGTGCCGTCATCCTCGGTGAACTGGATTTTGTCACCGTTGATGGCAATTTTTGTTCTTTCAACGATGTCGGTAAGGTAGCTTTCGGAATTGGTCTGACAAACACCTCTTGCAACGGTTCCATTTTCCGTAAGTGTGTTTTCGATTCTGAAGCCGACCATACAAAAACCGTATTTGTCGGTCGAAGCATTTTCTTTGACAAGCTCATCGTGGATGAGTCTGAAGGTTTCTTTTCCGTAGTAGTCATCGGCATTGATTACGGCAAAGGGACCGTCGATAAGATTTCTGCAAGCAAGAACAGCCTGTCCTGTGCCCCAGGGCTTAACTCTGCCCTCGGGAACGGTGAAGCCTTCGGGAAGATCGGACATGTCCTGGAAGGCATAGTCGACCTTGATTTTGCTATCATATCTGCCGTCAGTTATTTTCCTGAAGTCCTCTTCGATTTCGTGCTTGATTACAAAAATAACTCTGTCAAAGCCTGCTTCAGCAGCGTCAAAAACTGAAAAGTCCAGAATGATTTCACCGTTAGGTCCGACGGGATCAATCTGCTTGAGTCCGCCATATCTGCTGCCCATACCGGCAGCCATAACAATAAGAGTTGTTTTGTTCATTTTACAGCTCCTTTTTTCCTTTTTAGTTATTTTACCACTAAAGTGTACAAAAGGCAACATTTAAATAAATTTATGGATTTTTTTACAGATTTTTATTACCGGTTCATAACTTGACAGTTGACTCTTTTAATGTTATTATATTATTGTAAATTTACAGTAAAGGAGTATTGACTATGGACAATATGCAGGAAGTACTTGATCTTATCCAGATGATCTTCGACACAATCAGAAAATACATTCTTCTTGTTCTCGGCAGAGCAGACGAGATCGAGCCCGCTGAATAATTAAAACAAAAAATTGGGGATGTAAAAAAACTCGTTTTTTTACATCCCCTTTTTTAGGGGCTAGGAAAAAATGCGCAGAATGAACAACCCGAGCCAAAATAAGGCGTTCAGCTTTATTTTGTTTTACCCGACGGCGTACAGAGGTACTCCGAGGGCGAGGTTTGTTTATAGCATAAAACGCAAAAACCTTGTTTTTGCCTCTTTTAATAATTTTTATTGTTTAAAGGGTTTCTTTGGCAGTTCAAAACCGAAAGAAACCCTTTAGTTATCTTGTTTTATGCGGTCTGCACT
>JAZSAM010000092.1:0-24404 GCA_045601905.1 Acutalibacteraceae bacterium | reverse complement strand
CCCTTTTTGCGACGGCGGATAAATGAATAGTTGTAAAAGCTCAGTAGCCGAAAGGGCGCTTTGGTTACTTTGTCGCTCTTGACAAAGTAACTGGCCCGCCGCCACGAGGCGTCCGGGGAACAAAAGCAGTTAAGAGACTATCGGTAAAAGATGCCGAGCAAGTCGGGAAGGGTTCATCTCAGTATAATTCGGAGTGCGGAATTCGGAATGCGGAATTGCGGGGAGCTCTTCGGGCAACTGAAAGTGTTATGCCGCAGAAGAACAAATATAAGCCTTAGTCGCCCGAGGGGCGACACTACAGAGCTTACCCCGACACGAGCAGATGAAACATCTTTGTATATTTAAAAAGAGGCAAATTTTTACTTTATAACGCGGGACGGATTTAACTGACTTGACAAATTCACCGCGGTGGTCTGTCTCACGGCGAAGTCCGTGAGGTGTCGGGTCTTTCCTTTTTGCAACGGCGGATAAATGTATAGTTGTAAAAGCTCAGTAGCCGAAAGGGCGCTTTGGTTACTTTGTCGCTCTTGACAAAGTAACTGGCCCGCCGCCACGAGGCGTCCGGGGAACAAAAGCAGGTAAGAGACTATTAGTAAAAGATGCCGAGTTCGGAGTGCGGAATTCGGAATTCGAAATTCGAAATTACCCTCTCCGTCAGACCTTACGGTCTGCCACCTCTCCCAAGGGGAGAGGCAAGAAATTGTCTTGGACGGTAAGAACCCCCTGTCAGCTTCGCTGACATCTCCCACGGGAGAAGAAAACCCTTGCCGTAAGGCGACACAACGCAACTCACCCCGACACGAGCAGATAAAAGATCTTTGTAGTGGCGGCGAATGTCGGACTATTCGTTGTTGGAAAACGGGGAGTTCGGAGACCATAACGCAAGAACGGGAACGAGTCTTAAGTAGCGGACTCATTTATAGAGAGTAGTTTTAAACAGAGCAGTACGCCCTTATTACCCCTCGAACAGAGCTGTAGTAATGTGACTTTTTTCGCAGGGAGGAAGTTTAGTATATTACAAAGTAAATTTGCTTAACCGAGGTATCTGTTACAACAAAAGCATCGACGAAAAAACGTCACCCCTTACGGACGGATTCAACTTACCAAAGAGCGCTTTGGTTACTTTGTCGCTCTTGACAAAGTAACTGGCCCGCCGCCACGAGGCGTCCGGGGTACATAGGCTGTTAACAGGTACAAAGTAAAGACGGCAACGTTGTGAAGACTCCCTCAGTCACTTAGTGACAAAGGAGCTAACATAAAAGGACAAGGGACACCCCTCGGTGTCCCTTTGCTTAATAAATATCTGATACATTCGGAATCTGAACGGGATAGCTTTCCTGAATAACACCGTCAAAAACGATTGTCAGGGACATTCCCGGATTAACCTGCAAATCCTCCTCGCCTTTTTCAAGTCCCGAAGGAATCACCGCTTGTGTGCCGACAGAAAGTCCGCTGTCATCGTCTTCAAGAACCTCAACAAGCAAATCTCCGTTATCATAAATTTCAACAACCTTTGCATCAAAGGTGTATTCCGTATTAAGCGAGTTGGCTTCTGTTGCAGGAACAGCCGTTGTTATTACATTAGCTTTGCTGCTTGTAACTCCGACAGTTGTTTCAACGGGAATACCGTCACTGTCATCATCAACAATCACAGCAGTTGTTGCGACAGCTCCGCCGGGCATAACAGGAGGCGTTGTAACCTCGTAGCCGTAGTCATGATACTTGTATCCGCCGTAATCGGGCATATCCTTCTCAACATCGAGAATCTGACACTTGCGAAGCATTTCAGCCGTATCTATGTCAAACTCGCAGACATTGTAATTGTCGATTGTGTAAAGCTTCTGTCCGATGTAGGTACCACGGAAAACATCGCCCGTAAATCGCTCTGTCTCGTGAACATAACCGAGGTGACTGCTGATTTCGCCGTCTTCGATTTTAAGAAGCTTGTAGCTTAAAACCGTTTCTCTGTCGTAATGCTCAACGGGGAAGCCGATGAGGTTTTCCTCGGGATAGGTGATGAATGCCTTGGGGTTGTCAAGCGCCTGGGAGTAAACATCCTTTAAAACGAAGGTGTCAACCTCTTTGGGATTTTTAAGGTCGCTTACATCGAAAAGTGATACCTTTACCGTGTTGAAATCGGCATTTTCCTCGTCTCCGTCATAGCCTAAGCCGACCACAAGTCCGTCACCTACGGGGTGAAGGTAGCTTGAGAAGCCGGGAAGCTTAACCTCACCGACAACCTTCGGTGCTGTGGGATCGGAAAGGTCAAGGGTAAACAGAGGATCGGTGTTGCGGAAGGTTACGATGTAGCCCGTGTCACCCATAAAGCGCACAGATTTGACCTGCTCGTCATAGGCGATGTCTTCTAATTTGCCGATAAGCTGTAAATCCTTGTTGAGCACATAAACATTGCTTACATCAACATCGCGCTTATAGCTGTAATAGGTTGTGGCAATGCGAAGGTTTTCCTTGTACTCGTCAAGTGAGAACTGATTGAGCACGGTACCCTTTACGGCACCCGAGGCTCTGTAGGAAATCTCTGTGCCGTCAAGGCTGAAGGAGTAAATCTCTGTTGCGTCGCCTGTTTCAGCGTCGTACTGTCTGCCGGCAACATAAAGTGCATCCTGAGAGCAGTAAACCTCGTCGCCTGAGCCTAAAATCGAAAGTGAGCTTACCTCACCGTCGTCAAGCTTAGTATCGTAAGCGGAAAGGACAATGTACTGCTCGCTGTCGTAATCGTAAATGTAAATGCAGTCACACTTAATCTCTTCACCGTTGACGTCGGGGACGGAGTTTTCCTTGATTTCCTCCTCGCTTGAGCCTCTTACCCAGTAGGAGCTTACGGTATAAAGAACGCCGTCAATCATTCTTGAGCTGATGTATTCTCTTCCGTCCTGGCTGACCTTACGGACAAGCTCGGGATTCTCTCTGTCGGAAATGTCGTATACAAAGGAAACTGTTTCACTGTCACCGCCGTAATAGGGATACGCCATATCGTAATATCCGTAGGTAATAACATCGTCACCGTCATATTCCTTCTTTTCGGTCTCGGTTGCAAGAAGGACAAGTCTGTCGCCGTTTACAAACATTTCCTGAATGTTATAGTAATAATCGTCATTTTCAAGCTTTATTCTTGACACGACCTTCATATCTGATGCTGAAAGGATTGTGACTCTTCTTTCAACCTTATGAACACCGCCTGAAAGGATGTAAAGGTACTTACCGTCATTTTTGATGATGTCGGCCTCGTCAACATTTTCAACCTGAGTGTTCGTTTTACCGTAGCTTTCCTCAGCATCCTCAATACTCAATGCGTCGTCGGCATACTCGTCGACTGTTGGTACCTCGGGAGCTGCTTCGGGTGCTGCCATTGTTGCCGCCTGTGTTACGACCTGGGCAACTGTGGTTGCCGCTGCAGCCGTTGTTTCCATAGGGGCCTCTGCCTCAGGAGCTGCAGCACCGTTATAAACAACATAACTTTCAGGCATTGCACCGTCAGCTGTAGCATTGCCCTTAAGTGCACCGAAGCCCACATCAAAGGCACTGTCTATAAGATCATCAACCTTGTTTTCACGGTAGATTTTCAAAAAATGGTTTTTAAGGTCATCGGTGGACTTCGCCTGCAAAAGCTTTGTTGCCTTGAGTCCGTTTTCGATAGGCTTAAAAACAACCTGAGTGGTTTCAGGTACTGTTGTTTCTGCTTCAATCAGCCCCCTTTCGGGCATAATCAGAGGCAGAGCATAAACGGAGCCGATAACAATAACGAGTGCCGCCACAACGGAAACTGCTTTTAAAAAGATATGCTTTTTCTTTTTCTTCGGTGTAGCCTTATTCTTCTCCAACATAGCAATCACATTCTCCTTTTTTAATCCTTTGGGAAGCTCAGGTGCTTCCTCATTGAAGCGATTTTTCAGTTCAAATTCAAAGTTTATTTCATTCATCTTACTCACCGTCCTTTAACGCTTTCCTTAGCTTTTCAGTGCCCCTTGAAATTTTCGAGCGCACCGTGCCTTCATTCATTGTCAGCATCAGGCTTATCTCTCTCGAGGTGTAGCCGTTGCAATAATGAAGAATTATAAGCTCTCTGTCCTCCGACGGAAGCTTCGCAAGAGCATTTCTGAGGCTTATTTTCTCATTTTCCTCATTTTCAAAGCTATGTACACCCTCGTAAATATCACAGGGGTTTTCTCTTGCACCGTTTCTGAAATAAGCGGCACAGCAATTGCGAAGAATCCTGAAAAGCCAGGATTTAAAGGAGGAAACGTTCCTTAATTCCCTTATTTTATCAAAGGCAAGAAGCACGGCCTCACTGACACAGTCCTCAGCCGAGGTTTTGTTACCCGTGTAATAATAGGCAAAGCGGAACATATCCGTACTGTAAATTTCATAGAGGTCACCGAAAGCGGCGGTGTCCCCCAGTTTTGCTTGTTTGACCAGATTTTCAACGTTTGAGCTCATAGTTTTATCACATCCGTTCACTTATAAGATGCTTTGGAGAAGCGTTTTGTTGCACCTATTATAAAATATTTTGCAATTTTTTACAACAATAATAAAAAAATCCCGGCAAATAATATTACCGAGGTGATATAAATGGAAAGAAAAAAGAATCAGCGCCACAGTCACAGAGACAACAAGGCAACAAGCAAGAACATTGATTCTCCCAAATTCAACAAGAAAAACGAGGACATCCCCACGGACATTCTCGGCTCTTACACCGGCGTACCTCTCAATCCCCTTGACAGTATGCCCGTTCAGGATGCGGATGATCTTTAAAAAATGAAAAAGGGCTGTAAAAAAACGAGTTTTTTACAGCCCCCTTATTTTTTATTCCGCAGGTGCAGTCGGTAAGATACTGTTACCGGGGAGCTTTTCGGAAATCAGTGCGAAAAATTCCTTGAACCAGTTGATGAGTGATCTGATAAGCGCAAAGAGCTTTGCGTAAGGTGTTTTCGGCTCATCCTTTTCCTTGTCAGCCTCCCAGGCTTCCGTGTTACAGTTATCCTCTGTCATTTTGTAGGCTGTGTCGTTTTCGTTGTTGTAAACGATGAACTGTCCCCACTCAAAATCGTCAACTGTAAGCTGCTTGTCTGCAGTTGCAACATCGTAAAGGATCTTTATCTCGTAGCTTGTCCAGTTTGAGTGTGTGGCACCCTTGTAGAACCAGGTGTAATCGGGGAACATACAGGTTGATGCGTCAATCTGCTTGTCGGGTGAAATGTATCTTCCGAGACCTGCCTTCTGCTGAGCTGAAATGTACTCATCGCTGAGGGTGTCATAAATTGTTGAGGTGGTTGCACCGTAGGATGCTCTGTAAACAGATGCAATCTGGTCGGAAACGAGATCGGAGGATTCACAAACGGGAATCATCTGACTGCCGTACTTTGACATAATACCAAGGTTTACGCCGTTGTCAACAATACTCTGCATAATTTCGGGGATGTTCTGACGGACAACCTCATCATACTCTACAATCTTTTCAATAAGACCTGCGTATTCCTTACGCTTTTCACTGCCCTCTTTGCCGAAAACATAATTGAGAGCTGTGTCGAAATCCTCAGAAGTTACTGCGCCCCAATAGTTGGGCCAGGTAAAGAAGGTTGAAAGTGAAAGTGCTGATGTAACACCCTCAAGTATTTTGTAGTAAAGATGCTCCTTGGTCACACCGACAACAGCGTCAAGCATACCGCTTGCACTTAAAAGGTCGATTGTTGAAATGAGGAAGCTGCCTACATCGAAGAAGCCATAGTTTGCGCAGTCGATAAGAACTCTTTCGATTGCGTTGCCGTCAACCTTGAACTTACCGCTGATTGTTTCGCTGAGAACCTCTGAGCCGTAAGCCACACCGCCGTCAAAGGTGACACCGTTAAGGTCGTCTGTGCCGTATTTTGCAATGTAAGCAGTGACAACATTGGTACCGAGACATGAAGAAATAATGCCAACCTTTTGGGCACCCGTTACATTTTTGATGCACTTGATGTAATCATTGAAATCATCGGCAGTTTTAAGAGGATCAAGTCTCCAGTCATACTTGAACCAGTAGTCATTATATGCATAAAAACCCTTGCCGATCTTTTTGTCGTGAGTTCTGTTGTACTCCATCTCATCGAGCACACGCTGAGGAAGGCCGGTGCCTTCAATAGGCTCGCCGTTGGGATCAAGAAGAGCATCACCGAAAAGCTCGCCGATTTCCTTCTGAAGATTCTCGTAATAAGGCTCCCAGTTATCAAAGAGAGCGCCTTCAATAAGGAAGGGTAAAAGGACATTCGCAATGGATTCGTACATTGCATTATCGCCCTCGTCCTCATCGTCATTACCCTCGAGTAAGCCTCTGAAGTGCATAATGCGCTCGCCCTCACTGTTATAAAGTGCCTCACCGTCACCGGAAATACGGATAACGGGTATCTGACTTCTTGTTTCGTTTCTGTCAATTCCCGCAAAGGCAGGTACTGCTAACGAAAAAACAAGCAAAAATGAAAGTACAATTGAAAGTATTTTTCTCATAGTTCTCATCTCCTCTATCATAATTATATTGATAATACAATTATCATTTGCTCTGCATTAGCAGTAAATGTTAACTAACTGTAAACAATATTAAAAACTATAAAAATTATGACCAAAGGCGATAATAACACTCTGCCGCAAGGCAAAATAACACTTATATTGCAAAAAAACTCCTGCCCATTTCTGAGCAGGAGTAATTTTTGTAAAGTATGAATTAGTCGTTGATAGCAATAACAACGCCTGAACCAACTGTACGGCCACCTTCACGGATAGCGAAACGAAGACCTTCTTCGATAGCGATTTCTGTGATAAGTTCAACGTCCATTTCAACGTTGTCACCGGGCATGCACATTTCTGTGCCTTCGGGAAGCTTGATGATACCGGTAACGTCAGTTGTTCTGAAATAGAACTGAGGTCTGTAGTTGTTGAAGAAAGGTGTGTGACGACCGCCTTCATCCTTGTTAAGAACGTAAACCTGACCACGGAACTTTGTGTGGGGGTGGATTGTGCCGGGCTTTGCAAGAACCTGACCACGTTCGATTTCTGTTCTCTGGATACCACGAAGAAGAGCACCGATGTTATCGCCTGCTTCTGCATAGTCGAGGATCTTACGGAACATTTCGATACCTGTACATACAGTCTTTCTCTTTTCTTCGGTAAGACCAACGATTTCGAGTTCTTCACCGGTCTTGAGCTGACCTCTTTCAACTCTACCGGTTGCAACAGTACCACGACCTGTGATGGTGAATACGTCTTCAACGGGCATAAGGAAGGGAAGGTCTGCCTTACGGTCGGGAGTGGGGATGTAGCTGTCAACAGCTGCCATGAGTTCCCAGATGGGAGCAAGCTCGGGAGCGTTTGTGTCGCCGCCTGTATATTCGAGAGCCTTAAGAGCTGAACCCTTGATGATGGGAGTATCATCGCCGGGGAATTCATATTCGTCAAGAGTCTCACGGATTTCCATTTCAACGAGTTCAAGAAGCTCTTCGTCGTCAACCTGGTCAACCTTGTTCATGAATACGATGATGTAGGGAACGCCAACCTGACGAGCAAGAAGAAGGTGTTCCTTAGTCTGAGCCATGGGGCCGTCTGTTGAAGCGATAACAAGGATAGCACCGTCCATCTGTGCAGCACCTGTGATCATGTTCTTGATGTAGTCGGCGTGGCCCGGGCAGTCAACGTGAGCGTAGTGACGTGTTTCTGTCTCGTACTCAACGTGAGCTGTGTTGATTGTGATACCTCTTTCTCTTTCTTCGGGAGCCTTATCGATGTTTGCGTAATCGATGAAGTCTGCGCCGCCCTTCATAGCGAGAGTCTTTGTGATAGCTGCTGTAAGAGTTGTCTTACCGTGGTCAACGTGGCCGATTGTACCAATGTTAACGTGGGGTTTGGTTCTTTCAAATTTTGCTTTTGCCATTGGAATCTCCTCCTTTTAATTTTAGCAATAAATATAATATTGGGTGCAGAATAATCTGCATTGCCTATATAATACCAATAATAGACAATAATTTCAAGCCTTTTTGAGAAAAAATTAGTCTCTCTTAGCTCTTTCTGATACAATTGACTCTGAAATTGACTTCGGAATCTCCTTGTATCCGTCAGGCTCCATAACGTACTGACCACGGCCCTGTGTCTTGGAACGGAGGTCTGTAGCATAACCGAACATTTCAGCAAGAGGAACGCGTGCGTTGATCTGCTTAACACCTGTACGGTCTTCGAAGCCCTGAATTTCACCACGGCGTGAGTTAAGGTCACCGATAACATCACCCATGTAATCTTCGGGAGTAATAACAACAACCTTCATGATGGGCTCGAGAAGAACAGGACTTGCCTTCTTGGCTGCATCCTTGAATGCCATTGAGCCGGCAATCTTGAATGCCATTTCTGAAGAGTCGACTTCGTGGTATGAACCGTCGTAAAGAGTAACCTTAACGTCAACCATGCTGTAGCCTGCGATAACGCCTGACTGCATAGCGCCCTGGATACCTGCATCAACGGGTCCGATGTATTCCTTGGGAATAGCACCGCCGACGATGTTGTTAACAAATTCGTAGCCCTTGTCGGGGTTGGGTTCGATGTTGATCTTAACATGACCGTACTGACCCTTACCACCTGACTGACGAGCATACTTGGTGTGTGAAGAAGCAGTACTGCGGATGGTTTCTCTGTAAGCAACCTGAGGCTTACCTACGTTAGCTTCAACCTTGAATTCACGAAGAAGTCTGTCAACGATGATTTCAAGATGGAGCTCACCCATACCTGCGATAATTGTCTGGCCTGTTTCTTCATCAGTATAGCAACGGAATGTGGGATCTTCTTCAGCAAGCTTCTGAAGGCCGATGCCCATCTTTTCCTGACCTGCCTTGGTCTTGGGTTCGATTGCAACACGGATAACGGGTTCGGGGAAGTTCATTGATTCGAGAATGATGGGGCTCTTTGCATCACAAAGAGTATCACCTGTTGTTGTGTTCTTAAGACCAACAGCAGCAGCAATGTCACCTGCATAAACAGTATCAATGTCTTCTCTGTGGTTAGCGTGCATCTGAAGGATACGACCGAGTCTTTCTCTGTTGTCCTTAACTGAGTTGTAAACGGTAGTACCTGCATCAACCGTACCTGAATATACACGGAAGAATGAAAGCTTACCAACGAAGGGGTCGGTTGCAATCTTGAAAGCAAGAGCTGCAAAGGGCTCTTCATCGGATGAATGTCTTACTTCTTCCTCTTCTGTATCGGGATTGATACCCTTGATAGCCTCGATGTCTGTGGGAGCAGGCATGTAATCAACGATGTTATCAAGAAGGGGCTGAACACCCTTGTTACGGTATGATGTACCGCAGCAAACGGGAACCATGTCGTTGGCAATAGTTGCCTTACGGATAACCTTCTTCATCTCTTCAACGGTGGGCTCGATACCCTCGAAGTACTTCTCCATGAGAGACTCGTCCATTTCAACAATGGATTCGATGAGGTTTGAACGGTATTCTTCAGCGATGTCCTTCATGTCTTCGGGAATTTCTTCAATTCTTACATCCTTGCCGAGGTCATCGTAGTAAACAATAGCATTGTTGTTGAGAAGGTCAACAATACCCTTGAATGTGTTCTCTGAACCGATGGGGAGCTGAATGGGAACTGCGTTGCAGTTGAAACGCTCCTTGATCATCTTGAGAACACGGTAGAAGTCTGCACCGGTAATGTCCATCTTGTTAACATAGATCATTCTGGGGACTCTGTATTCGTCAGCCTGGCGCCAAACTGTTTCACTCTGGGGCTCAACGTCGCTCTTTGGGCAAAGAACGGTTACTGAACCGTCAAGAACTCTGAGTGAACGCTGAACTTCAACGGTGAAGTCAACGTGGCCCGGGGTGTCGATGATATTGATTCTGTGCTCTTTCCAGAAGCAAGTGGTAGCAGCTGAGGTGATTGTGATACCTCTTTCCTGCTCCTGAGCCATCCAGTCCATTGTTGCAGAACCGTCATGGGTCTCACCAAGCTTATGGTTAACACCGGTGTAATAAAGAATACGCTCTGAAGTGGTAGTCTTACCGGCGTCGATATGAGCCATAATACCAATATTTCTTGTTTTTTCAAGAGATACCTTTCTTGGCATAATTTTATCCTCCTATTAGAATTTAAGCAAATAAGATTATTACCATCTGAAATGAGCAAAAGCCTTGTTGGCTTCAGCCATCTTATGGGTATCTTCACGCTTCTTGAATGCTGAACCAGTTTCGTTGGTAGCATCAATGATTTCGTTGGCAAGTCTTTCCTTCATTGTTCTTTCTGAACGCTGACGGCTGTAAAGAGTAATCCAACGAAGACCGAGTGTCTGTCTTCTTTCGGGACGGACATCCATGGGAACCTGGTAAGTTGAACCACCTACACGACGAGCCTTAACTTCGAGTAAAGGCATTACGTTTTCCATAGCGGCTTCAAAAACCTCAAGGGGTTCCTTACCTGTCTTTTCTTTGATAATGTCAAAAGCATCGTAAACGATCTTCTGAGCAACACCCTTCTTACCATCATACATGATGTTGTTGATAAGGCGTGTTACAAGCTTTGAATTGTAAAGCGGATCGGGCAAAACGTCACGCTTTGCGATCTGGCCTCTTCTTGGCACTGCGCTTCCCTCCTTCATAATAATGATATCATAGGTACTCGAGTGACAAATTCCCGTCGGCACCAATGCAGAGGCATATACAATCAATATATATACACTCTTACATCGCATTAAATATGCCTGCAAGAAGATTTGTCAATTCATAGTGTTTTCCGTCTGACTACGGATGTTTTTTGTTTGTGAAATAAAATTAATTATTTCTTGGCTGCCTTAGGACGCTTAGCACCGTACTTTGAACGGGACTGCATTCTTCCGTTAACGCCCTGGGTATCGAGTGTACCGCGGACAATGTGGTAACGAACACCGGGAAGGTCCTTAACACGGCCGCCACGGATGAGAACAACGCTGTGCTCCTGAAGGTTGTGACCTACGCCGGGAATGTAAGCTGAAACTTCGATTCCGTTTGTAAGACGAACTCTTGCGATCTTACGAAGAGCTGAGTTCGGCTTCTTCGGTGTAGCTGTCTTAACTGCTGTGCAAACGCCACGCTTCTGAGGAGAGTTATGGTCTGTCATAACATTCTTCTTTGAGTTGAGGCCTTTGAGAAGAGCAGGTGCCTTCGGCTTCTTTACGAGTGTTTCTCTACCGTTACGAACTAACTGGTTAAAGGTAGGCAATCGTAGCATCTCCTTTCTTAAAAAATCTATGTACGCATAATCGCACACTTTGGGATTATATAACAGTTTGTCAAATTTGTCAAGCCGTTTTTATGTTTCATTATTGACAGTTTTCAAAGATTGTATACTTGCTTATATTGTTATACGGTTAGTTGGAATTTTGTGGGAAAGTTGAACAAATTTGTGATAAAAGTAGTAAGTAGTGAGTAGTAAGTAGTAAGGGAGGGCCGAGGTTTGAGGGCCGAGGGTGTAACCTACACACAAAAAGTCAGGACAACGGTTACCCGCGTCCTGACTACTGACTACTTACTGCTGCTCATCTTCACCTTAAGGTGACAGCAATCGAACCCAATAAGTCTTAAATATACGATTTGCAGCACCTTTGAAATTTTTTCTCCTCGCAATACGCGAGTATTGCTTCGTCGAAGAAAATCCCAAATGCACTACAACTTGAACATTTAAGATTCTTCGAAGTTTAATGGGAGAAGATTTTTATCGTAACAAGGCAAAAACCGCAGGAAGGCTCGCGCCTTTCAAGGCTTTTTAACGCAGTTACGGTGAAAATATGCCCCATTAAACCTTATTTGGTTCGAATACTGTCACCTTAACCTCTACTCTGTCCGAATAAAGCTTCACATCCTTGCTGTGGTTTCTTGCAGAACGGACATAGTAGGTATAGGTTTTGCCGGCTTCAAGATTTTTGTCGGTATAGCTGAGCTTATCGGCGGTCAATGTTTTAAGAAGCACCGTTTTGCCGTCAACGACCTTGAACACCTGGTAATGGGTTGCGCCCGTTACCTTACTCCAGGAAAGCTTTACCTTTGAGGTGCCTGACTGTTTCTTTTCGACCTCGGGCTTTTCAAGTCCCGTAATTGCCGTCAGCTTAGATGAAACGTTACTTCTGACATTGCCGTCACTTGTCTTTACAATAGCGGCAACTCTGTAGTAAACCTTGGTGTAGGTCTTGTCCTCATCGATAAAGACAGTTGATTTCGTTGTTGCTATCTTTTCAAATTTCTTTGTTTTGGCATTGTACTTATACACATTGTACGCGTCGGCATTTGCCTTCTTGTCCCATTGGATTCTCACTCTGCCCGTATCTGCGCCGGTCTGTCGGAGGTTTTTAACAGCAGAAGTGACTGTTTTTGCAGTTATCTCCTCGTAGGAAGAAACTATTTTTTCATCGCCGACCTTCACAAAAGCCTTTACGGCGTATGTGTAGCTCTTACCTGATGTAAGCTTCTTGTCGGTGTAGCTTGTTCCGGTAAGCTCTGCGACCTTTTTGAACTTCTTCTGTGATTCGTTGTAGCGGTAAAGGATGTAACCTGTTGCACCCTTGCTCTTTTCCCACTTAAGTCCTATTGAGCTTACGGTAGTCCCCTTTTTGACCTGCTTTGCAACAACAGTCACGGGCTTCACCGTAACAACGCAGGATGCTGTAAGCTTACTGTTCTCCTCGCTTGTGCATTTGATTGTAACTCTTCCGGGCTTGAGGGCAGTGATTCGTCCCTCACTGTCAACTGTTGCAACAGTTTTGTCCGAGGAGCTCCACTTCACCTTTTGGTTGGTGGCATCGGAAGGATTAAAGGTAACATCAAGTGTGATGGTATCCCCTGCAACAACTGATGCTTTTTCCTTTAAGGAAAGCTTTTTAAGGGGAACAAATTTCTTTACGGTGAAGCTCTCACGCTCGCCGTCTGCTTCCCATGAGGAAGCCTTTGAGTTCAATGCAGTGATTTTCACATAATATTTGCCTACTGCAATATTTTCTATTGTATAGGAATTCTTCTTGCTCGTATATTCCTTGATAAGCTTCTTGTTTTCGTTATAAAGTGAAACGGCGTACTTCTTTGCACCGCTTACTGACTTCCATTTAAGTGAAATTTCCGAGCCCTCAGTGTAGGAGCTTTTAAGCTTCTCAAGCTCGGGTGTCTCATAATCACCTGAAATGTGCTTTGCGTAATTGAGTACACTGTAGCCCTCTGTTTTGCCGTATTTAACCCTTGCCCAGAGGTAGGTTCCGTCATCCTTCTTTTCGTAAACATTGAATTTTGCGCCGGCAGGAATCTGACTGATTACCTCACCCTTTTGAGCATCCATACTGTCTCTGATGTTGAGGTTGCCGTCATCCTCCATCTGCCAGATTTCATCCTTTTCATCAGGCTTTTCCGACGGATTCTCCGGCTCATCAGGCTCATCGGGTTCAACAGGAACATCAGGCTCATCGGGCTCTGTGGGAGCTTCAGGCACATCCGTATTTGTTCCGAAGATATCATCGAAGAAAGCAAGATCCGTGTTTTTCATCTCGTTTCCTGCAAGATGGCTGATATATTCTATACCGTAGAAATGACTTTTGTTGTAAACATCCCAGCTGATACCGCATCTCCAATCGTAATTGGCGTGAACAACGGCAATGTTATCACCCTTTACGCCTACAACGCAGACAGAGTGTCCGTTGTAGCGGATAATGTCACCCACACGAAGCTTTGAAACGTCAAGAGAATAGCTGTCGATATATTTATCGGGGTTGACTCCCGTAATATCATAGGAAGCCTTTTCTGCAAAGCCCATACACTGAATTGCCATATTGAAGGCATTACATCCGCAGCTGCCGTCCCAGCTGCAGGAGCCGTGATGTGTACAAGGGGTGCTTGTTACACTGTCGGGATTGTTTTTTGTTCCGGCAGGGTGATTCCAGTATTTTCCGTCGGGAAATTTTTTGGCAAGTGCCGTAAGCTTTTTCATTGTGTCATCGGCGGCAGAAACGCTTACAAGTGAAGCACTGAACATACCAAAAACCATCAGAAACACAAGAAATAAGCTTAAACATCTTTTAAACATAAGTTACTCCTTTTCTCATTCAAACCAACCGTAGAGGTCATTTTTTAACGACTGTACCATATATTGTACCACATATTTTAAAAAATTGCAAGTTTGTAACCTTTTCATCAGTAAAGGGTGAGCCTTACGAAAAAAGAGGCAAGCAAAAAGCAGGTAAAATCAGCTATAAGCCCTGCATAAAGCGTGTGCCTTGTTCTCTTTATTCCAACGGCGGAATAATAAACCGTAACGGCATAAAGCGTGGTGTCCGTCGAGCCCATCAGCACCGAAGCAACCTGACCGAGAAAGGAATCCGGTCCGTGTTCCTTGATCACCTGCTCAAAAAAACTCATTGACCCTCCGCCCGAAACGGGGCTTATAAGTGCCATCGGTATAACCTCGGAGGGTATGTTCAGCAAATCTGCAGCAGGCGAAAACACATCGGCAAGTATGACTAGTGCTCCGCTTGCCTTGAGCATTGTGACGGCAACTACGAGTCCCGTAATTGACGGCAGAAGCTCATAAACTGTCATAAGCCCCTTTTTGGCGCCCTCGGTAAAGCAGTCAAAAACCTTAACCTTTTTTAAAAGACCGAAAATGACCGTACCGACAACGCTAAGCGGTAAAACCCAGTAAGAAAGTGCATCAAGCATCGAAAACACCCCTTAACTTGTTTCCGACCTTTGCCGCAACAATTGCAGCTGCAAGAGCACAAAAGCTTGTCAGAAAGGATGCGGGCAGAATCGACATGGGACTTACCGAGCCGTACTGACCTCTTAAGGTGGCAACGGTTGTGGGAATGATGTGCATTGCGGCAGTATTCATAACAACAAAAACTACCATCTCGTCGCTTGCAACCGAAATGTCGGGATTGATGCTCTGAAGCCGTCGCATCGCCTCAAGGCCCAGAGGTGTTGCCGCATTGCCGAGACCGAGGATGTTGGCCGTCACATTCATTGAAATTGCTTCAAGTGCATCCTTTTCCTTCCGAAGTCGCGGAAAAATCAGCTTCATCACGGGTGAAAGCATTTTTGAAATGCCCTTGGTTACTCCCGCCCTGTCGGCAATTTCCATCACACCGCCCCAGAGACAAAGCATTGAAACAAGTCGTAAAAGCAATTCGACTGCATTGCTCCCCCCTTCAACCACCGAGGCTGAAAGCTCATTCATCCGTCCCGTAACCACCGCACACACAAAAGAAAAGGCTATCAGCACGGGAAAAACATAGTTCATCATAGGCAGCACCCCTTGTCCTTTTTTCTAAAAGTATATGTGTCGGGGTGTGGGGAATATGATATGGAGTAGTAAGTAGTGAGTAGTAAGTAGTAAGTAGTAAGTAGTGAGGGATAAGTGGTCTGAAAAATAAAAAAACAGTCATACTGAATTTTCTGCGCGGAAACAAACAAAAAAAGCAAGGACACAGTCTTACCCGCGTCCTTACTACTTACTACTCATTACTAACTACTTTTACTTAAACCTATCAAAAAAGCTGCGCTTTTCCTCACCGATTGTACTGCCGTCATCAATGTTGTTCTTCGGCTTGTTTGTAAGAGTGCTGTCAAACTCCTTAAGGAGCTCCTTCTGCTTTGAGGTGAGATTTTTCGGAACCTCAACAACGATTCTGACAAACTGGTCACCCTTGCCTCTGCCGTTGAGCTGACTGATACCTCTGCCTCTGAAGCGGAAAATATCACCGGGCTGTGTTCCTGCAGGAAGCTCGTACTTGACCTTTCCGTCGAGAGTCGGGATATAAAGAGTGTCACCGAGTGCCGCCTGGGCATAGGTTACGTTGACCTCACACTTGACATCAAAGCCTTCTCTTTCAAAGAAGGGATGAGGACGGACATTTATGTTAACTCTCAGGTCACCCATAGGACCGCCGTTGACACCGGGATTACCGCCGCCGCGGACATTGAGTGCCTGTCTGTCATCGATACCTGCAGGGATGTCAATTTCAACAGTCTGAGGCTTTGCAACCGCACCCGAGCCCTTACACTTCGGGCAGGGATTGGGGATGGTTTTACCCTTACCGCCGCAGGCAGTACACTGCTTTGTTGTGCTCATCACACCGAAGGGCGTTCTCTGCTGAACATTGACCTGACCTCTGCCGCCGCAGGTCTGACAGGTTACGGGGCTTGAGCCCTTTGCACAGCCGTTACCGCCACACTCCTCGCACTTTTCAACCTTAGTGATATTAACCTTTTTCTTGCAGCCCTTTGCCGCCTCTTCAAAGGAAATTGTAAGGTTTGCCTGGATTGTGGCTCCCTTTCTCGGTGCGTTGGGATTCTGTCTGCCTCCTCCGAAGCCGCCAAAGCCGCCAAAGCCTCCGCCGAACATACTGCCGAGGATGTCACCGAGATCGAAATCACCGCCGAAGCCGCCAAAGCCTCCGCCGAAGCCGCCTGCTCCGAAGTTGGGATCAACACCTGCGTGACCGTACTGGTCGTAACGTGCCTTTTTGTCGCTGTCGGAAAGCACCTCGTAAGCCTCGTTGGCTTCCTTGAACTTTGCTTCAGCCGTGGCATCACCGGGATTAAGGTCAGGATGGTACTGCTTTGCAACCTTGCGGTAAGCCTTTTTGATTTCGTCATCGGAAGCGCCCTTGCTGACACCGAGGACTTCATAATAATCGCGTTTATTTTCTGCCATTTATAATACCTCATCAAGGACACGACCGAAAAGCCGTGTCCCTTTGAATTTGTTTTCTGTACCTGATACAGTCAGCTATCAGTTTGCATCTGTAAAATTAGCATCTGTATAGCCTGCATCGGTGTAGCCGTCGCTTGCACCGCCCTGATTGAAACCGTCAGGATTGAAGCCGCCCTGAGCGCCTGCAAAATCATTGGGGTTGAAGCCCTGAGCACCGCCCTGGGGATTAGCCTGCTGATACATCTTCTCGGAAAGCTTGTAGAAAGCCTGAGTGAGAGCTTCCTTCTCATTCTTGATGAGGTTGATGTCGTCACCCTTGAGTGCATTCTTGAGAGAGTCGATCTTTGACTGGATTTCGTCCTTGTCCTCCTGTGAAAGGGCTGCTGCAGCTTCCTCGGAGAGAATCTTTTCACACTGGTAAACCATCTGGTCTGCTTCGTTTCTTGTGTCAACCTCTTCTCTTCTCTGCTTGTCTTCCTGAGCAAACTGCTCTGCTTCTCTGACAGCCTTTTCAATGTCTTCCTTGCTCATGTTTGTGGAAGCTGTGATTGAGATTGACTGCTCCTTACCGGTGCCGAGATCCTTTGCTGAAACGTGAACGATACCGTTTGCGTCAATGTCAAAGGTAACCTCGATCTGAGGAACGCCACGGCGTGCAGGCATAATGCCGTCAAGGCTGAACACACCGAGAGTCTTGTTGTCTCTTGCGAATTCTCTTTCACCCTGGAGAACGTGAACCTCTACTGAAGGCTGATTATCTGCTGCAGTTGAGAAGATCTGGCTCTTCTTTGTGGGGATTGTTGTATTTCTTTCGATAACCTTTGTATTTACACCGCCCATTGTCTCGATACCGAGTGAAAGAGGTGTAACGTCGAGAAGGAGAAGTCCCTTGACGTCGCCGCCGAGAACACCGCCCTGAAGTGCTGCACCGATTGCAACACATTCGTCGGGGTTGATGCCCTTGAAGGGCTCCTTACCGATGAACTTCTTGATTGCATCGCTTACTGCGGGGATTCTTGATGAACCGCCGACCATAAGCACCTTGTCGATTTCGGAAGCGTTGAGACCTGAGTCGCTCATTGCCTGACGAACAGGGCCCATTGTTGCTTCAACAAGATCTGCGGTAAGCTCATTGAACTTTGCTCTTGAAAGAGTTGTTTCGAGATGCTTGGGGCCTGTTGCATCCGCTGTGATGTAAGGAAGTGAGATTGCTGAGGTTGTAACGCCTGAAAGCTCAATCTTTGCCTTTTCTGCTGCCTCCTTGAGTCTCTGCATTGCCATCTTGTCTGTGCGAAGGTCAACACCCTGCTCTGCCTTGAAGCCTGCAACAAGCCAGTCGATGATTCTCTGGTCGAAGTCGTCACCGCCGAGACGGTTGTTACCTGCAGTTGCAAGAACCTCCTGAACGCCGTCACCCATTTCAATAATGGAAACGTCGAAGGTACCGCCGCCAAGGTCGTAAACCATAACCTTCTGGTCGTTTTCCTTGTCGATACCGTAAGCAAGAGCTGCTGCTGTGGGCTCGTTGATGATTCTCTTTACATCGAGACCTGCAATCTTACCTGCGTCCTTTGTTGCCTGACGCTGAGCATCGGTGAAGTAAGCGGGAACTGTGATAACAGCCTCTGTTACCTTGTCACCGAGGTATGCTTCTGCATCGCTCTTGAGCTTCTGAAGGATCATTGCTGAAATTTCCTGGGGAGTGTAGTTCTTGCCGTCAATTGCAACGTGGTAGTTTGAGCCCATCTGACGCTTGATTGAAGCGATTGTTCTGTCGGGGTTTGTAACTGCCTGACGCTTTGCAACCTGACCTACCATTCTTTCGCCGGTCTTTGAGAAAGCAACAACGGAAGGAGTTGTTCTTGCGCCTTCTGCGTTAGCAATAACAACGGGCTCGCCGCCCTCGATAACTGCCACGCATGAGTTTGTTGTACCTAAGTCAATACCGATAATCTTTGCCATAATAATTACCTCCAAAATTTGTAAATATCGTTGTTTAATTTATCATTATTCAATAAATGCAGAATGAAGAGTGCTGAGTGCAGAATTAATGGGCTGCGCCGCATTTTATTGCCCTCTGTCTGCTATGCAGACATCTCCCACGGGAGATTTTATAATCTTCACATTTACATTTATATCAAACTTTAATTTGCGGATACTCCGCTTCAAAAAGCTTCTCTCTTATCCGCGACCGCAATTCTGAATTCTGCATTCTGAATTCAGTTAGCTACCTTAACCATTGCAGGTCGTAAAACCCTGTCGCCGAGCTTGTAGCCCTTTGAGAAAACCTCTGCGATGACGTTTTCTCCTTTTTCGGGATCGTCGATGTGCATTACGCCGTTGTGGAAGTTGGGATCGAACTCCTCTCCCTCCTCACCGAAGGCTTCAACACCAAGCTTTTTAAAGGTTTCCATCAGATTTGTGTAAATCATTTCGGTGCCCTTTTTGTAGCTTTCGAAATCCGAATCCGTTACGCTGAGCGCTCTTTCAAAGTTGTCAATCACTCCGAGAAGCTCTGTCATACAGACTGCCTTGGCATCGGTGTAAATGCCTTCCTTTTCCTTGGTGGAGCGCTTTCTGTAGTTGTCGTACTCTGCAAGAGTTCTGATGTGAGCCTCCTTTGAAGCGGCAAGCTCCTTTTCAAGAGAAGAGATTTTTTCAGCAGCTTCATCAACAGCCTCTTCGGCTGCTTCAGCTTCAACCTTTACTTCTTCCTGCTGAGGCTCTTCCTTTTTTGTTTTCGCCATTATAAGTTACCTCCTTGCGAAGTTTCTTTTATATTAATCCTCAAAGGTATCCGTAAGCATTTTACTTACAAGATCCGTGAGATATTCTATACTCGGAATAAGCTTTGCATAATTAATTCTTGTCGGACCGATGATGCCGATTACACCGCCGTCGTGTCCCTTGATTGAGTAACGGGAAATGATCATGCTTGAGTTTTCAAGCTGACGGTACATATTCTCCTTGCCGATGATAACCTCAAGGGGATTTTTCGAGCTTGAAAGTGCCCTTTCAAGCTTTTCCTTTTCATCGAAGAACTGCATCATCTCATAGGCGTTGTTGCCGAATTCTCTGTGGTGGAGAAGATTCTGCTCACCCTCGAGCCTGATTTCAGCCTGAAGTGCCTGATTGGCAATGTCGGCAAGCACAACGAAAAGCGGTGACATAGAAAGTGCATTTGAGCCAAGGGAAGCAACTAACGTCTGGATCATAACCGTTCCGACGTCGCTTACGGGTCTTCCGATGAAGCACTCATTGACAATACTGTAAAAGCAATCGATCATATCACGGGTGATTTCCGTTTCAACCTTGCAGATTCCGTTTTTGATGATTCCCGAGGAGGTCATCATAACGATCATTGCAATTCTTGTTCCCACAGGCATAATCTCAATGTGCTTGATTACTGCGCCCTCATCGGTTGGAGTTGTGGCAACTGCGGCACAGCCCGTCAGCCTTGCAAGCATCTCCCCTGCCTTTTCAAGCAGCTTATCGGGGCTTCCCGTGTAACGCTCAAGCTCGTTTCTGATAAGCTCTCTTTCGTTTTCGGAAAGCTCACTTGTGCTCATCAGGTTATCTATATAGTATCTGTAGCCTGCCTGAGAGGGAATTCTTCCCGCTGAGGTGTGAGGCTGTTCAAGTAAGCCCATTTCATGAAGCTCGCTCATTTCGTTACGGATTGTTGCCGAGGAAACTGAAATCGGCAGAGCCTCCATAAGAAACTTTGAACCGATGGGTTCACCTGATTTGATGTACTGCTCAACAATTGCCGAAAGAATCATCTCTTTTCTCTTGCCAAGCTCCATGCTTTCACCTCCCGGGTTAGTCTGCTATGTTTTAGCACTCTGTATCCGCGAGTGCTAACCACTGTCACAAATATACCTCAATTGCTAAAAAATGTCAATAGAAAAAAGCAACTTTTTCAAAAAAATTTCAAATTCCCGAAAAAGTCGCTTTCAATATTTTATGTTGTATACTTGATTCAGTCGGTTTTCAATACAATAAAGAGAAAAATTATTTCATCCTCGATTGACTGCTTACTGCTGCACCGCAACGCAGCGCCCTTGGCCCTTACTACTTACTACTCACTACTACTTAGTATGATAAACCACCCTGCCGTTTTCCCAGGCGGTGTAGATTTTGTCCCTTTCAATAAGAGCCTGGAGCAGATTTCTAACCATTGCCGCATACATATTGTACTTATGCATTCTCATATCTAATTCCTGGTCAGCAACAATCAGCTCAAAGAGACCTTCAAAGCTCTGATTCTCACAAAGCTCATAAACCATCCTCTTTTTCTCCCTGAGCCTTTCAAGATTATAAGAAGCAAGACTGCTTATATCCTCAATGACGCCGCAATGAGAAGGAAGAAAAAGCTTCGCCTTGAGATTCCGGAGCATTTCAAAGGTTTCAAATGACTTGTTCACATCGTGGAAAAAGGGTAGTCTGTGGCTTTCCCAGGTAAACTCGGAAAGCACTGCATCGGAAAGGAAAACCACATCGTCAGGTGTGCGCACACCGATCATTCCGAAGCTGTGACCGGGAAGCTCAATCACCTCAAAGCCCTCGGGCAGATTGTCCGGTGTGATAACCTCGGCATCAACGGATTCGGTATTGAAAAAGGGACTTCTCAGTCTGTCCACGGAAAGTCCCACATTATAAAACTTAGGACTGAGGTCAGGCATCAGCACAAAGGGAAGCTCATCCCTTGAGCAGAGGATTCTGCTTGCGTACTTTTCCTTGAAGTATTTGTTTCCGCAGATGTGGTCAATGTGGCCGTGAGTGTCAATGACCGTGTTTACGGTAAGTCCCATTTCACAAAGAAGTCTGTCGAGACCCTTCACCATCCTCGGATGGTCGCAGGCATCAATCAGCACAACCTCTTTTTCATTTATACGGTGAATACCAACATTTGTATATGCCTGATAATACCATGTGTTTTCCGTCAGCCTTTTGATTTCAAACATCTGCACTCACCCTTTCTGTAATAATTATAAAACGAAAATGAAATCTTTCTATTGTTTTTACCGTCAGTTTGTGATATTATTGTCGGGCAGAATTTCCGGAAGGAGGGATTTTATGATACTCGGAATCGCAGGCTCAAGAAGCATCGATTTTTCCATCCCCGAAGAGCTTATGCCCGAGGGAATCGAAAAAATCATAACCGGCGGAGCAAAGGGAATCGACACCTCAGCCCGTGATTACGCCCTGCTTCACCACATTCCCGTTCTTGAAATTCTTCCCGAATATAACCTTTACGGCAAACGCGCACCCCTTAAGCGAAACGACATCATAATAAAAATGTCTGATGAGCTTTTCGTCTTCTGGGACGGCAAAAGCCACGGTACGGGCTATGTAATAAACAAATGCAAGGAGCTTCACAAGCCCTGCACCGTTTTCCTTGTCAGGAACGGTAAATATACTCTTTTAAAATAAGTGCCTGAAGCAACCTCAGGCACTTTTCTTTATTGTAATGAGTGAGCCTGTAAGCCGAGTTCTGTCTTTTAAGGCAATTATCTATCTAGGCCAGAGATTGCTCCATGGCTCAAGCCACCCGTCGGTTTTCGCCCAGCTGACGTATCATATCCTGTCGGTGTTGCTTCGGGTAGGGTTTACATGGCCACACAGTTTCCTGTGTGCCGGTGAGCTCTTACCTCGCCTTTCCATCCTTACCGTATTACGGCGGTTTATTTCTGTTGCACTTTCCCTAAGGTCGCCCTCGGCGGTCGTTAACCGTTACCCTGCTGTATGAAGCTCGGACTTTCCTCACGTTTCAAAATGAAACCCGCAACTGCCCGGCTCACTCACAAAAGCTATTTTACAATAAATACATCCAAATGTCAAAGGCTTTGATAAAAAAAGATAGGGCAAGGCTTGTTATAACAGAAAAATTATGTTATAATGTAGGGACAAATATGAAAAATTACGGAGGACGATATGGACGATATTTATTTTACCGACAAAAAAGGTCGCCGTAACGGCAAGGAGAAAAAGCCTGATTCCGACCGCTTTACCGAAAGCGATTTTGACGATATAGATGCTAACCCCTCACTGAAAAAACGCACAAAGAATCCGCCGACTCCCCCACCGAAAAAGAATTTCCGTGTAAACATTTCCGAAGAGGATTACAACAGAAGCACAGAAATTGACAGAACTCCCAAGGGAAGAAGACGTTCCGACATTCCTACACCGCCTCAGTCAAGAGTGCCGACGGGAAGCAGAATCACAGACGATACACCCCTTCGGCACGATGTGACCTCCACACCCCGTAAGGCTCCTCCCCCACCGCCGTCAAGGCAGCCTAAGAGCGAGCCCGTTGCTCAGAAAAGGAAGAAAAAAAGCGGTGTCGGCGGAAAAATTGCCGTTGGCGTTTTCCTTCTCTTCTTCGCTCTTATTATCGGAGCTTTCGGCTACGGTTATTCACTTCTCGGCGAAATCAACTACGACGACTCAATCACTAAAAACGCCTATGTTGATGAAAGCGAGCTTTACAGCAGCAATTCAGTAAAAAACATTCTCATCATCGGCAGTGACGCAAGAGATTACGACGGCACAGTCGGTCAGCGTTCAGACTCAATGATTCTCTTTTCCATTGACAAGAAGAACAGACAGATAAAGCTTACCTCATTCCTTCGTGACAGCTATGTTTACATTCCCGGTGAGGATTACAACGACAAGCTCAACGCCGCCTTCAGCTACGGAGGCCCCCAGCTTACAATGGACACCATCGAATACAACTTCGGAATTGACATTGACAACTACGTCATCGTAAACTTCAGCCTCTTCACTCAGCTTATCGACCTTCTCGGAGGTCTCACCGTTGACGGAGTTACGGAAAACGAGGTTGAGTACATGACCGAAACGGTCAAAATCCCCAATGTCAAGGTCGGCACAAACACCTTTACAGGCGGTGCGGCGCTCTGGTACTGCAGAATCAGGTACCTCGACGACGATTTCCACCGCACAGAAAGACAGAGAAAGGTTATCAAGGCAGTCGTTAAAAAGGTCGCTTCAACTGACCTTATCACCCTCACAGACATTCTCAGACAGGTTGTTCCCAACATTTCAACGGACATCCCCCAGGCAGAGCTTCTCTCTCTCGGAGCAGGCGCGGCACTGAGCTTTTTGAGATACGACATTGTTCAGCAGCCCATTCCCGCCGAAGGTGCATGGAAGTACGGTGAAGCCGACGGAGCATCGGTTATTTTCGTAAACCTTGAGGCAAACAAGCGTATCATCAGGGATTTCATCTACAAAAAGCAGAACGAAAACGAGCCCGTAACCGTTCCCGAGGATGTTGAAGAGGAATACTACGGCGAGTATGACAGCGATTATGGTTATGATTACGGATACTACTATTAAGAAACGCCCTTCGGGGCGTTTCTTTAATGCAGAATGCAGAGTGCAGAATGCAGAATTGATGGGCTGCGCCGAATTATAAACCCCTCTGTCAGCTTCGCTGACATCTCCCCTTTCAGGGGGAGAAAAAATCTGCTCTTACCTTTACACACGAACTATATCTGCGGAACAAAATTTAAAACATAAGCCTAACCTGCCGGTACGGGTTCAGCACATCGGTAAGTAGAAAGGCTCAGCAGATAGGTAAGCCCAGGTTCAGCACATCGGTAAGCCTTCAGGTATAATGGACACGAAAGAGGTGGTCATTATGCCATGGAAGGAAACAGATAAAATGGAAC
>JAZSAM010000091.1:0-13496 GCA_045601905.1 Acutalibacteraceae bacterium | reverse complement strand
CGCTCAACGGATAAAAGCTACCCTGGGGATAACAGGCTGATCTCCCCCAAGAGTCCACATCGACGGGGAGGTTTGGCACCTCGATGTCGGCTCATCACATCCTGGGGCTGAATTCGGTCCCAAGGGTTCGGCTGTTCGCCGATTAAAGTGGTACGCGAGCTGGGTTCAGAACGTCGCGAGACAGTTCGGTCCCTATCTGTCGTGGGCGCAGGATATTTGAGGAGCGCTGTCCTTAGTACGAGAGGACCGGGATGGGTGCACCTCTGGTGCACCAGTTGTCACGCCAGTGGCACAGCTGGGCAGCTAAGTGCAATCGGATAAACGCTGAAAGCATCTAAGCGTGAAACCGTCTCCAAGATTAGATATCCCATCGTTTTACGAGTAAGACCCCTTGTAGACTACGAGGTTGATAGGTTGCGTGTGTAAGCATAGTGATATGTTCAGCTTGGCAATACTAATAGGTCGAGGGCTTGACCAAATCCTTGGTTCAACAGGATACTACAAATCCTCTTACTTCTGCTTCCTTTGTTTAGTTTTGAAGGTACAAACGAGACTGCTTGAAAAAGCAGTCTTTTTTATTTAAAATCAGCCCCGTAGATAGCAATGTGTCGCTTCTGACGGGGCTCAGTTTATTTAGTTAGTTTTTCGAAACATATTTTTGCTTGTGCTTTTGGCATTTCAGCTTCTACATCATATCCTTTAGATATTAACTCTTCGGCAATTTCACACCAGGTTTTGTAAGCATTTTCATAGTTGCCAAGGTCCTCATAGCAGGCGGCTTTTGAAAATTTTCCATCAAGAAAATTTGTTCCGAGTTCTTCTGCTTTGTCCCAGTATTTAAAGGCTTCATCATAATTTTTTAGTCTTTCACAAACATCACCGCCGTGAATATACAGCTCCCATTTATCAGGAAATTTCTTAATTGATTTTTGAAATAGTTCATAGGCGTCTTTGTTGCGGTCAGCATAAATGTATGCGCTGATAAGAAGGCAGTATTCATGAACATCGTCAGGATTATTTTCTACATTTCTTTTTTGTTCCTCAATGTTTTCTTTGTTTTTACCGAGCTGTGATAAAAGCTTCATTTTTTGAATACGGGTTTTAAAATAAGCGAATTCGTCGGACTCTTTGCCTTGATATAAAACCTTATCGAACCAATATAAGGCTTTCTCTATTGAGTAGTTCATCATAAAATAATGAATTATGCCATAACTCCACATATCCGTAGTTGTCAGTCCGTTGTTTTTCAGTAGCTTTTTAAATTCCGAATCTGCACGTATGAAATCTTCGGGGTTATGTGTAGCTTCAAAAACTGATGCTAATCTTTGGGCGTAATTATCATAAGCAACAGAGTGCTCTTTAAATAAATCATCAATAGAAACACAGTAAAGTCTGGCAATTTCCGGTAGAAGCGTAACGTCGGGTAATGTAGTGTTGCACTCCCAACGTGAAACCGTGTGTGAACTTACTCCTAAAATATCTGCAACCTGCTCCTGTGTATATTTTTTCTGTTGTCTGAATTTCTTTAAATTGTCAGATAATGTATTTGTCATATCAACAATCCTTTCATTTATTTCTGAAGCTTATGACTTAATTATACTCGTTTGCAGTATAAAAGCCATATCGCGAACCGTGACTATACTAGCGTTTTTTGTTCAGTTATATAGGCATAATTTCTTTAATCAAGCATCTCACTTATCTTTTTAAACTCCGTTCTTGCCTTAAATTCATCAGAAAGAGGATAATGCTTGCAGATGTTTTCTTTCATCCAGCTTTTTGCAACAAAATTGCTTCCGAGCGTTTGCTTGTCAAAGTTTTTTCCTTCAAAAAGTGTGGAATGAAGCGTGGAAATCCTTTCGAGATTATCAAATTTAACAGCTAGTTCGGCACTTTTCTTTAAATTATATAAAGCCTTTTCGTCGTCACCTTGCTGATGATAGTGCCAACCGAGAAGGCCGTAACAGCAGTTCATAACAACCCGCCACATTTTGCTGTAATTGCCGTCGTTATAAACATAATTGAAGAAATCCGTTGTTTTTTCAACTATCTCTATCCGGTATTCACGTGAAAATTTGTCACTTCGGAAATAGTAGGAGGAAAAAAGGTCATAAAAAGCGGATATCATCTCTTCTATTACATCCTGAATTATTTCGTCGGCATCGGGATGCTTGTGCATTCTGTAGCTGAAGCAGTACATTTCCCGGGTGTCCCGTATTCTCGGAAGCTCCCTTATAAGGCTCTCGAAGTCGCTGAAGGTAATATTCGGATTTTTCTTGCAGGAAAGCTGATTCAGAAGGTCAATGTAAGTTCTTTTTGCACAGATACGGATGGCATCGTTTGTACAGTGCTTTTGGATATTTTCGTATATAGATTTAATTTCAGTTGAGTTTTTCTCAAGGTTATCCCAATCGTAAAAGGTCAGATAGCCCATATATCTTAACTGTACACGAAAATCCGAAGGGAATTGTTCGCGCATACGGTTAAGCGCTTCGAGTATCAGCTTTTTATCCCTCAGATTATCGTGCTCCTTTATCAGCTTTTTCAGCTCTTCCTCATTCTCTGCTTTGTTCACCCCAAGCAGCTCGTCGACACTCACATCGAAAAATCCTGCAATTACAGGCAACATCGTAATGTCGGGAAAGCTTTCACCGCGTTCCCAACGGCTTATGCTCTGAAAGCTTACACCAAGAAAGTCAGCCAGAGTCTCCTGAGTCAGCTCTTTTTTTAGCCTTAATTTTTTTAAATTTTCACCAAGATAAATTGTCATTGTTATCACCTGTCTTCAGATTTGCTGATCAGCTTGTCTTAATAATACCCCAAACACAGGGCAAAAACAAGGGCACGGTTTGCGAAAGACATTCTCACACAGTGAGAAAAATTCCTTTGTTATGGGGGGATTGCTTTTTTCTTTAAACTCTGTTAAAATACCAATAATGAACAAAAGAGGAGAAAAAATTATGAAGGAAGAAAATATTTACAGGGCGGCAAGAAAAAAAGCAGCGCAGGAAAATCCGCTTCTGAACAGTCTCGAAACGGCTCAGGATGTCCTTTGCGTTGACCGTCTGCGCCTTCTTAAAATAGAAAACGGACAGAAATGTCCCAATCCCGAGGATGTTGCGGCTATGGCTGAGGCTTACGATGCTCCGGAGCTTCGAAATTATTACTGCACAAAGGAATGCCCTTTGGGTTGTGATGAGCAGCCTCTTATTTATGACGATCTTGAGAAGATTTCAGTTCGTTTGCTGTCATCACTGCACTTTATGGAAAAAGCCAATGACAGACTTTTTGAAATTCTCGAAGACGGTGAGGTTTCCGAGGACCAGCGCAAGGATTTTATAAGAATTCTTGACACGCTCAAAAAGGTTTCCTACGGAGTTGAATCTCTCGAGCTCTGGGCAGAGAAGAACGGCTTTGAAGCATAATTTCAAGGAAAAATCAAAAACCCATCCGGAAGAGTTCCTTCGAATTACTTCCGGAATTTCTGTTTATATGTCAATGAAAAAACCTGTAAAAAAATTGTGCTGCTACTTGCTATAGAAATAAAATTAGTATATAATAAAATCGGAAATATATATTATGAAAGGAATTGGCTGTTTTTTCGAAAAACAAATAGAAGCCATAGGTGAAGTTATGAAAAAAGTCAGAGTTTTAACATTAATTCTAGCACTGTTGATGACACTTTCGGTTTTTTCATTTTCAGCTTTTGCAGAAGGCGAAAATGACCCGACAACGGAATCAGAAAGCTCCACAACCACCACAACCACTCAGCCTGCAGTTGATTATAAGGTGGAGGGCGATTGGCAGTACAAGGTAATTGACAAAAATACAGTTCAGATTGTCGGCTTTACGGGAAAAGGCGAAGAATGCGTCATCCCTGAAAACATTGATAAAAAGCCCGTTGTTTCCGTTGCAAAGGGAATTGTGATGAACAACTCAACAATTGTAAGGGTTACCATTCCCAGCACCGTAAAATCCTTTAATGCCGAAGCCTTTATCGGTTGTACGGCTCTTAAGGAAATAACAGTTAAATCCGGTGCAATGGAAAAGTTTAACATCAAGTACTGTCAGAGCCTCGAGATTATAAATCTTCCTGACAGTGTTAAGTCAATCGGTAAGCTTGAAAACTGCTCAATGCTTCAGGAAATCAACGTTGCCGACAAGAATGCCACCTATAAAAGTGAAGACGGTATCGTTTACAAGGCAAATATGAGAACTCTCGTCAGATATCCTGCAGGAAGAAAGGCATCACGCCTTGTCCTTCCCAAGACACTTGTCAAAATTGCCGATTATGCTTTTTATTATGTAAAGGGCAATGTAAAGGAAATCTTTGTACCCTCAACAGTAACAAAAATGGGATCAAAGGCATTTGTTGAATCAACTCCGAAGCTCCTTTTCCAGGCAGCAAAGGCTCCCGAAGGTTGTGCAACCGCAATCAAGGGTATGAAGGCAGCTTACAGTCAGGTTCACCTTGAAGCTCCCAAGAAGGTTACCTCAACCGT
This sequence comes from Acutalibacteraceae bacterium, assembly GCA_045601905.1. Lineage (GTDB taxonomy): Bacteria > Bacillota > Clostridia > Oscillospirales > Acutalibacteraceae > UBA6857. The sequence goes on along the minus strand of JAZSAM010000091.1, from coordinate 8,997 downwards.
CACAGAAGACACCATCACGCTCACATGGGATAAGGTAGACGGTGCTACAGGCTACAGAGTTTATATGAAGGTCAACGGAAGCTGGAAAAGGCTCGCAAGCATTCCCAGCAGTACGGTTGTTCTTAAGGGACTCAAGAAAAGCACAAAGTATACCTTTGCAATCAAGCCTTATGCTAAGGTTGTCTCAGGAAACAGCTCAGTGGTTTCCTTTGCTCCTAAGTATAAGTCTCATGCAACTGCTACAACTCCTTCTGCAACAACTAAAATTACAGCGACAAAGGGTTCAGCCACAATCAAGCTCAAATGGTCAAAGGTTGCAGATGCAGATGGTTATGCAATTTACCGCAAGACAACAAAGGGCTGGAAGCATTATAAGAATGTTACAGGCAACAGCATCACCATTAAGGGACTCAAATCCTATACATCATATACCTATGCAGTAAAAACCTACTTCAAGGCTGATAAGACCATAACCGGTAAGTATAAGACAATTACTGTAAGAACAGATCTCGGAAAGCCTGCTGTTACTGCAAAGCAGAACGGAAAGGATGTTATTTCCGTTAAGTGGGATAAGGTAAACGGTGCTACAGAGTATCAGGTTTATTACAGATTCAGCGATACTGATTCATGGAAGCTTCTGAAAACTCAGCCCGGAAACACCGTAGACCTTAAGCTTACAGGAATTCAGCCGGGTGCAAAGGTCTCCCTTGCAATCCGTTCAATCAGAAAGGAAAGCGGAAAGACTGTTGCTAAGAGCGGATATGATCCCGTAACTGTAACAATCAAGAAGGTTTAAAAAAGCGAAAATTTACGGAAAAAGCTGTTGCCTCAAGCAGCAGCTTTTTAAATCCACAGAAAATAAACAGCAATGCCGTAAGCGGACGGGATTGCTGAAAGGAGGATAATGATGAACATAAAAAACACGAAATTGCTTTTTTCGTTTTTGATGGTTGTTCTGTTGTTTATCTTTGTACCCTGCCTTTCTGCTGATGCTGTCAGCGAAGATGACATCGAAAGCATAAGCGTCGAAAAGGTTATCCTTATAAAAAATTATGACGGAGAGGTCGTTTCGGAAAACGGGGCTGATTATTTCCGTTACGATACTGCCTATCCCTCAATGGCTACGGTAAGATTCAAAAACGGAGACACTCTTTCAGATTCCTTCTCCGGCCTTGAGGCATATTTCGGAAAAAGTGCAAGCTTTACCGATTCACAGTCAGCTGAAAGCCCCTGGAAAGAGGGAAGCTACAAGGCTCAGTTCACTTTCCTCGGATACACGGGAGAATATGATGTGGAAATCAGGGAAACTCCCGTTGAAAAGATTGTCATAAAGGAGGTCGCACTTTTGTTCAAGGGCGACGGATATTATGATGAGCTTTCTCTGGACAAAGCCTTTTATTATGACAGCACGCCAAGAGAAATGACAGTTTATTTCAAGGACGGGACCATAAAAAGCGGCACCGCAGACAGCTTTTTTGAGCTTACGGGTTATCCCGTTGAGGTCTATGACAATCAGGAAACAGCTCCCTGGAGCATCGGCAGATACAAGTGCCGTGCCTGCTACATGGGTGTAAATGCAAGCTATTATGTAACAGTCAAGGAAAGTCCCGTAAAAAGTCTTCTTGTCGACGGAGTTACTCTGTATGAGGGTATTGACGGGTTTTACGGCAGAGATTTTATGGGCGGCGGTTACGACTATGATGCTTTTTATTACAACGCAAAGCCTGATAAAATAACTGTTTTTTATAAGGACGGAACTGCTTTGACGGGCAGTGTCGAGGAAATTGAAAAGGAAACCGGCTACAGAGTAACCTATGACACGCAGAAAAAGTGGAGCCACGGAAAGCAGACTGCTTCTGTTTCCTTCCTCGGAGCTTCAACCAAGTTTGTTGCCAATGTCAAGGCTAATCCCATAAAGAAGGTTACCCTTTCAAAAAATCCCGTTAAAACAGATTATTATGTCGGAGAGCTTTTCGACTTTTACGGCAGTAAGATCAGGGTTGAATACAACAGCGGAAAAACAGAGGAAGCAGAGCTTCTTCAGAATTACGAAAGCGGAAGCGTTACCTGCCGTCTCGGCACAATCGGAAAAACAGTTGAGCTTAACGGAATCATTGAAATCGGTGATGGAGACGAGGAGCTTTATATAGATTTTTCCGATGCGGATTTTGCCGTAGATATAAAAGTGAAAGAGGAAAAGCTCAGTAAAATTGAGCTTTACAATGATGAAAACGGCTTTCCGGCTCTTAAATTCTTTTTAAGTGACGGTTCAAAAAAGACCACGCCGATTCTTAATACGGTTTACGGTAATTTTAACGAATTACCTTTCGGCTCACAGCAGGAAGCAATCATCACCACAAATCTGGGAGATTTCAGAGTAAGTGTTCAGAGAATGCTTGAGGGGTACCGTCTCAGCTTCGGAACAAACGGCGGTGAGGCTGTGATTGACACCAATTACTGCAAAAATATGAATTGGGCTGAATCTGCTATGACAGAAAGAGCAAGGCTGGTTTACAACTTCTTCGGAAAGGCCGACGCCTATAGCGGACTTGTTTCGTCGGATAACATCGATGCTCTTTTATTCCTTGCCGTTGTGGGAAGTGACAAGGGTAAGGCGAGGGAAATTCATGAGAGCTACAGAATTTATACCTCAACCGAGATTCAGAAGAGTGTTATAGATTTCTTTGATATTGACGGTATTGACATTTCACTTTCAAAAAAGTTCGACACGAAAACAAATACCGTAAGAATTGATATACCTGACAATGTTTACCGCAACACCTATTTTTATGAAAAAGGTGTTTCTTATCCCGTTAAATATAAGTTTGCAGACGGCTTCTTTATGGTTACCTATACCTTCAGTGACGGAAAAACAATGGAGCTTTGTGCAGACAGTCTTGGAAGAGTTGCATCCTATAAGGTAAACGAGGCGGTTTTACATAAGCACGTTATGGTAACAATTCCCGGAACCGCACCGACTTACCTTAAAACGGGACTTACAGACGGCGTCAAGTGCTCCTCCTGCGGTGAGGTGCTTACCGAACAGAAGTCAATTGCAAAGCTCGTTCTCGGCAGAACCTCGAAAATTGTTGCCGAGCAGACGACAAGCTCAATCACACTCAGGTGGTCAGCTGTCAAGGGTGCAACGGGCTATGAGGTTTACTACAAGACACCTTCAACCTCGTGGAAAAGCCTTTCAACAACAACCAAGAGAAGCTTCTCTCTTACAAAGCGTCCTTCCGGAAAGACATACAGCTTTGCAGTCAAGGCTTATGTTACGGAAAACGGCAAGCTTGTCAAAGCTAAAACCTACACTTCAATTGAAACGGCAACAAAGCCCTTGAAGCCCAAAAAGATTACCGCAAAGTATAACAGCAGTGCCATCAGGCTTTCCTGGACGGAGGTTTCGGGCGCAACGGGCTACAGAGTTTACCGTAAGACCACAGAGGGATGGAAGCGTCTCGGCTCAACGAAGAAGACATCGGCAACCTTCAGAGGTCTGAAAAGCGGAACAAAGATCAGATACGCAATAAAGCCTTATGTTAAAACAAAAAGCGGCGTAATCTGGTGTGACAGCTATATTGCTTATACTGCTTCAACAAGACCTGCAACGCCATCAATTAAGGCAAGCTCTCCGTCGAAGGGAACAGCTTCCGTTACCTTCGGAAAGGTGAACGGAGCAGAGGTTTATCAGCTTTACTATAAGGTTGACGGCGGAAAGTACAAGCTTTACAAAAATTACTCCTCTGCTAAAGCTCTGAAGATCGGATCACTTAAAAGCGGAAAAACCTATGTTTTTTCCGTCAGAAGTGCAATAAAAACAAGCGGAGGCTGGATTTACAGCCCGACAGCTCCGGTCTTTGTAACAGTTAAATAAAATCATATAAAAATTCTGATGCCTTGCAAGGGGTTAACTGCTCCTGCAAGGCAGTTTTTTTGCTTAAACTATTTATATTTTTATCATCTTGTGTTATAATAAACTGATTATGCCACATATAAAGGAGGCGCAAAGATGTTTATTGATAAAGCTACGATAAAAATCAAAGCAGGAGACGGAGGAAACGGAGCTGTTGCTTTTCACAGAGAAAAGTTTGTCAATGCAGGAGGACCTGACGGCGGTGACGGCGGAAAGGGCGGAGACATTGTTTTTGTTGTTGACGATCACCTTTCAACCCTTGCCGATTTCAAGTATAAAAGAAAGTACAAGGCACCTAACGGAGCGGACGGCTCAGGCGGAAGAAGAAGCGGTAAAAAGGCAGAGGATCTTGTGATACGTGTCCCCAGAGGAACGGTTATCCGCGAGGTTGAAAGCGGAGTAATTATGGCGGATATGTCGGGTGACGAGCCCTTTGTTGCTGCAAAAGGCGGAAAAGGCGGCTGGGGTAACAGCCATTTTTCCACTGCAACAAGACAGACTCCGCGTTTTGCAAAAAGCGGTGCTCCCGGTGAAGAGTGGGAGGTTACTCTTGAGCTTAAGCTTCTTGCCGATGTTGGTCTTCTCGGCTTCCCGAATGTGGGAAAATCAAGCTTCATTTCCGTTGTAAGTCAGGCAAAGCCCATCATTGCCGATTACCACTTCACAACAATTACGCCCGTTCTCGGCGTTGTTTCAATGGGAGAGGGCAGCTCGTTTGTTATCGCCGACATCCCCGGGCTTATCGAGGGTGCAAGCGAAGGTGTAGGCCTCGGTCATGCCTTTTTAAGACACGTAGACCGTTGCAGAATGCTTCTTCACATTGTTGATGTTGCAGGAAGTGAAGGCAGAGACCCTATTGAGGATTTTGAAAAAATCAACCTTGAGCTTGAACGCTTCAATCCCGAGCTTGCCGAAAGACCGCAGATTGTTGCAGGTAACAAAATTGACCTTGCAACCGATGAGCAGAGAGAAAGCTTCAGAAGGTACATTGAAGACAAGGGCTACGAATATTTCGAAATGTGCGCACCTATTCTTGAGGGCACAAAGACAGTCATTGATGCTGTTGCGGCAAGGCTTGCAACACTTCCTCCCGTGCTCAGATACGAAAAGGAGGAAATTCCTCTTGAAATGCTTGTCAAAAAGCAGAACACAGGCTTTACAATCACTGTCGAGGATGATGTTTACATTGTTGAAGCTCCCTGGCTTATCAAGATTATCTGCCGTACCGATCTTGATGACTATGAGTCACTTCAATACTTCCAGAGAGTGCTTATTTCAAGCGGTATCATCGATGCTCTTCGTGAAAAGGGCATCAACGAGGGTGACATTGTAAGCATTTACGATTATGAATTTGAATTTATGGAGTAAAAATGGAACGTCTTTATAATAAAGAATGCGATACGGAAAATCTCAGTCCCCTTACCCTTGCATTTATCGGAGACACTGTCTTTGATCTGTTTGTCCGAGAGCAGCTTATCTGTCAGGCTAACAGACCAGTAAATGCACTTCATTCGAGTGCAACTAAGCTTGTCAAGGCTTCTTCACAGTCAAGAGCAATGGACAAAATAATTGACAGACTTACCGAAAAGGAGCTTACGATCTTTAAAAGGGGCAGAAATGCTCACACAAATCACCGTGCAAAAAATGCAAGCGAGGGTGATTATCACAGAGCAACGGGCCTTGAGTCGCTTTTCGGCTATCTCTATCTTAAGGGCGAAATCGAACGTCTGAGGGAGCTGTTTGAGATTATTTCCGAGGATCAATGATTATGAATTTCAGTTAAAAGGAGGCTTGCTTTATGGCAGCTAATGACGGCTTCTGGCTTATTAAAACTATTGATAAAAAGGTGAACGTGAAGGGTGCACCTTATCTTGATATGATGCTTTGCAACAAGCAAGGCGAAATTCCCGCAAAGCTCTGGGATTACAGTGAGCTTGTTCACGGAGATTACACTCCCGGAGAGGTTGTCAAAATCCGCGGAAGCGTGACACAGTTCAACGGAAACGATCAGCTGCGTGTTGACAAAATCCGCCACGTTGACGCAAATGACAGCATCGACATTGCCGACTTTGTTCCTACAGCGGATTATCCCGGTGAAATGATGCTCGGCGAGATAATGAACATCATTGCTTCTGTTGAGGATGATGAGCTTCAGAGACTTACCTACGGTCTTGTAAAGGACCGTGAGCAGGAGCTTCTTCATTGGCCTGCCGCCTTCAAGCTTCATCACGCAATCAGGGGCGGGCTTCTTTATCACACCCTTTCAATTCTCCGTCTTTGCGAGGGCGTTTGTAAAATTTACCCGAGTGTTGACAAGGATCTTCTGATGTGCGGTGCAATTGTGCACGACCTTTGCAAGATTGACGAGTTCAATTTAAGCAGTGCAGGTCTTGTTACGGGCTACAGTGTAAAGGGTGAGCTTATCGGACACCTCATTATGGGCGCAATGCAGATTGAAAAGAAGGCTCAGCAGCTTGGTATCAGAAGCGAGAAGGCAATGCTCCTTCAGCATATGGTGATTTCCCATCACGGCGAGCCCGAATTCGGTGCAGCGGTGAGACCGATGTTCCTTGAGGCTGAAATTTTAAGCCAGCTTGATAAGCTTGATGCAACGGTTTACGAAATCAATGAAGCAGTTGCAGGTGTCAATGAGGGCGAATTTACCCAGAGAATGTGGGCTCTTGACAACCGAAAGCTCTATAACCACGGCAGAAAAACTCCTGAGGCAAAGGCAAAGCTTGACTGATAAAAGCATTATTACCGGTAAAATAGCAGTCAAAATTAGTTACAGGGTGCAAAAAAACAACATTTTGCCAAGGAAAATTAAGTAAAAAGGTAGAAAATCGAAAAATAGTGTTGCTTTTTTTCTTCAAAAGTGGGATAATGTATTGTACGTTATAATGTCTAACTATGTGGAAATGAAGGAGGTATTTTATGAGAGTTATTACGGGCAGTGCCAGAGGCAGAAAGCTTTTGACTCTTGAGGGTACCGACGTCAGACCGACAACAGACATTGTAAAGGAAGCAATGTTCAGCATTATTCAGTTTGAAATTGAAGGAAGAAGGGTGCTTGATCTTTTCGGCGGCTGCGGTCAGCTTGCAATTGAGGCTCTTTCGAGAGGTGCGGCAAGTGCAGTAATTGTTGACGCATCAAAGAAGTCGGTTGATGTGATAAGAAAAAATCTTGAAGCCACCGGCTTTGACAAAAGCGCAGTTGTTGTAAACAGTGATGCGATTTCCTTCCTTTCAAGAAGAGCCGAAAGGTACGACATTGCGATTATCGATCCGCCTTACTCAAAGGGACTTATGGAAAGAGCCCTTGAGAAAATTTCTGATGTGATGAATGAGGGTGGAGTGGTCATCTGTGAGGCTCCGTTTGCTGATGCAATGCCTGAAAAGGCAGGGACCTTCGTGCTTATGAAAAAATACAGATACGGCAAGACGGGACTTTTTGTTTACCGTTTTTCCGGGGAAGGGAATGACTGACGGTGGAAAGAATTGCCATCTATCCCGGCTCATTCGATCCGGTTACAAGCGGTCACCTTGAAATTATCCGACGAAGCTCGAAGCTTTTCGATAAAATTATAGTTGTCGTTATGACAAATTACCGAAAGACAGGCTCTTATGCCTTCAGTGTTGAAGAGAGAGAAAATCTCATCAGAAAATGCATCGGTGATTTACCAAACGTCAGCGTTGATTCATATATGGGACTTCTCGCTGATTATGCAAGAAAAACAGGAGCAACTGCCATTGTTAAGGGCTTGCGTGCTATGTCTGACTTTGAGGACGAATTCCAGCAGGCGCTCATTAACAAAAAGCTCAATGAAGAGGTTGAAACGGTTTTCCTTGCGGCAAGCTCGGAGCATATGTTCCTTAGCTCAAGCATGATAAAGCAGGTTTGTCAGCTTGGTGGCGATATATCCCTGTTTATTCCAAAGGAAATTTCAAAAGATGTTATTGAAAAGATAAAGAAAGGGTAGGTTAATATGTCCAATTATTACGATCTTGAAACAGATCTCGGTGTAGAAGATGTAGCAACCGAGGGAGAATACGAGGAAGATTACGAAGAATACGAGGAGTATGACAATTACGAGGATGCTTCCGAATTCGGTAACTACAACCCCGAAGAAGCAGATGCAAAATGGGGAGAAATGGATTTTGACCAGCTTGTTGTTGAGCTTGAGTCAATCATTTCACGCAGTAAGAGATACTTCTTCTCGAGAAAGAAGAGAGTTATCAACGGCGAGGACCTTACACATCTTGCACAGCACATCCAGAACAAGCTTCCTTCAGAAATTCTTGCAGCAAAGGATATCCTTGCAAGACAGGTTGAAATCATTGACGATGCAGGCAAGGAAAGAGATTCAATTCTTGCAGCTGCTCACAAGGAAGAAACCGATACTGTAAACAAGGCTAAGGAATATTACTCAACAACCATCAAGAAGGCTCAGGACGATGCAGCAGGCATTGTTGCCCGTGCAACAGAGCAGGCAACTGCTATGGTTCAGGAAAGCAACATCTATAAGATGGCAAGAGAAGAAGCAGCACAGATCGAGAACGATGCAAATCAGCAGGCAACTGCTATGATTGCAGAAGCTTCAAGAGAATGTGATGCACTCAGAGAGCAGGCAAGAGCTTATGCAGTCAGCGTAACAGAAGGTGCTCACAACTTCATCACAAATAGCCTTGCAGGCTATCAGTCAATCGCTATGACAAACCTTGACACAATCAACAAGGTTCACAATCAGTTCCAGGGCGAGTACGCAAATCAGGTTAAGGTTCTCGGCATTACTCCAAAGAATCAGTAATCACACCAATAAAATAGGGGATGTAAAAAACTCGTTTTTTTACATCCCCTTTTTAGGGGCTAGGAAAAAATGCGCAGAATGAACAAACCGAGCTCAAATAAAGCTTTTTGCTTTATTTGGGGTTACCCGACGGCGTACAAAGGTACTCCGAGGGCGAGGTTTGTTTATAGCATAAAACGCAAAAACCTTGTTTTTGCCTGCTTTTGCTGATTTTTACAGTTTTAAAGGGTTTCTTTGGTAGTTAAATACCGAAAGAAACCCTTTAGTTATCTT
>JAZSAM010000090.1:0-5901 GCA_045601905.1 Acutalibacteraceae bacterium | reverse complement strand
AGTATTGCTTCGTCGAAGAAAATCCCAAATGCACTACAACTTGAACATTTAAGATTCTTCGAAGTTTAATGGGAGAAGATTTTTATCGTAACAAGGCAAAAACCGCAGGAAGGCTCGCGCCTTTCAAGGCTTTTTAACGCTGTTACGGTGAAAATATGCCCCATTAAACCTTATTTGGTTCGAATACTGTCACCTTAGCAAAAGCGAATGCAACACTCATACGGATACAATCGGAGCAAAGCGACCCTTCGTTCTGCACTCTGCATTTTTTCAGTTTTTGAGTTATTGATTAAATCAACCCTGTATTGGAACAGAGCCTTGATTTTTATAAAGCAAAATCAGAGGGGCAGAAATTCCGCCCCTCTAAAAGGTTTTTATTATACTTTTCCGGGATAGAAGTTGCCCGGGTTGACGGGTGAGCCGTTGTAACGCACCTCAAAGTGGAGGTGGGCACCAGTTGAAAATCCGGTGCTTCCGCCGTAAGCGATAACCTGTCCCTTTGAAACGGTCTCGCCAACAGAAACAACAAGCTGTGAGTTATGACCGTAAAGTGTTGTGTAGCCGTCACCGTGGTCAATCAGTACATAGTAGCCGTAGCCGCTTGCCATATAGTCGGAAATGATAACCGTACCTGCTCTTGCGGCGTAAATCGGTGTACCGTAGAAGGCACCGCCGGTAATGTCAATAGCGGGATGCTCCATACCGATTGAGGCAGCATAGGAGGGATCATAGTAGCCGGCGCTGATGTAGTAGGAAATGCCGCCTACCGGCCATGCCCATGAATCACTTGTCTGATAAAACTCTTCGCCGGTTCCCGAATTACCCTGCTCGGGTTCAGCCTCGTAGCCGTAATCTTCCTCTGAATCGTCCTGATTATAGACGGGAAGAGTTGTTGCAGGCTTTGTTGTTGAGGTGGCGTAGTAGTTGCTGAGGAATTCTTCGAGCTGTGCATTTGCATCAGCCTTCTGCTGCTCAAGATTTGCAATGTAATTCTGATAAACAGAGCCGTTCTTGTCAAGTGAAGCGATGTAGGTTTCAACACCTGCATACTTTGTTTCGATTTCCGAAATTGTTGCGGTATATTTCTTCTGATTCTCCTGAAGAGCAGACTTCTGTCTTACATACTTTTCTCTTGTTTCAACAACCTGCTGCTGCTTTACGACAATTGCCTTCTTGTCCTCTTCAAGCTTAACCCTTGCCTTGTTGAGGTAGGTTACCTTTTTTCTGAAGGACTCGATGGTCTTCTTGTCGTTTTCAGAGGTTCTCTTCATCATTTCAAGCCTTGTAAGGAAGGTTGCAAGACTGTCCGAGCCCATAAGGATCTTGAGTGTTGAGTCGTTGCCGTTCATATATGCTGAACGGAGCTTTGCAGCAAGAAGATCCTTGTTTTCGGTAATCTGCTTTTCTGTTCTTGCAATGAGAATGTTTGCCTTATTGATGCTCTTGTTTTTCTGATTGATTTCGTTTTTCAGCTGCTTGTACTGAGCTGTGAGATCCGAAATGTCGTTGTTGATTTCGGAAATCTGAATGCGAAGCTCATCAGCCTTTGATTCAACGGCTTCAATCTGTGCTTCAAGAGTTTCAAGGTACTCCTTCTGCTTTGCAGCGTCGGATTCAAGTGCCGCAAGCTTTTCCTCGTAAGCGGCAATCTCGTCGTCGATTTCGGAAATTTTGTCCTCGTAATCGCTCTGACTGACTGCTGAGGTGTTAAAGACGCCCGAATTGTTAACGGCTCCGAACACGAAGCAGAGACACAGAATCAGACATAAAATCTTTTTAAAATTCATTGTAATACTCCTTGTAAAATGTCTGTGAAGGAAGCTTAAATCTCGCTTGCTTCACTACCTTCTTTTTTGAGGTATTTTCTGATTGAAACAAGACTGCCTACTGAAGAGATAACAACGCCGAAGAGAATATATGCACCCGAAAGAAGGGGCAGATATTCGGTCATAGGAACAGACTTACTTCCGAACATTTCAAGAAGCGACATGATTGCTCCGCCCTCAAAGCGTTCAAAGATAACCGTCAGCACAAGTGAAATTGCACCCGAAACAAGACCGATGATAATACCCTCGATAATGAAGGGCCAGCAAATGAAGAGACTCGTTGCACCAACGCTCTTCATAACCTGAATGTCGATCTTACGGGAAACCATGGCAAGCTTGATGGTATTGGAAACAATGAGCATTGAAACCACACCGAGCACGGCAACAAGAATCACGCAGATTGCGGTGATTGACTTCTGCATTGTTGTAATCTGATTTACAACCTCCTGGCTTTCCCTGACGGCACTGATATTTTCAATCGATTTGATTTTCTGCAGTGTTACCTGGAACTGCTCAAGATTTCCGACGGAAATTCTGTAGGAGTCAGGCAAGGGATTTTCAATAACATCCTTGAAAAGGTCCTTTTCAACGCCGAATTCTCTGAGCTGCTCCTCGTAAGCAACCTCCTTTGAAACGAACTCAACATCGATTACGTCGGGAATTGAACGAAGCTGGGCATCGACCTGGGCAACCGCCATGTCGTCAGCTCCGTCAGTAACAAAGGCGAGAATAACGTTCTGCTTTTCAACGTCCTTTACAAGATTCTGGATATTCATGATGATCATCATGGAAATACCGATGAGAAGAAGACAGGCGGAAAGAACGCTTATTGATGAAAGGGACATACTGCGGTGAGCAACAAGGTTGTGGGCACCCATCTTTGTAAGATAGGATGTGTTCAGACCGCCGCCTCTTTTTCTGTTGGCCTTTTTCTGCTTCTTTTCTGCTTTGGTTTCAGCGGCTTTCTTAGCCATTAAGCATCCTCCCCTTCCTGCTGCTGTGCAAGGTCAGCAACAATTTCGTCGGAAATTTCAATGTCCTCCTCCTGCACCTGAGCAAGAGAAACATCCTCGTCAACCTTTACGGGCTCTTCCTTCGCAGTAAGCTCGCCTGCAGTTTTTGCAGGAATGTCGGAAAGGATTTTACCGTTTTCGATTGTAACGATTCTGTGGTCAAACTGATGAACAAGCTCAAGGTCGTGGGTAACAACGACAACCGTTGCACCAAGGGCATTGATTTTGTCAAAAAGTGTCATAATTTCCCCTGAGAGAACGGGGTCAAGGTTACCCGTAGGCTCGTCAGCAATGATAACACCGGGGTTGTTGATGAGCGCTCTTGCAATGGCAACACGCTGTCTTTCACCCTGCGAAAGCTGATTGGGGAAGGAATTTGCCTTGTCGGAAAGGTCAACAAGCTTGAGAACATAGCGGACTCTCTTGGTGATCTTCTTTTCACCCATACCGATTACTCGAAGGGCAAAGGCAATGTTATCGTAAACCGTCATTTTCGGAATAAGTCTGAAATCCTGGAAAACAATACCAAGCATACGGCGAAGATAGGGAAGCTGTCTTCTCTTGATTGTGTTGAGGGTGTAGGGACCTACACGGACAATACCTGAGTCAACCTTTTCCTGTCCCATAATAACGTTGAGAAATGAGCTTTTACCTGCACCCGATGCGCCAACGATAAAAACAAATTCGCCGTCATCAATTCTTACGCTGACGTCATCAAGGGCAACTGCACCGTTGGTTTTGTAGCGCATTTTAACATTTTTAAATTCTATCATATTCAGTCACCTTATAATAATATACAAATATCAATTGAATGAGAATGTGGCATGAACAATCCGGGAATTAATACTTGATGGGCTTTGCATCAAGGTACTTTTTAACCATAAGTGCGACTTTGAAAACAATTGCATCGTCAAACTCACGAAGGTCAAGGCCTGTGAGCTTCTTGATTTTTTCAAGTCTGTAAACAAGTGTGTTTCTGTGCACGAAAAGCTTTCTTGAGGTTTCGGAAACATTGAGGTTGTTTTCGAAGAACTTCTGGATTGTGAAAAGTGTTTCGTGGTCAAGGCCCGTAATTGAGCCCTTCTTGAAGATTTCCTTGAGGAAAATCTCGCAAAGAGTTGTGGGGAGCTGATAAATAAGTCTTGCGATGCCGAGATTTTCGTAGGTTACGATTGTCTTTTCCGTGTCAAACACCTTACCTACCTCAAGGGCAATCTGACTTTCCTTGAAGGAACGGGGAAGCTCCTTGATGCCGGTTACGATTGAGCCGACACCGATGACTGCATTGATGTAGAACTCTGTGTGGAGTGAGTCAACAATGCTTCTTGCGAGCTTTTCAAGGTCTTTGATTTCGTTGCCCTGGCGTACCTCCTTGACAAGTGCGATGTCGGTTTCGTTGATGTTGATAACGAAGTCCTTGTTCTTATCGGGGAAGAGTGCCTGAACGGTTTCACTTACGGAGATTTCCGATCTTTCTGCAGTTCTTATAAGAAGAACACAGCGTGAAACGTCGTTATTGAAGCCGAGCTCACGGGTTTTAAGATAAATATCGCCCTGAAGGATGTTGTCAAGAATAACATTCTTGATGAAGTTGCTTCTGTCAAACTTCACATCGTAGTACTGCTTGATACCGCCGAGTGAAATTGAAATAAGTCTTGCAAAGTTTGCTGCGTTGTCGTCGTTACCGTCAACAAAAATGGCGCTGTCAGGATGATTCTGACCGCCGATTGCAAGGAAGGTTTTTCCGCCGATGACCTTAACCTCACTGCTTGCAAGAACCTCCTTCATATCAACAAAGTTTGTCTGTCCGATCTGACCGAGATCACTGCAACAGATGATTGTACCTGCAGTGTCGATAACACCGATTGTTCTGTCAATTGCATCCTTCATCTGATGAATGATACCCTGGAATAATCTGTTAGACATATTAAATGTCCCCCCAACTTTAAAATTGTGTTGTATTGGATATTTTGACTATTGTCACTTTAACCATTGTACACAATTTATCGGCATTTTGCAATATAAAAGTGCGATTTTTTTAGATAATTTTTTATTTTTTAACTTTTTAAGGACATTTTTTTGTAATTTATGGCACTAAAGTCTCAAAAACAGAGGTTTTTTTCGTCAAAATACCATTGTTAAAAATTACCAAGATAAACGGCAACTGTTGAGAAAAATCCCGTTTTTACCATTTTCCAATCTTGGTTATATGCAAATTGACAACAGATTTTCCCCGGACGCAGAATGCCTTCCCATCACAGATTAAAAATGTGAAGGGAAGACAGTCAATCGCGTATAATTGCCTCATTCAAATTACGCAAGTGTATATTAGCACGGGGAGTTTAAATGAAGTTTAAAAGGGTCAAGGGAGCCTGCGGCGCAGTTTAAATTCGGAATGCGGAATTCGGAATGCGGAATTGCGGGAAGCTCTTCGGGCAACTGAAAGTGTGATGCCGCCAAAGTAATTCCCAATGAAAAATGCGAAGCCGACATCTCCCACGGGAGAATTTTACAAGTGTACATTTCTGCCTAATCTCTTTTGGGAGAGGTGGCAGACCGCAATGTCTGACGAAGAGGGCAATTCCGCGTTTACTGCCCGGCTTATTCGGCATCTTTTACAGATAGTCTCTAACTGCTTCAGAATCCCGGACGCCTCGTGCCGGCGAGGGCACTTACTTTTGTCGATTGTGACAAAAGTAAGCAAAAACACGCTTTTGAAAACGTGAAGGGCCGCAGTGGCGGTGACGTTTTTTCGTATCAGCCGTTGTTATGACTGATACTTGTGTCACCTTAATTTACTTTGTTTCTGAAGTGTCCTTTACTTACGGAAAAAGTCACATTACTACAGCTCTATTCGAGGGTAATAAGAGCATACTGCTCTGTTTAAAACTACTTTATACAAATGAGTCCGCTACTTAAGCCTTGTTCCCGTTCTTGCGTTATGGTCTCCGCACTCCCCGTTTTCCAACAACGAATAGTCCGACATTCGCCGCCACTACAAAGATCTTTCATCTGCTCGTGTCGGGGTAAGTTGCGTAGTGTCGCCCCTCGGGCGACTAAGG
>JAZSAM010000089.1:0-2643 GCA_045601905.1 Acutalibacteraceae bacterium | reverse complement strand
ACTCCGAGGGCGAGGTTTGTTTATAGCATAAAACGCAAAAAACTTGTTTTTGCCTGCTTTTACTGATTTTTACAGTTTTAAAGGGTTTCTTTGGCAGTTCAATACCGAAAGAAACCCTTTAGTTATCTTGTTTTATGCGGTCTGCACTTTTTTTACAGCCCCTAAGATATGAATATAAATATTCTTATTCGATTGCTTCGAGTCTCTGTCTGAACTCTTCAATCTTTTCCTTTGAGTAGATCTTTGAAAGAACTACCATACCCATGTTAGGTGTGAATCCCATTGTAAGAGCAAGGTTCTTCATGGGGTGGTTCATAATTTCAGGGCAGAGATCGTTAACGATTTCCATAACCTGAGGATCCTTCATAAGTACGCTGAATTTTGTGTCGAATGAATACTTTGACATGATTTTTGTCTCCTTTAAATAAATTTTATTTCAGTAATTATCATATAGTCCGTACTCTGTCCCCTCAAGAAAACCCGAGCACTGACTACTGTTTACTATCTTTATGCTTGCCGGCCGAAGGCTATACCCTTTTCAAGAGCCTTCATATTCATCTCAAGAATTTCGGGCTTCTTTTCCTTGAATTTTTCTTCAAGTGAAGCAACGAAAACCTCCTTGCTTACAACACCTGTTGCACCGATGAGAGCACCGATGATAACAATATTTGCAACCTTGATGTTACCAACCTCGAGAGCAATGTCGTCAACGGGAACAGAAATGATTTTCTTTCCGTCTGCTTCAGTCTCTGAGGTTACACGGCTTGAATTGAGCACCATAATGCCGCCGTCCTTGACGTCATCCTTGAACTTGTTATAAGCCTGCTCATTCATTGCAACAAAGTTGTCGCACTTTTTGGTAAGAGGTGAAACGATTTCACCGTCGCTGATGATAACGGTACACTTTGCGCTGCCGCCTCTCTGCTCGGGACCGTACTCGGGAAGGAAGGTAGCGTGCTTACCCATATCAATTGCAGCGTGAGCGAGCATAATACCTGCAGACATAATGCCCTGTCCGCCTGAGCCTGAAAATACAAATGACTGTTTCATTATGCCTCTGCCTCCTCATCCTTGTAAATTCCCGGCTTGAAATAGGGAATTGAATTTGTGTTCATATATTCGAGAGTATCGAGAGGATTCATACCCCAGTTTGTGGGACAGTTTGTAAGAAGCTCAATAAATGTGAAGCCCTTACCTGCAAGCTGAAGCTCAAATGCCTTTTTGATGCCCTTCTTTGCATCCATAACACCTTTGGGAGTATTGAGTGCATATCTTGCAACAAATACGGGAGCCTTGAGCACGGAGATAAGCTCACACATCTGAAGAGGATAGCCGGTTGTTGCAGCATCTCTGCCGAAGCGTGTGGTTGTTGACTTCTGACCGATGAGAGTTGTGGGTGCCATCTGTCCGCCGGTCATACCGTAGGTCTGATTGTTAGCGAAAACAACTGTGAAGTTTTCACCTCTGTTTGCTGCTGACATAATTTCAGCAAGACCGATAGCGGCAAGGTCGCCGTCACCCTGATAAGTGAAAACAAGTCTTTCGGGCATACTTCTTTTGACGCCCGTTGCAACTGCAGGAGCACGTCCGTGAGCTGCACCGATAACGTCGCCTGCCCAGGAGTAAAGGTTGAGAGCTGAACAGCCTACGGAAACAACATTGACTGCGTTTTCCTTCTGATTAAGCTCGTCGATTACGTCTGCAACAAGTCTCGTTGCAAGAGCGTGAAGACAACCGGGGCAATAGCCCGTTGTCATAGGCATAAGTGATGACGGTCTCTTATATGCAGGCATATTATTCTCCTCCCTTCACAATATTAGCAATAGCTTCGTAAACGCCCTCATCGTCAAGGAGCATACCGCCGCTTCTGCCGTACTCGTGCACGGGGCAGCGACCCTTGACCTGAAGCTCGATATCATCGCGCATCTGGGCGGGAATTGTCATTTCAATATCAATGATACCCTTTACCTTGCCGTAATCAAGATTGTCAAGGTTTGCCTTGGGGAAGGGATAAAGGGTGATGGGACGAATCATGCCGACCTTGTAGCCTTCTTCACGAAGGGTGTTGATTGCTTCCTTTGCAACTCTTGCGGCAATACCGTAAGCAACAACAACATATTCGGCATCCTCAACAAGATACTCCTCAACCTTTGTGTCAGTCATTTCCCACATTTTGTAGGTCATACCCTTGAATTTATTAAGCATTTCAAGAGCCATTTCGGGAAGAATGGGAGTGATCATATGTGATTCTGTTCTGCCGTTTCTCTTTGAAAGATCCCAGTCCTCTGTGTTCTGGGGATTAAGCTCCTTCATCGGGGGAAGCTCAACCTCTTCCATGATTGCGCCAAGGCAACCGTCCATAAGAATGAATACGGGGTTTCTGTCTCTTTCAGCAACCTCCCATGCGTTATAGGTAAGGTCTACTGCTTCCTGAAGAGTTGCAGGAGCGTAAACGATTGTACGGAAGCCGCCATGACCGAGAGCCTTTGTAGCCTGAAGATAGTCAGACTGTGCAGGCTGAATCGAGCCGAGACCGGGGCCGCCTCTTGAAATATTTACGATAACAGCGGGAAGCTGTGCCGATGCGAGGTAGGAAATACCCTCGGCCTTAAGGCTGATGCCCGGGCCCGAGGAGCTTGTCAT
>JAZSAM010000088.1:0-43859 GCA_045601905.1 Acutalibacteraceae bacterium | reverse complement strand
GCATAAAACGCAAAAACCTTGTTTTTGCCTGCTTTTGCTGATTTTTACAGCTTTAAAGGGTTTCTTTGGTAGTTCAATACCGAAAGAAACCCTTTAGTTATCTTGTTTTATGCGGTCTGCACTTTTTTTACAGCCCCTTTTATTTTATAATACGATATCGGCAACTATGGGATAATGATCAGACGGGTACATATCCTTTGCCGTATTTCTGATAACCTTGTAGGTATCAGCTTTGACGCCCTTTGAGGTGAAAATGAAGTCGATGGGGCCCTTTTCATTTTCCTCGATTTTACCGTAACGGTGGAAGGTGATGCCGTCGTCGGCATCCTTGGCGGTAAATCTTACATCGTCGGCAATTTTACACATTTCAGCGTAAACACCACCATCCTGATAGGTGTTGAAGTCACCTGTACAGATTACCTTTCCGTCCTTCTGAAGCTCCTTGAGCTTTTCGATAAGCACCTTTATCTGACCGACTCTTGTTTCCTCAAGAACATGGTCAAGATGAGTGTTGATGTGAGTATATTTCTCGCCCGTCTCCTTGTTTTCGAGCACTGCCCAGGTGGCAACTCTGTAGCAGGCACTGTCGAAGCTCTTGGTAAATTTCTCCTCAGGAGTTTCCGAAAGCCAGATTGTACTCTCATCAATAAGATTATACTTATCCTTGAGGTAGTAAACTGCACTGTACTCACTGAAGGGACCGTAATTGTCTCTCGGCTCACCCACACGGGCGTACGTGTCACCAAGTGCCGCATCAATTCTGACAAGCCAGAAAAGATTAGCCTCCTGCACTCCGAAGGAATCCGGAGCATACTGCTCAAGAATTGCGTTTACAATCTTTGAACGGTTTTTGACGCTTCCCTCGGGGTCGCTTGCACAGCGTACGTTAAAGGACATTACTCTTGTTGCCTCTGCTGACTTTTCGGGAATGCCGTCAATGACAATCTCACCGAAGTTAACCGTTGTTGCCGCAGAATAAATTCCGAAGCCTACACCTGCCGCTACAGCAACGGCCGCAAGTGCAATTAAAAGCTTTTTCCCCTTTTTCATCTGTATTCTCCTTTTTAGCCGGCAGACTCTGTGACCTTAATCTCAGCATAAGGAATTGTTGTGATTTCCTGCATTTCAACAGATTCCTTTTCCATAATGCCGGTGTACTTGTCCTGGTAATAGCTTTCGGCGTTGCAGTCAAGGCTTCCGTCAGGCTTTACCGTAATCATTGTACAGCCTCTCTGTGAGCCCTTCTTGTAGATACCGGGATAAGCAAGATAGTCAACGCTCATACCGTAGGTGAGTCTTATGCCCTTATATTCGATTGAGAAGTTATTGTAATGGTCGTGACCGCAGAAAACTGCCTTTGTAGAGCCTGTTTCAAGCATTGCCTCAAAGAGCTCATCCTCACCGATACCGCTGTAAACAACCTTGCCGCCTTCACCTGCAGTACCGAAGTGAAGCTTGGCATTTTCTGTATCCTTGAAGCCGTTTTCTGCATATTCGTACCAGGCATCTCTCTGCTCTGTAAGAGGAATATGGAAGAATGCGGCGGACTTGATGTCTGAGCTTTCTTCCTTGCCGAGCTTTTTGAGAGTTTCATTGTTTTCATCGTTGAGAGCCTTGACTGTATCCTTGTACCACTGCACCTGATTTTCGTGAATGTTGTCATACTTCCACATAATGCCGAGCACATCACCGTCAACATAGGAGTGGCTGTCAAAGATGTAAAGAGACTGAGTGATAATACCATCTGTATTCTTTACGTTTACTACCTGATTTCCGTAGCCGTCAACCTCTTCGGTACCGTTTTCGAAAATGCAGTATTCATATTCCTCCTTGCTGTAAAGCTCGGAGAGGTCATCTCTTCCGTAATAGCTGTAAGCCTCCGTGTCGTGGTTGCCGTAGCCGAGAGTCCAGTAAACACCGAGACTGTCCATAAGTGCGGCAAAAATTCTTGCTGAAGAAAGGTTGTTGAAGGTACCTGCCTGGAAGGGCACGGGGTAAGAAACGTCACCCGTTATAATTACAAGGTCAGGCTTTTCCTCAGTGATCATTGTCGCAACGGCATTCATTGCAAGAGAGTCTTTTTTTGATGAAAGGAAGCCGCCGCCGATATGTACGTCGGTAAGCTGCATAATCTTAAACTCACGGTCTGTGACAAAGGTCTGGTAACCGTTTGCATCCTTTTCGGGTACAAGCTGATTTTCGTAAGCGACCTTTTCAAAGGACTGTGCTTTTTTGATGTTGGCATTCGTGCTGATGAAGTTTGCAAGTGCAGTGGCGCCTGCAAGTATCACAATTGCAAGAAAAATCACTTCGATAACCTTAAGCGCAATTTTGCCCTTGCTTTTCTTTACCTTTTCTTTTGCTTTTGTTTCTGTTGCCATTGAAAATTCCTCCTTATTTTAAAAGATACAGAGTGAAATCTGTTTCTTTCTTTAACCTTTTTCTGAGCTCGTCAAGCTCTTGATCTGTAATAAGAGCACTTGTTCTGAGAATCGCTCTTTTTTCAGTTATAAATGAAAACTCAAGCTCTGCCTCATCCTTTATATAATCAGAAAGGATTGCCTCAGCCTTTTCGAGCGTCTGACTGTCGGGAGAGCCCGTAAGTGCTGACAAGCACCCTTTCAGATTGCCGATTCCCGAAATCAGTATAAGTATACTCACAACTATTCCCGCATAGGCATCAAAGGAAAAGCCGCCCTTTTGTGAGGCATAAAGTGTTATGAGTGTCACAAGAGTGATAAAAAAATCCGTAAGGCTGTCAAGTGACATTATTTTAATTACCGAAGACTCCGCTTTCCTGCTTTGCCTTTTCAGGAAAACGAACATAAAAAGCTTTACTGTCACCGTAGCGGCGATTATGTAAAAGTAGCTTACCGTAAACCACACGGGTGCAGGGTACATCAGTCTTTCAACGCTGTTAAAGAGAAAAACAACGCCCGTTATAACAATAACTGCGGAAAGCACAAAGGACAGAAGCTGCTCTGTTTTTTCACTTCGGGAGGAAAATGAAAGCCCCCTACCCTTTGAAAGAATCAGAAAGCAGGCAATTCCCGCCACCGCCGAAAGCGAGTCAAAAAGGTTGTTTATTCCGTCAGAGTAAATACTGATGCTATTAGACGAAAGTCCTACATAAAGCTTAACGGCAAAAAGAATAAAATTCACGACAAGCACAGACACAAAAACCGATAATGTCGTTCTTCTTTTTATTTTTCTCACCTCTTTTACTCATTCGTGTTTCTTTATTTTACCATAAAAAAATGTAAAAATAAATATACATCTTGATAAATCTTGCAAAAAATGATATATTAGCACCATCAAAAAACCAAAAAGGTGATAAAAAAATGAATCAGCTTACCTTCAATGACATCAATAATGCCGAATTTACCCTCTATAAGGATAACCCCGTAATCAAAAATCCGCCCTCAAGCTTTGTTGTTGCCGACCCCAGCGTACTTACTCCCGAGGAGAGCCACAACGGAAAATGGCAGCTTTTCTGCCACACCTTTTTCGGAGTTTACCGTTACGAAAGCTCCGACGGCATCAGCTTTACGAGCAAGGGCAGAATCGTAAAAAGAGCAATGCGCCCCAACATTAACTACATC
The DNA here is from genome assembly GCA_045601905.1 of Acutalibacteraceae bacterium. Classification (GTDB taxonomy): domain Bacteria; phylum Bacillota; class Clostridia; order Oscillospirales; family Acutalibacteraceae; genus UBA6857. The sequence goes on along the minus strand of JAZSAM010000088.1, from coordinate 40,257 downwards.
GACGGCAGATACTATCTTTTTTATGAAAGAACAAGACCCGTTATTCTCAACGCCTTGTCCCTTGTGGGCGTGAAATGGAAAAGTGAAATTTACCTTACGGAAAGTGAGGATCTTAAGGAGTGGACAGCACCCCGTCTTGCTCTGGGCAGAACCCGTGAATTTGAGGCAGACAGGCACGGCTTTGCCCTTTCAAATCCCTTCCTCATTAAAAACGAAGAAAGCAATAACAGACTTTACTACTCCTGCGGTCAGACCTTCATAAAGGACTGCGGCTTCTGTGAGCCGACTCACATAAATTTTGCCGAAAGCAGAAGAATCCGTGACGGCTATGTTGCAAGAACAGCCCCCATAATAAGCCCCGACAAAAACGACGCAAGACTCAACCTCTGCTCAGGTTGTCTCAAGGTTTATAAGCTCAGGGACTGCTATATCGGACTGCAGAACGGCATTTACGAAAAGAACGGCAAAAGCCATTCGGCAATTATGCTTTTAAAATCCGATGACGGTATTAAATTTGAGTTTGTCCGTGACTTCCTTGTTCCGCAGAAATGCGGAAGCAACAACTGGATGGCACAGTATGTTTACGCCTGCTGTCTTACCTATTACGAGGGTAAGCTCCGTCTTTACTTCAATGCAAGAAATGTTTCGGATAACCTTCGCGGAAGAGAAAGCATCGGTATTTTTGAAGCAACCGTAAAATAACAAAGCACCGGATATCCGCCTTTTAACGGATATCCGGTTAATTTTATTCCTTATTGAGCTTTGCTTCGGCTGTGTCTCTGTAATACTGAGTTTTGGGATTTGGGTGCTTGTTGTTATCCCAGATTTCCTGAGCCTTGGGAGCCCACTCCATTGCGAATTTGTCACACTTGCTGCAAAGCATTTCAGCCGTCTCCTCACGGACAAGGTTTGTTGACCTTGCGCCGGTCTTTTCAATGATTTTTCTCAGACAGTCGGGATTCTCAAGCATTGGACAAGGTCTGAGGTGATTATCGTTGAAGGGCTGGCCCTTTCTGAATTCCATGAAAAGAGGACTGCGAAGAGCCTCAAGCACTGTATGAGTACGGATGTTTGCATCGGAGAAGTGAATGAAAACGCAAGGCTCCATATCACCTGCTGAGTTAACGTGGAAGTAGTTTCTTCCGCCTGCGATACATCCGCCGACATACTCACCGTCGTGCTGGAAGTCCATGATAAACAAGGGCTTACCTGTCTTGACATTTCTTACTCTTCTGAGCCATTTATACATATATTCTCTCTGCTCAGGCTTCGGAATAAGCTCAACATCGGCATCGTGACCGACGGGCATATAGTTAAAGTAAAGACCGAATTTTACACCAAGACCGATCATTTTGTCAAGGAATTCGTCACTTGTAACGCTGGGAATGTTATGGCTTGTGTAGCACACGGAAATACCGAAAAGGCAGCCCTTGCTCTTGAGAAGCTTCATCGCCTCAGTAACATTCTTATAGCTTCCTTCGCCTCTTCTTTCGTCAGTTGCGTCCTCCTCACCCTCGATTGAAAGGGCAAGTGCAATGTTGCCGACTCTTACCATATCATCACAGAACTTTTCGTCAATGAGGGTTCCGTTGGTGTAGGCAAGGAAAGCACAATCGGGGTAGGTTTCACAAAGCTTAATGATGTCACCCTTACGGATAAGGGGCTCACCACCGGTAAACATATAAAGATGTGTACCGAGCTCTCTGCCCTGGGAAACAAGGCTTGACATTTCCTCGAAGGTAAGGTTGCTTCTGTGACCGTATTCTGCAGCCCAACATCCCTTACATCTCATATTGCAGGCACTTGTGGGGTCCATAAGCATAAGAAAGGGAATGTTGCACTTATACTTTTCACGGTTTTCTCTTACCGCCTTTGTACCCTTTACGCCTGCACCGAGTCCCATTGCAAGAAGCATCTTACGAAGCATTCCTCTGTCAAGCTCATTGAGAATGTCAAGAGCCATATTGTAATACACATTGTCGCCCTCGACGATAACCTCCTTTACCTTGTCGAGATACTTCTGGGGGAATGTGCCTCCGAGAAGCTTTACACCGAGGTTATAGAGCTTTATGATATTTTCCTTGGGGTTTTTGTCAACATATTTAAGAATCTCACCGATAGCAATATCTGTGGCTTTTCTTTCTAATTTATCTTTAACTGTCATAATGCACCTCTCTGATAGGGTATAATTGCTCATTACTATTTAGTATAGCATTTTTAAATTCAAATGTCTATAGTCAGATTATTGTTTTTATTGTATTTTTTAACACAGTTTCTCTTGTAAAATATGGATATTAGTTGTATAATACCCGGGATATTCTTTTTGGGGAAGGTAATTTATGAATAAAAAAACTAAATCAACCCTGATGGCACTTTTGCGTGTTGCCGTTGCAATGGTTATTTTTGTCCTTGCCGTAATAAATTATGACAGACTGAAAAACATTGATGTGCGCGCCCTCGTTGACGCCAGCAGCAGTATGCTTATCGCCGTGCTTACAATCTGGGGAATCTATCTTACAAAATCAATTCTTTTTATAATCCCCGCATCACTCATTTACATTTCGACGGGTATGGCATTTCCGCCAGTCACGGCTTCGCTTATCAGCCTTATGGGAATCATAATCGAGGTGACGGTCACTTATTTTCTCGGGCTTTTCCTTGGCGGTGAATACGTCAACAAGCAGCTTGCAAAAACCAAAGCCGGCAAGAAAATCCTCGACATGAAGCTTAATGACAATTTCCTCGCGCTTCTGCCCATACGCGCTCTGCCCGTTTTCCCCATTGACTTTGTAAGCCTTTTCTGGGGAGCCTCAAAATGCAGCTTCCACCGTTACTTTTTTGCTTCGGTAATAGGCATTATGCCCCGTGTGATTCTTTTCACAATTCTCGGCGACGGCATCTACGATTACATTCCTATTCATCTGATTATAAAAATAATCATCTTCTCCATTCCCGTCGGAGCAATTATTTACCTTATAAGACATTTCATCAGACTGAAAAACACATAAAAAAACAAGGGGCTGTAAAAAAACGAGTTTTTTACATCCCCTTTTATTTTTATTAAATCTGAATCATTCCTTATCTGTTTCTTCAGACTCAGTGTTGTCACTCTGTTTGAAGAAGGAAATAAGATTCATTATAAAGTTAATCAAAGCCTTGATATAGTCTAAATAGCTCATCGGACCGTTCCTCCTTATCTGTTTTACACAATAAGTATACAACACAAAGGAGGCTTTGTCAACAATTTGTTTAAACTTTTTTCATTTTTTTTAAAAACTAAAAACTTTCAAGCTACAAAACAAGCTAATTTGTAAAGTATCTGTTCTTTTGTGTTTAACTTTTTTTAAATTTGGTAACTATTTATTGAAAAATCAGGCTTTATCAAGGTCTACAACCTCAACGACCTCTGCTTCGGCATCTGTGTCAGCCTCAGGGAAGACTTCAGCCTTCTTTTTTTCTGTCTTTATCTTCTTGCGGCGTGCTTTTCGTTCCTCTTTTTCCGTGACTTCCTCTTCAACAGGCTCAATCACAACGGGCCTTGGAAGGAAATGCTCGGTCTGGGGTGAGTAAAGCTCAATCGCTCTTTCAAGCACGTGGATTCTTACATCACGGTGGCTTCCTGCGTACTCGCCGTCAATTGTCCAGGGCACATCCTCATCAAGGGCAGTAAACTTGATTTTGTTTGTGCTGAACATAATGATTTCTTTTCCGTCGTACTTCTGGGTCATCGTCTTGTGCATAATAGGAAGAAGCTTGTGCGGCTTGAAGTTTCTTACAAGGATTACTTCAAACTTTCCGTCATTGAATTTGACCTGATTTTTCGGTAGCTCTATAAAACCGCCTACGGAAAGGGAATTTGAAACTGTGCCGAAAACAAACTTGTCTTCGATTACTCCGCCGTCATACTCTACCCTCATTTTTATATTATGAATATTCTTGACATCGGCAACACCTGCTGCAATGTAAGCAGCTCTTCCGAACATATTCTTAAGTTTCTGACTTGTGGCATAAGAAGCCTTGGAAAATGCGCCGAAGGAAGCGACATAAGAATAGTATCGGTTATTGAAAAGGCCTATGTCATAATCGTTTGGCTGACCGTTGATGATAAGCTCGGTAGCACTCTTGATGTCGGTAGGGATGTGAAGGGAATTTGCGATGTCATTAGTTGTGCCTGCAGGAATGTATCCGATGGGCACGCGTCTCGGCATATCCATTACGCCGTTGATGGTTTCGTTGAGGGTTCCGTCACCACCGCAGCAGACAACAAGGCTGTGATCCTTGAGCTCCCTTTTTACAATGTTGGTAGCATCACCCTGACAGGTTGTTGTATGTACCGAAAACTCATAATCACTGTTTGAAAATTTATCAACAATTTCGAATGTACCCGCACGGGACTTTGTTCTGCCCGAACAAGGATTCACAATAAGTAATGCCTTTTTCTTTTCCATAATAACACCTTCGGCATAAGCCGTTCTTTCTGAAGGATAATTGCCCAAAGAAAAGAAATTTCTTTCCTATCCCCGGTGACATAATTTTAACACCAAGGCAGAACAAAGTCAAATAAATATTTCTTAATGAAAAGCTTCGGACAAGGGTACCTTTCCAAGAACACAATTTCCGAAGTCTGATTTTTCCACAACATCTTGTGCTTTTTTCACTTTTTAAATAAGACACTTTTTGAATAATCGTCCTTTTAAACCGATTTCGTTGTGCAAATTTCACATATTTTATTAAAAAAATACTTACACTTTAACCAAAAGGGAGAAGTGCATTTTTTTGATAAAAAAGCCTTGATTTTTATGAAAATCTGTTGTATTATATCTATGCAATCAAGAGAGATTGCTAAAGAAAAGCGAACCGCAAAGGTTCGGACTTAGTTAAGATTTCTCCACTATAATGTTTTCTTCATATTTTCTCCTTTTAAAAGCACTCGGAAGTTTTCCGGGTGTTTTTAACTTTTATAAAGCAAAATATAATTGAAGTGGGTCCGACTCCCTTTTTTATTAAAGAATAATAAACCCGCTGTTTTCTCGTTGACATCGAATTATAATTATAGTATAATCCCAACGCTTATAAAAGAACAACAGCCGGAATTATCATACCCGTTTCTTACCTTAGGGTGACGAGTATAATCTGAACCCGTTTTTTACGGGGCGGATTTCCGCCAACACTTCGTTAAAATACTCGTAAATCCGAAAGGATTTACTGCGTTTTGTGCCTTGTCTTGACAAAAATTCGCTCTGTAAAAAATCATCAGACCCAAAAGTGCGAATTTTTGTAAGGCTTTTTGGATGTTGAGGATGCCGACAGGCTGCCGCCTTTCAAGCCCGAAACGCCGAAAAGGCTCAAAAATTCACACTTTTAGGCGAGTTCGGATTTATGCTCGCCAACCTAGCCCGATGAAAGAAGGAATTAATTTGAAAATAATCGACATCATAAAAAGTGAGCGTCCGTCTCTTTCGATGGAGGTTTTTCCGCCCAAGACAAGCGACAGTATGCTTTCGGTTAAAATTGCAACAGAAAAAATTGCGGTTTTAAATCCCGACTTTATGTCCGTAACCTACGGTGCAGGCGGCGGCACATCACAGTTTACTGCTGACATCGCAGGCAACATTCAGGATAAGTACGATGTTCCCGTTGTTGCACATCTTACCTGTGTTTCCTCAACAAAGGACGAGATAAGAAAGCAGCTTGACCTTCTTAAGTCGAAGGGCATCGAAAACATCCTCGCCTTAAGAGGTGACATTCCCGAGGGAATGAGCAGGGACCACCTTGATTACCATTATGCAAGTGAGCTTACGAGAGAAATCAAGGAGTACGGCGGCTTCTGCATCGGAGGTGCCTGCTATCCCGAAAGCCACCCCGAAAGCGGAAACTCCATTGAGGACATCAGACACCTTAAGGAAAAGGTTGATGCAGGCTGCGAGTTTCTGACCACACAGATGTTTTTTGACAACAATCTGCTTTACAATTTCATCTACAGAGCGAGAAAGGCAGGCATTGATGTGCCCGTTGTTGCAGGCATTATGCCCGTTACAAATCCCAAGTCAATCAAGCGCATCTGCCGCATTTCCGGCTCGGCACTTCCTCAGCGCTTCATAAGAATCGTTGACCGCTACGGCGACAACCCTGAGGCAATGAAGCAGGCCGGCATCGCCTATGCTACAGAGCAGATTATTGATCTTTATGCAAACGGCGTAAGAGCAGTTCACGTTTACTCAATGAATAAGCCTGATGTTGCCCGTAAGATAATGGAAAACATCAGCGCAATCATAAAATAATCTTAAGAAAGAGTAGGAGCTGTTGGATTTTTCGGCAGCTCCCTTTCAGTTGCTATGAACGAAAGCATTATTTTTTCCCGTTGTGCCGCCTTCGGTGAGGTCGGCTGTAACAAAAATCAGGCGATGCGCTTTATCGGCTGTGACAAAAAAAGCGAAAACAGTGAGCTTGACTTCCTTTACCGTGAGTGTCTCGAAGCTGTCGGCAAGGACGCTTACTTCAGGGCAGTATGGAGAAAAAGCAGTCTCAGCTTTGTCGGTGATGACACCGTTGAGTTCGACTTCGGCAGAATCACGAGTGCTTCCCTTTGCAAAAATCTGAAGGGGTGCAAGAGTGCTTACGTTTTTGCCGCAACGGCAGGCGTCGGTGTTGACAGACTGATGCTGCGCTACAAAAGTCTTGACCCCGTCAAGGCGATGGTTATAAGCGGAATCGGCTCATCGTGTATCGAGTGCTGGTGCGACATAATCAATGAGGAAATTGCCCGCGATAAAAGGACGAAGCCACGCTTCAGCCCCGGCTACGGCGGAGTTGAGCTTCGGCATCAAAGGGAAATTCTCGCTTTCCTTGAAGCTGAAAAAAGGGTGGGAATCACCCTGACGGATTCATTTTTTATGACACCGGTCAAGTCTGTTACGGCATTTATCGGTATAGTGGAGGAATGACTATGGATATAAAAAGGTTTCTTAATAAAACCCGTCTTTATTTTGACGGCGGAATGGGTACGCTTCTTCAGGCAAAGGGTCTCGGCGCAGGTGAAAGACCTGAAAGCTGGAATCTCACAAGACCTGAAATCATAAGGGACATCCATCTTGATTATCTCAATGCGGGAAGCAACATCATTTCGGCAAACACCTTCGGAGCAAACTGTCTGAAGCTTGACAATTACAAGGAGGTAATTGCCGCTGCAATCAGAAATGCAAGGGATGCCATCAGTCTTTTTGAAGGGGACAAGGGCAGATGCTTCGTTGCCTTTGATATGGGCCCGACGGGAAAAATGCTTGAGCCTTTGGGCGACCTTTCCTTTGAGGATGCAGTTGAAATCTTCCGTAGGTCTGCCTTTGAAGCAGAGAAAAACAAGGCTGACCTTATTATAATAGAAACGATGAATGACAGCTACGAGACAAAGGCGGCTGTCCTCGGTGCAAGAGAGGGCTCCTCACTTCCGATTTTTGTAAGTAATGTCTTTGACGAAAGAGGAAAGCTGATGACGGGTGCCGATGCAAAGGCGATGATTGCTCTGCTGGAGTCTCTCGGCGTTGATGCAATCGGAATGAATTGCTCCCTCGGCCCCAAGCAGATGCTCCCTGTTATAAAGGAGTACCTTGAATATTCATCTCTTCCCGTTATGGTAAGCCCAAATGCAGGGCTTCCCCGAAGCGAAAACGGAAAAACCGTTTTTGATGTTGATGCTGAGGAATTTTCCGATATTATGGCGGAAATTGCGCAGATGGGTGTAAGTATCCTCGGCGGCTGCTGCGGTACAACTCCCGAATACATCATAAAAACCGTGGAGAAAACAAAGGGAATCACCTTCAGAAAAACCGAAAAGAAGGACTTTACCTTCGTTTCATCCTACACACACGCCGTCGAAATCGGAAATGAGCCCGTCTTAATCGGAGAAAGAATCAACCCCACGGGTAAATCAAAATTCAAGGAGGCTCTTCGCCGCGGTGACATCGACTACATCGTTTCCGAGGGCGTTAAGCAGCAGGAAAAGGGTGTGCACATCCTCGATGTGAATGTTGGACTTCCCGAAATTGACGAGGACAAAATGCTCTGTGACAGTGTGAAGGCACTTCAGGCGGTGCTTGATTTACCCCTGCAGCTTGATTCGGTCAAGGCCTCCTCACTTGAAAAGGCAATGAGACTTTACAACGGTAAGCCTCTCATCAACTCTGTCAACGGTAAAAAGGAAAGCCTCAAGGAAATCCTTCCTCTTGTGAAAAGGTATGGCGGTGTGCTCATTGCACTTACCATTGATGAAAGCGGAATTCCCGACACTGCCCGCGGCAGACTCGAAATTGCCCGTAAAATTGTTCTTGAATGCGAAAGGCAGGGCATCGACAGAAAAGACATCATCGTTGACCCTCTTGCAATGGCAGTTTCCTCTGACAGAAGAAGCGGCAATGTCACCCTTGAGAGCGTTGAGCTTATCAGAAGAGAGCTCGGGGTAAAGGTCAGCCTCGGAGTGTCAAACATCTCCTTCGGACTTCCGCAAAGAGATGTGGTAAATTCATTTTTCTTCTCCCTTGCTCTTGAAAGAGGTCTCGACTGTGCGATTATGAATCCGAATTCCGTGCCGATGATGCAGGCTTACCACAGCTTCAGAGCACTTAAGGGAATTGATGAGGGCTGTGGTGATTACATTGCCTTCTCAGCGGAAAATGAAGTCACACCCGTTAAAAGAGAAGCCGAAAAGCAGACTGAAAGCGGCGACGGACTCATTTACGCAATCGTCAAAGGAATGCGTGAGCCTGCTTACGAAAGAGCAAAGGCACTCCTTGAAGAAACGGAGCCTATGACGGTTATAAATGAAAAGATTATACCTGCCCTTGATGAGGTCGGTAAGGGCTTTGAGGAAAAGAGGGTTTACCTGCCACAGCTTCTGATGAGTGCCGAGGCGGCTTCCCGTGCCTTTGAAGCAGTCAAGGCAAAAATGGGCGACAGTAAGCAGGAAAGCAAGGGCAAAATCGTCCTTGCAACAGTAAAGGGTGACATTCACGACATCGGAAAGAACATTGTAAAGGTGCTTCTGGAAAATTACGGCTTTGAGGTAATTGACCTTGGCAAGGATGTTGCACCCGAAAGGGTTCTTGAGGCGGTAAAGGAGCACAAATGCAGTCTCGTGGGACTTTCCGCACTGATGACAACCACCGTTGAATACATGAAAGCAACCGTTGAACTGCTGAAAAAAGAAGCACCCGAGGTGAAAACCATTGTCGGCGGTGCAGTGCTTACAAGGGAATACGCTGAAATGATAGGCGCAACCTGTTATGCCAAGGATGCCATGGATACGGTGAGACTGGCGTCGCTGAAGACGGAAGTCTGAAAAAAGATTTGTTCAGCATAATATGCTTGATTTTCATTGACAAAATATAATCAGTATGTTATAAGTTGATTGTAGATGTGTCGGTATAGCTTAAAGCCTGTACAGAACATTAAGGAGGGTTTATTATGAAAAAATTTATATCGGTTTTTCTTACGGCTATGATGCTTTTTACGACATTTTATCCTGTTGTCAGTGCTTCTGCTGCTGAAGCGCAGGCAACCCCCATTATCTATTTAAGAGGAAACGGGGAGAAAATATACAACGCCGATGGTGAAGAAGTAGCAGCTGACATCGGAGATATTACTGTTTCCGATAACGGAGAGGATTCTAAAAATAAGATTGTTGAAGCGGCGGTCAATATCCTTTTGCCTTTTCTCGGTGAAGGCTTGCTGAATAATGAGTGGGATAACTATGCAAGAGCTATTTATGACGAAATATCGCCCTTGTTTGATGATGCCATTCTTGACGGGAACGGAAATCCCCGTAACGGTACCGGTGTGCATCCTGATGCGCTTAAAACTTCAGAAGCCAATGCAAATAAAAATTTAATAAAAAACGGACAGTACGGATTTTTTGCTTATATGTTCTGTTTTGACTGGCGACTCGACCCTTATGAGCATGTTGACAGACTTCATAGATATATAGAAACCGTTATGAAGTCAACCGGTAAAAAACAGATTTCACTTACATCGAGATGTCTTGGAGGCAGTCTTCTCAATGCTTATCTTGAAAAATACGGTCATCTGGGACATATTAAAAATGTAATGTACTGCGAAACTCTTTCTGATGGATGCAATGTTATCAGCAAAGGCTTCAGCGGACAAATCAATATCGACACAAAGAGCCTTCAGAGATATGAAGGTCAGCTTACCTACTGTGATAAAATCGGCTTCGGTATCGGTTTTGAGGTTACGGAGATTGTCGATGAGATAATTGTAAACACACTCGACATCCTCACGCAGACAGGTGTAATGGATATATTCGCCGGAAAAACACAGGAGCTTTATGCAAAGCTTTATAAAGCACTCATTCCTGCAGTTTTCCATTCAATCGGATATGCTTCACAGCCTATTTACTGGACACTTGTTGAAGAGGAAGACTTTGATCTTGCTCTTGAGGTAATGTTCGGTGAAGAAGGCTCTGAAGCAAGAACGTATTTTGCCGGACTTATCGAAAAGATTCAGAATTACAGAGCAAAGGTTACATCTCAAAGAGATAAGCTTTATGAAAAGTTCAGTGAAGACTACGGCATCCATATAGGCGTTATTGCGAAGTACGGATTCCTCAATGCACCGTTTACTGAAGGCTATGACGATCTTTCTGACAGTCTTGTAAGCCTTAAGGATTCATCCTTAGGTGCAACCTGTGCCAAGGTAGGCTCGGTACTTGATGAGAAGTATATCGAAAACAGAATTATTCAGGGAAAAGGAAAGTATATTTCTCCCGATAAGAAGGTTGACACATCAACCTGTAAGTTCCCGGATACTACATGGGTAATCAAAAATGTTCATCACGATGACTTTGATCCGATATGCAGAGTTCTTGCAGAAAAATTCCTTAACGGAACAGAGGTAAATGTGGAAAATTCAGGCTTTGCGAGATACCGTATCAATGACTATGATGCGATAACTGTTGAAGATATGACAGAAGAAAACTGTGCAGATCTCGAATTTATCAACCGTCCCGAACCGGAGCCTGATTTGATGTCAAAGCTTGCTTCTCTGATGCGCTTTGTAACAACGTTTTTTAAGTTTATCATAGCACTTATAAACGGAACCTTCACACTGTGATAAAATAAAGAAAAGACAGCCCGATACCGACACCGGTCGTGTAAGCAGGCTGTCTTTTATGTTTATGATGAAATATTTTCAAGCTACGGGTTAAGCCTGTAGCCTTTTTTTTATGAAAAAATGTATAAAAATTTATTTTACCCATTGACAATTGAAATCTGTAAGTTTATAATAAAAACACACAAAAAGTGGGGAATTGGTAAATCTCCGGGTGGAAACGAGGTTTTTCACGGTGAAAATTTACCCTCCGCTTCTGTTTTCATCTTTGAAAGAAAGGAAGGCGATTTTATGTTTATCGGTACTTATGAGCACAATATGGATGCTAAAAACCGTGTTTTTGTACCCGTTAAGTTCCGTGAAGAGCTTGGCGAAAACATCTACTACAGACTCTACGCATCTGAAGACTGTCCTTCCGTTCAGCTTTACAGCGAGGATGAATTCAAAAGACAGTTTGAGTCACCGGTTGCAGGTGTTACAAACCTTGCAAAGAAAAGGGCACTGCTTGCAAAGATTTACCTCGGAACAGGCACCGCATCCTACGATAACCAGGGCAGAATCACAATCGGCTCCGTCATTGCCGAAAAGGCAGGCTTTGAAAAGGAATGCATTTTTGTCGGCTTCGGCTCTTATGTTGAGCTTATGAGTAAGGCGGCATATGAGACCTACCTCAAGAAGATCTGTGAAAGCAATTCCGCTGATGAGGATGCCGTTGAAAAGGAAGCAGATGTTTACCGTCAGATGATGGGTGAGGGCAGGTTCCTCGACGTTGAGGTTGAATAATATGGAGTTTTCACACATCAGCGTTCTGCTTAACGAGACAGTTGACTCACTGGATATAAAAAAAGGCGGCATTTATGTTGACTGCACCTGCGGAGGTGCGGGACACAGCCGTGAGATATTAAAAAGACTTGAGGGCACGGGAAGGCTTATTGCCATTGACCGTGACCCGGAGGCAATCGAAGTTATAAAAGAACGAATCGGAAGCGAGAAAAATGTCACCGTTGTGCATTCGCCCTTTTCGGAATTGGGAAGAATCCTTTCACAGCTCGGCATCGAAAAGGTTGACGGTGTGATGGCCGACCTCGGTGTTTCGTCTCATCAGCTTGATAAAAGCGACAGAGGCTTTTCCCTTCATAACGACGCTCCTCTCGATATGAGAATGAGCAAGGAGGGGCTTTCAGCCTTCGATGTTGTCAACACCTACTCCGAGGGTGAGCTTACGAGAATCTTCCGTGTTTACGGTGAAGAAAAGTTCGCTTCAAGAATCGCAAAAAGCATTGTTTCAATAAGAAGCAGTAAGGAAATTGAAACCACAACAGAGCTTGCAGAGATTATCAAAAGCAGTATTCCTGCCGCCACGAGAAGAACGGGCGGACATCCTGCAAGAAGAGTTTTTCAGGCAATCCGTCTCGAGGTCAACAAGGAGCTTGAACAGCTTGAAAATACATTGGAAGAAATGTTCTCCTGCCTTAAGGTTGACGGAAGACTTTCCATTATAACCTTCCACTCCCTTGAGGACAGAATTGTAAAAAATGCATTCCGTGACTTCTGTAAGGGATGCGAGTGCCCGAAAAGTGCTCCCATCTGTATCTGCGGAAAAACTCCCGAGGGAGAGCTCCCCTTTAAAAAGGTACTCCCGTCAGCTGAGGAGATTGAGGCTAATCCCCGTTCGAGAAGTGCGACACTCAGGTGTATAAGGAAAATAAAGTAAAAGATAAAATTCGTTGAAAGAAAAGGAAGAGGTGAATCTGAATGGCAGACTATGCTTATAAGTACAATGACATTTTCGATGATTTCGTTGTTCAGGCAACTCCCTCCGGCAATGCTGCCCCGAGAAGAGCTCCCTCGCAAAGACCCGTTCAGGCACCTGCAAGAAAACAGCAGCCTCCCGTTCGTAAATATAAAAAGTCAAAAGAGCAGGTTATAAAGGAAAACAAGAGAAAATTCAAAATTGCTCTTGCGAAGGTATCGGTGATTTTTGCTCTTTTTGCCGCAATGCTTCTTATGGCAGGCGTTACCCGTGCCGAGCTTTACGAGGCAAAGGCAGGTCTCGAGAAGGCGGAAGAAAGCTACCAGCAGTGCCTTGAGCAGAACAATCAGCTCAAGCTTCAGCTGAATAAGGAGATGGAAGGCATCGACATTGAAGACATTGCTGAAAATCAGCTTGGTCTTGTCAAGGTTCCGAAGAACAAGTCGAGAACTGTAATTGTGAGCGACTATCAATAATATAAAGCACCGGAAATGAATATAGGTATTATTAAAGAAAAGGATTTTTAAAACAAGGGACTGTTTCGACGGCCCCTTTTTTGCCTTTTATTATTCTTTTCCGGGAGATGAGACTTTGCCAAGGTACCTGCAGAAAGGCCGACAAAGACAAGGAAGCTTTTTCGAAAGGGACGTTGCAAAAAGAAGAGTCCGCGGAGCCTTCGGCTTTCGTGTTATCACACTTGCGGCGTTTATGATTTCACTTTTGTTTTTCGTGTGTCTGGGAAGAGTTGCCTGGATAATGACGGTCAAGGGTGAGGAATACAGGAAAACCGCAGCTGACAATCAGCTTCGTGACACAGTGATACGGGCGGTGAGGGGAACGGTTTACGACTGTAATATGACGCCTCTTGTGACAAGCACTTCCACGTGGAATCTCTGTGTCAACAGCTATAAGCTCGGTATTAAGCTTAAGAAATTTCCCGATGAAAAAGAAAAATGCTTCACCTATTTCTCCGAAAGAATAGGCGGAATCATCGGTAAGGACAAGGATGAAATTTGCGCTTGCTTAGAAAAAAGCGGCAGTCCCGATGTGAGAATCAGAAAAAACATCACCACTGACGAAAGAAGACTTCTTGAGGAGATTTTTTCTGTGCCTTACAGTCTCGGCGGAGAAAAGGAGCTTGAGCCGACTGATTATTTTTATTATGAAAACGACAACATAAGAATTTATCCCGACAATAATTTTGCCTCAACACTCATCGGTGTTGTCAATGCCGACGGTGACGGGGAAACGGGAATTGAAAGCTACTATAACGACACTCTCAAGGGTGAGAACGGCAGGCTTCTGAGCGTGAGGGATTCACGGGGCAATGAAATTTCCTCGGGCTACGAGACGATAATTGATCCCGTTCAGGGCAACGGCATTGTTCTCACCGTTGACAAAAACATACAGACCTTTCTCGAGAATGCTCTTTCCAAGGCCTTGGTGAAAACAAAGGCGAAGGGTGTTTACGGCATCGTTTCCGATGTTGAAACGGGAGCGATTCTCGCAATGAGCGACAAGCCCGATTTCGACCTGAACAATCCCCGTGAGCTTTCCGAAGAGGAAAAGGCTCAGGCTCTTTCGGGACTTGAAAGGGGCAGTAAGGAGTATAACGAAAAATACTCGCAGCTGCTTTTTGAAAAGTGGAACAGCTTTTGTATCACAAGCAACTATGAGCCGGGCTCAACCTTTAAGATTTTCACTCTTTCGGCGGCACTCGAGGAGGGTGTTGCCACAGAGAAAACAGGTCACAACTGCACGTCGTCAATCCGCGTTGCCGACACGGTTTACCATTGTGCAAACCACAGAGCCCACGGCAGTCAGACTCTTAAGGAGGGGCTGATGAATTCGTGCAACACCTTCTTTATCTCCCTCGGGCAACGGCTCGGTGTGGAGAAATACTACAAATACTTTGAGCTTTTCGGCTTTACCGAAAGGACGGGAATCGATGCGGCAAACGAGAGTATTTCCGTTGTTCACAGAAAAGATAAAATGAGCATCGTTGACCTTGCAAGCACCTCCTTCGGTCAGAGCGTGAGAATAACACCGCTTCAGCTTGTTTCTGCCGCGTCGGCAATAGCCAACGGCGGAAGGCTGATGAAGCCTTACCTTGTTTCGGGCGTTGTTGACAGTGAGGGGAACCTCATTTCAGAAACGAAGCCCGTTTTGAGACGAAGGGTAATAAGTGAAAAAACATCACAAACCGTCAGAAGTATGATGGAAGCCGTTGTCAGCGAGGGTACGGGTAAAAACGCTTACCTTGAGGGCTTTCACATTGCGGGAAAAACGGGTACGGCGCAGAAGCTTGACTCGGGCAGCAACACCTATATTGCATCCTTTCTATGCTTCGCACCTGCCGACAATCCGAGGGTGTGCATACTCATCGGAGTTGACAGTCCCGGCACATACCTTACAAGCGGCGGCGCCCTTGCGGCTCCCGTTGCAAGAGAGGTAATGAAAAGCACACTCGAGTATCTCGATGTGAAGCCTCAGTACACCGAAGAGGAGCTTCAAAGGGTAAGTACCGAGGTTCCGTCACTTACGGGAATGGCTTTGTGGGAGGCGAGAAACACGGCTGAGAGCCGCGGCTTTACGGTGAAAGCCGAGGGCTCGGGAGAGTCGGTTGTTTCACAGTTTCCCGAGGTAGGCGAAAAAATCCCGTCGGGTGGTGTGATTACCCTTTACACGGAAAAAGGCTTGTCGGACGGCTTGGTTACCGTGCCGGATTTTACGGATAAAACCGTAAGTGAGGTAAACACCCTTGCGGCAGAAAGGTCGCTGAATGTGATTTTTTCTCTGCCGGGCGAGGAGTCGGCGGTCATTTCTTACAGCCAGAGCCTTGAAGCAGGCACCGAGGTGAAGACGGGTACAACGCTGACGGTTTATTTTGCCGAAACGGAATCTTCTGTCGGTTAAACAAATATTTGCCACCATAGTATAAACGGAGGAAAAATATGCTTATCTCTCAATTATTAAGAGCAATTGATATATCGTATAAAGGTGAGGATAAGGACATAAAATATATTACGGACGATTCAAGAAAATGTACTGAAAATTCAGTTTTTGTCTGTCACAGAAATGCAGGTGAGTTTGTTTCTGATGCAATTTCAAAAGGCGCCGTGCTTGTTATAAGTGATGAACCGTTTACTGAAGAAACAGTTGTTGTTAAGGACACCCGTAAGGCTTACGCTCTTTTGTGCAGTGCCTTTTTCGGTGACTGCCACAAGGCCCTGAGGCTCATCGGCGTCACAGGCACAAACGGCAAAACCACAACCTGCTATATGATACACAACATTCTTTGCGTTGCAGGTAAGCACTGCGGACTTATAAGCACGGTGAAAAACAAAACCTGCACAGGTGAAAGCGACTCGGTGCTGACAACTCCCGATTGCTTTGAGCTTCACAGAATGCTTTACGAAATCAAGGAATCGGGCGGTGAATTCTGCGTTATCGAGGCATCCTCCCAGGGACTTCATCAGGAAAGACTTCACGGACTTAAGTTCGAGGGTGCAGTGCTTACAAATCTTACAAATGATCATCTTGATTATCATAAAAGCCTTGAAAATTACAAAAATGCAAAGCTGAAGCTTTTTGAAAATGCAGATTTTTGCGTGGTTAATTTTGACGACGGGGCAAGAGACGACTTTCTTGAAGCGGTCTCGGGGAAAAAGGTCACCTTCTCTCTTCAGAGCAATGCGGCAACCTACACGGCAAAGTGTGTGGAGTACAGGGAGCAGGAGACAAACTATGCCTTTGTCGGAGACAGCATGATTCACAGAATCAAGCTGAAAGCTCCCGGTAGCTTCAATGTGTCAAACTCACTTGCGGCAATTGCCGTCTGCCTTGAGCTTGGTCTGAGCCTTCCCGCCTGCGCCGAGGGCTTACGGCAGTTTTACAGTGTGAAGGGCAGGATGGAATTTCTTCCCATTAACCGTGATTTTTCCGTTATAATTGATTATGCTCACACCGAGGATTCCTTAAGGCAGAGCCTTCTGTTTTTAAAAAGCATCAAAAAAGGCAGGCTCATTACCGTTTTCGGCTGCGGCGGAAACCGTGACAGAGAAAAGCGGGGAAAAATGGGCGAAATTGTCGGTGAGCTTTCAGATGTGGTTGTTGTCACAAGCGATAATCCCCGTTTTGAAGAGCCTGAAAAAATCATCGGTGACATCCTTTCGGGGATGAAAAAAAGCAAAAAATCCCTTTATATTCACGAAAACCGGAAAAAAGCTATCGAATATGCATTGCAAAGGGCGAGAAAAAATGATATTATTTTCCTTGCAGGAAAAGGTCACGAAACAATTCAGCAGATAGGTGACCTCAGGCTGCCCTTTGACGAAAGGGAAATTGTGAAGGAGCTTCTCGGTGTTAATTGAGAATGCTTCTTCTGTGAAAGATAAATTGAAAGGAATGTTTCAAAATGAACAGTATTATCGCAGTAGCAATCAGCTTTGTGCTGTCCCTTGTGGTGACGGCAGTTTTAGGGTATTTCCTTATTCCCGTTCTGCACAAGCTTAAATTCGGTCAGAATATCCTTGTTGACATCGGCCCGAAGTGGCACGCCAAAAAGCAGGGCACTCCCACAATGGGCGGTATTATGTTTATCATAGGCATCATTCTTATTACTGCAGTCACTCTTATTATCTGCAAGGTTACGGGCTTTGACATCTTTTCAGAGCTTGAGGTGCTTCGCACTCAGCAGATGACAAGACTTTTTGCAGGTATTCTTATGGCATTCTGCTTTGCGCTTGTAGGCTTTGCAGATGACTACATCAAGGTTGTGAAGAAAAGAAATCTCGGTCTTACCGAAATTCAGAAGACAATCCCTCAGGTGCTCATCATTGCAGGCTATCTTGCATCCCTTGCAATCAGCGACAGCACGGGAATGTACATTCCCTTCTTCGGCAAGCTTGCCCTTGACAGCATTCCCGGAATGATTTTCTTCTTCGTTTTCGGTGTTTGTGTAATTTACGGCGCAATCAACGCAGTAAACTTCACCGACGGTGTTGACGGTCTTTGCGGCAGCGTTACAATTCCCGTAGGTGTTGCCTTTTGTGTGATGGGACTTCTTATGAAGAACACATCAGTAGGCATTCTCGGTGCCGCACTTGCAGGCGGCTGCTGCGGTTACATTGTGTGGAACCATTATCCTGCAAAGGTTATGATGGGTGACACGAGCTCAATGTTCCTTGGCGGTCTTGTTGTTGCACTCGCTTATGCCGTTGAATGTCCCGTTATACTTCTTCCTGTGGGTATTGTTTATGTTATTGAGGCATTGAGCGATGTTATCCAGATAGGCTCAATCAAGCTTCGTAAGAAGAAGGTTTTCAAAATGGCTCCCATCCATCATCATTTTGAAATGTGCGGCTGGAACGAAAAGAAAATCGTTGCAGTATTCACTCTCGTAAGCACCATCGGCTGCATTGTCGGCGTTGTGCTTATGTATGTTACAGTATAAGCAGTAAGTAGTAAGGGGTTACTGCTTACAGACCAAACGGAGGCTTTTTATGTCCATACCTTTATCAGGACGGCGAAACCCTGTATGGACGTTAAAAGATAAAGTGAATAAAAGCTTCGGACACTATTTTGCAAAGGGAAGCGTTGACCTCGTTTTCCTTTCGCTGGTGCTGATTCTTTTCACCTTCGGAATAGTAATGATGTATTCTGCCTCCTATGCCTTTTCCGAGGCTAACAAGGGCGGAGCAAATGTGCTTCTTTATTCCCAGCTTCAGCGCGGTGCCATCGGCTTTGTCTGTATGGCAGTGCTTTCAAGGGTGGATTATAAATTCCTCAACGGCAGACCTGCACTTCTGGTATTTTTCGGGGCGGTGGGACTTCTTGTGCTCACACTCATTCTCAACATCAATGCCACAGACAGTCAGACAAAGCGCTGGATAAGCCTTGGTCCCGTACAGATTCAGCCCTCGGAATTTGCAAAGTTTGCTCTTATAATCGTGCTTGCATATATGATAAATATTATGCAGGAGCCTCTTATGAGCAAATCAAAAAAGCACATCCGTTTTGATAAGGGTCGTGACAGAATCACCCGTGCAGAGCAGGGCATCTTTTCCTTCGGCACAACCTGCTTTCGTGCCTGCGTGCTCCTTTCGGCGGTAATCTCACTTTTTTGCGGACTTGTTTTTCTTGAAAGCCATTACTCCTGCACGATTCTTCTGTTTTCGGTAGGTGTGCTGATGCTCTGGATTTCGGGTGCAAGGGGCAGGTACTTTGCTCTTCTTTCGGCGGCGGTTATCATCGCAGTCACGGTCGTACTTTTAAAGCCCGAGATACTTGAGGGCTTCGGCTTTGCTTCAAGCAGAATACAGTCCTTCATTAACAAGGATACCGCCTCTGCCGACAGCAGATACCAGACACTGAACGGACTTTACGCCATCGGCTCGGGAGGCTTTCTCGGAGTCGGACTCGGCAACTCAATGCAAAAGCAGCTTTACATCCCGGAGCCGCAGAACGACTTTATTTTTCCCGTAATCTGCGAGGAGCTTGGCTTTGTGGGTGCGGCGGCGGTGCTTGTGCTTTTTGCGGCACTCATTGCAAGAGGCTGTTACATTGCCTTAAAATGCAGAAATTACTTCGGTGCTCTTCTTGTGATGGGAATTATGATTCAGGTAGGCATCCAGGTTATATTCAATATATTTGTTGTTACGGATATTTTCCCGAACACGGGCATTTCTCTTCCTTTTTTCAGCTACGGGGGGACGGCACTTCTCGTTCTTCTTGCACAGATGGGAGTGGTGCTTTGCGTGTCGAGGGACTGTAACATTGAAAAAAGATAAGAAGTATAAATTCAACTTAAATGAGGAGAGATAAATTATGAAAATTCTCTTTGCCGCCGGCGGTACGGGCGGTCACATCAATCCTGCACTTGCAGTTGCAGGCGAAATCAGGGAGCGTTATCCCGATGCAGAAATTCTCTTTGTCGGTACAAAGGACAGAATGGAGGCAAAGCTTGTACCCGGTGCAGGCTTTGACTTTGCAACAATCAAAATTACCGGCTTTATCCGTTCCTTTGCTATAGGTGACATTCTCAGAAACCTGAGAACCCTCTGGTATCTTCTTACCTGCAACGGAAAAATCAGAAAAATCATCAAGGGCTTCAAGCCTGATGTTGTTGTAGGCTTCGGCGGCTATGTCAGCGGTCCCGTTGTCCGTCTTGCGGCAAAAATGGGAATTCCCACGGCTATTCATGAGCAGAATGCTTACCCGGGCATTACAAACAAGGCTCTTGCAAAGCTGGTTGACAAGGTAATGCTTACCGCCGCAGAGGCAGAAAAGCATATGAGCCCCAAGAATCCCGCAATCCTTACGGGACTTCCCGTAAGAGGTGAGATGCTCAGAGCTGACAGAGATTTAAGCCGTGCAGAGCTTGGCGTAAAGGATAATCAGAAGCTCATTCTTTCAATGGGCGGCTCCCTCGGTGCAACGGCAATCAACAACGCAATGCTCGACATTATCGCTGATAATTGCGACGATGAAAGCCTTTACTTCCTTCATGCAACGGGTCAGTACGGGCTTTGGTTTGCCGATGAGCTCAAGGAAAAGGGCATTGACCACGAAAACAGAAATAACATCGAAATCCGTGAGTACATAAGTGATATGCACAGATGTATGGCCGCCGCTGATGTTGTAATCGGTCGTGCAGGCGCAAGCAGTCTTTCGGAAATACAGGCAATGGGTAAGGCGTCAATTCTCATTCCCTCACCAAATGTAACCGAAAATCATCAGTACCATAATGCAATGGCACTTGTAAATAAGAATGCCGCCCTCATAATCGAGGAAAAGGGCTTCACAAAGGAAAAAATGCAGGAGCTTTTCCGTTCACTTACGGACGATGATGAAAAAAGAAAGGCAATAGAAAAGGCGGCAAAGGCAATGAGTGCCCCCGAGGCAAAAAGCAGAATTGCCGATGAGATTATTTCTCTTATAAAATAAGCTTATCAGTTTAACTTGGCAGAAAAATCACAAAAAATCCGTTTTTCGCATAAAATGTGGTGAAAGGCGTGATTTTTATGGGTGATACTATTGTTATAAAAGGCGGCAACCGACTCACGGGTGAAATTGAGCTTCAGGGCTCGAAAAACAGCTCCCTTCCGATTCTTGCGGCAACGGTGCTCGTTGACGGCATAAGTGAAATTCACAATTGCCCCGACCTTACGGATGTGAGTGCCGCCATCAGCATACTTACCCACCTCGGCTGTAAGGTTGAAAGGCAGGGTAGCACCGTAACCGTTGACTCAAGATTCATTTCTCTTCACAGCATTCCCGACAGTCTTATGAGGGAAATGCGCTCGTCGATTGTTTTCCTCGGCTCAATTCTCGGCAGAATGGGACAGGTGAGGCTTTCCTCTCCCGGTGGCTGTGAAATCGGACTCAGACCGATTGACCTGCACATTTCCGCCCTTCGTGAAATGGGCGTTACCGTTGACGAAGGCAGGGGACAGATAAGCTGTCAGAGAGAAAGACCCTTTAAAAGCAGTGTGATAAGTCTTTCTTTCCCGAGCGTCGGTGCAACGGAGAACATCATTCTTGCCTCGGCTCTCGGTGAGGGCAGGACGGTTATTCTCAACGCCGCAAGGGAGCCCGAAATCAGAGACCTTGCCGATTTTCTCTGCAAATGCGGCTGTAGGGTTGAGGTCACGGGTCAGGGCACGGTGATAATTGATGCAGTGAAAAAGGCTCACGGAACAAGCCACAGCGTCATTCCCGACAGAATTGCCGCACTCAGCTACCTTTCCTCGGTGGGTAGTGTCGGCGGAGATGTGCTTATAAAAAATACGGATACGACTGATTACAGAACGGTGCTTCCTTTTTTTGAGGCGGCAGGCTGTGAAATCACGGACGGTATCAGCAGTATAAGAATAAAAATGAACAAGCGCCCTTCGGCTTTAAGGGACATACGGACAATGCCTTATCCCGGCTTTCCCACGGATGCGCAGGCGCCGCTTATGGCGATGGCCTGTGTTGCAAAGGGCAGCAGTATGATAGTTGAAAATATATTTGAAGGTCGTTTCAAGCACGTCGGAGAGCTTGTGCGTATGGGCGCAAAAATCAGGCTCGAGGGCAAGGTGGCACTTATTGAAGGAACAGAATCCCTCTACGGAACTGATGTTGAGTGTCCTGATTTAAGGGGCGGTGCGGCTCTTGTTGTTGCAGGACTTGCGGCAAAGGGAGTCACACGCATCCACTCCGTTTTTCACATTGACAGAGGCTATGAGAGGCTTGAGGAGTGCCTTCGGTCTGTCGGAGCGGAGATTGTTCGGGAAAATTCGGAATTCGGAATGCGGAATTCGGAATTGCGGGCAAGAGAGCTGATAAAATAAAGTTGGGATTCCGCAAGTGCGGATGGTCGGTAGTAAGTAGCAAGGGGTGCCTTCGGCACGGAAAAATAAAATTATGCATTGTAAAAAGGAATGAATATAATGAAGTGTCCTTATTGCTCCAAAGAAATGTTATGCGGATATATCTTTAATTCAAGTCAGCCTCTGCAGTGGATACCTGAGGGTAAAAGACCTTCACTTTTTAATTATTCCGTTGCGGATTATGCTGTTGAATTGTATAATAAGTTTTCGCTTTTCAAAACCGGCGGATACAGTGCAGAAACATATTACTGCGACGCCTGTAATGTAATAATATCTAAAACTAAGGAAAATTCTGCATTATGCCTTTGGTGAGTCAGGCCACAGAAGCATTATGCATTAAAAAGGTGGTGTCTTTTTTGGAAGAAAAAAACAGGAATACATCCGATGCTTTCGGTAAATATAATAACAGTGCGGGAGAATTCAAAAATGTAAGTTCTTCCGACTGGGCACCCATAAGTGCCGGCAGAACTGACCCGAGAGGCAGCAATTCTTACGGCGCTGAAAGGCAGAGCGCAAAGAAAAAGCCTCAGAGCAGTAAAAAAAGTGCATCAAAACCGTCGGGTAAAACAAAAAATACAAAGTCAAAGGCGACTGATGAACGTCGCTTTATAAGTGAAGGTGCCGCGGCTCCTGCAAAGAAAAAGAAGCCGCAGAGCAAATCCGAATCCCCGAAGAAGGCTTCAGGGGGCAAAAAGAGTCAGCCTCAGACGAAGAAAAGCACAAAGCAGAAGCAGTCATCTCCGTCAAGAACGCCTATGGGCAGAGACCTTCGTGAGGATGCAAGAAAGCAGCAGAAGCACAGAGAGGACCTTATCAAATCCCGTGAGGATTACAAAAGACGCTCCAAGGAGGGCGAAAATCACGACGAGATAAGCAGATCCCGTAATGCCAACAAGCGTAAGAAAATGGCGCTTCGCAATGCGGCTCCCGTTGCAATCGTTCTTGCCTTTGCGATTTTCTTCATCGGTATGTACTGCTATAACAGAGGCGCTCTTATCGAGAATATCATCATTGACGGCTCGGACATTTACACCGCCGAAGAGATTTATCAGGCGGCAGGCATCTCCAGGGGAAAGAATATGCTTTCTCTCAGAGAGGGAAAGATAAGGCGTGAGCTTACAAAAAAGCTTCCCTACATCAAGGATGTAAGGCTCGAGCTTGAGCTTCCCGATACGGTTGTGCTCACAATAAAGTCCACAAGAGGAAAGTACATTATCTCAAACGGTACATCAAGCTACACCCTTGATGCTGACGGAAAGGTTGTTTCAACGCTCAAGGAAAGCCCCGAGGAGGGAATGTACCTTATCACCGGCTTTGAGTCTCAGGAGTTTTCCGAGGGCGACACCTATAAGCCCTCTTCGGAAAATGCCGAAAGATACGAGCTTATGAAGCAGATTGTCACACTTTTTGACAAGGGCAATGTTGTAGATTCGGCTGAAATTGAGCTTCAGAATACCGATGATGTGCGTGTTGTTTACAAGGATAAAATTGCGGTTTATCTCGGTGACTGCAACAACCTCGAGGAGCAGATTCCCTACGCCAGCGGAATTATTGCTCAGGTGGATGCTGCCGGCAAGGGCGGATACATTGATATGCGCTTCGAGCCTGCTCCCTTCAGACCGGGAAGCATGGAAATTCAATAATCCGAGTTAGGTTCTTAAAGTCACTGCCGTTTTGGCGGTGACTTGTTGTTTTATACGGGCTTAAGTCCAATATTTTGTGTTTTTTACAAAAAAATTATCAAAAAAATCAAATCTTATACACATTTGTTATTGTATTTTTTGTAAAGGCGTGCTATAATTACAAAGATAATAAGTTATTGTGCCTAATTATAGGCGCGTGCATCTCAATTCAGTAATTTACCAACAAATTTTTTATAACAGGAGGAAGTACAATGGGCTTCATTATGGACAATGAAAACATCGCGTATAACCAGATTAAAGTAGTGGGTGTCGGTGGCGGCGGCGGTAACGCTGTTAACCAGATGGTTGAGTCCGGCATCGTAGGTGTTGAGTTCCTTTCAATCAACACTGACAGACAGATTCTTGAAAATTCAAAGGCTACTCACAAGATCCAGATCGGTGAGAAGGCAACAGGCTGCATGGGTGCAGGCGGTGATCCCGCAATCGGTAAGAAGGCTGCTGAAGAAAGCCGCGACACAATTGCCGATGCACTCCGTTCAACAGATATGGTATTCATCACTGCCGGTATGGGCGGTGGTACAGGTACAGGTGCAGCTCCCGTTGTTGCTGAAATCGCAAGAGAGCTCGGCGCGCTCACCGTAGGTATCGTTACAAAGCCCTTCAAGTTTGAGGGCAGAAAGCGTATGAAGCAGGCTGAAGACGGCATCAGAGAGCTTGAAAAGCACGTGGACAGCCTTATCGTTATCCCCAACGAAAGACTTAAGCTTCTCGGCGACAAGAGCCTGAGCATGAAGGATGCCTTCGGTCAGGCAAACAATGTTCTCTGGCAGGGCGTAAAGAGTATTTCAGACACTATCAAGGTTCCCGGTTACATCAACCTTGACTTTGCAGATATCAAGAGCGTTATGAAGGACGCAGGTCTTGCTCATATGGGTATCGGTCGCGGTAAGGGTGCAGACTGTGCTGCAGAGGCAACAAAGCAGGCAATCACAAGCCCCCTTCTCGAAACTGCAATCGACGGTGCAAGCGGCGTAATCATCAACGTTACCTGCTCATCCGATATGTCACTTGATATGATCGAGCAGGCAGGCTCACTTATTTCCGATGCAACACATCCCGATGCAAACATCATCTTCGGTTCAGTATTCGACGAGGATATGGGCGATGAGATGCTCATCACAGTTATCGCAACAGGCTTCGGCCCCGGCTCAGCTGTTGAGGCTGCTCCTGTTCAGAATGCAGCAGCACAGAACACAAGAAACGCTGCTCCCGAATTCATCAGCCAGGCTTCAAGATCAACTGTAGACGCAGGCTACACATCAGTAAACCAGGAAACCGTTGACTTTGCTTCAACAAGATTCGGTCAGAGCTTTGTTTCAGTTTTTGAAAAGGCTGCAGCAGCTTCCGACGGCAAGGCTCCCGCTTCCTTTGCTGATTTCACACCTATTCAGCCCGTTTCACAGCCCGCAGCAGCACCTGTTCAGGCTCCTGCAGCAGCTCCCGAGCAGCAGGCTCCCGCTCAGTCCTTTGATGTGATTGAGGCTCCTGCAAAGAAAACCGGCTCAATTTTTGATGATCCCGACGAAGACGAGAGCGATGTTCTTCCCGTATTCAAGGGCAGAAACATTTTCGGCAACAACTGATTAATTCATAAATAAATTCAGACAGATACAGGAGGATCAGAATGAACGAGCTCAAGAACAAATCAACGATACTCGTTATCATCGCACTCATCGTAGTTTGCGGCGGCTCTTTTCTGGGAGTAAGAATGCTCAACGACAATGTTGATGCACAGACCACAGCCTACTCGAGCACAACAATGCCCTCATCGGCAACAACAGCACCCGTTTATCAGGCTTATCCCACAGTGCCCGAGCAGGTAATGGACCTCAACGTTCCCTCAACAAAGCCCCTTGCAACAACTCTTCCCGGCGGAATTGCCACATCAGGCTCAGCAGGTCTTATCACAACCTTTGCAATGGTGCCCGGTGCAACAACCACAACAGAGTCAACCTCGGCTCTCACTCTTCCCACACTTCCGACGGATGCAGACGCAATCACAACAACAAGAGACCTTACAACCACAAATGCTGCTGAAGGAACAACAAAGCAGAACTCAAGACTTGAGGACAAGGGCATTGCAGGTTATCTTCTTGATGTTGACGGAAAGTACTTCACAACAGGTGCTGACCCCTGGCAGAGAAACTTCGGCTACAACGAAGCATTCGACACCGCAGCTCCCTTTGTAAGCATCTTTATGGATACAATGAGATGCAAGTTCCGTTACAACAACATGGACTGGATGATTCAGTTCTGGAAGGGACAGTACGGTCTTGCTTTCATCGGTGCAGAAATCGGTGTTTACACAAAGCCTCTTGACAGACAGGTTGATCATTACGATGCAGCAAGCAACGAGGATGCACTATTTATGTCAATGACAGGCTACCGTAACGATCAGGCGATTTTCTCAAGAGAATACACCAAATATTGGTGGTGCACCGGCTTTATTCCCGGTCAGCTTAAAAACTTCTCTGACCGTTCTGAGCTTGCTGTCAAGTGCAGAATCACAATGAAGGATTCAGAAATGCTTTCAGGCTTTGTTACTGCTCTTAAGGGTAACAACCTTGTTGAAGGCAGACACTACACCGTAGACGGTCTTGATGTATTTATTACCTGGCAGTAATTTTACATATTTTTCCTTAAAAAGTTGTGATACGGTATTGAAAATCCCCACAACATATAGTATAATTATTTAAATATTATGTATATTTACAGTTTTTTTGCTGTTTATATAAATATTATGAAAGGATTGATTAGAGATGAAAAAGCTTATTGGTGTTCTTCTTGCCGTAGTTCTTTGCGTATGCATGACAATGCCCGTTGCTTTTGCTTCAGCTGAGGATGCTCTTACAGACGGTATCATGGGTGCTATTTCAGGTGTTCTTACAGGTGAAACTTCATCAGAGGATGCACTTGGTCTTGGCTCATTTGATATCGGCGGTATCATCGGTTCATTCATCGAAGAAGAAGAAGCAAACGAACAGGTTGATCCTCAGGTTCAGATCGAGCAGGCTCTTCAGAACGCTCAGGACACAGTTGCATCAAAGCTTCCCGGCGCAGGCGCAATTGATTTCAGTTGGTTAACAAGCACTCTTAGTGAGGGTGTTGACGTTGCTGCTGTTGAAAGCGCAGTTTCAGAAATCAGCGCAGACGAAATGCCCGATCTCCTCACAGTTATTGCTGAAGCATTCGGCGGTGCAGGTATCGACATGACAAGCTTCGATGTAAGCGCATTAGGCAAGTTTGACATTGCTACTCTTCTCGGCGGTGCAGCTGAAGACGATTCAAAGGTTACAGGTACTGCAACTGATGTAGCTCCCGAAGATTCATCAATGATTACAACTGATCTTATGACAGGTATCCTTGATACTCTTAAGGGTGGTCTTACAACCGTTGGTATTGATGCTGATACTCTCCTTGGCTCCTTAGGTGACAACGAGCTCATCAACTTCTTTGCTAACATGTACATTGGTTTCTGCGGTCCCGTTGCAACTGACGAAGAAATCACAGGCGAAACAACCACAGAAGAATGTCCCGACACAGGTGACACAGCATCAGCACTCTTTGCTGTTGTAACTCTCACTGTAGCAACTGCTGCAGCAGGCGTATGCCTTAAGAAAAAGGAAGACTGATATCTTCCGGAAATTCAGTCTTCCCGGTTTATTTAACTTTTTTATAAAAAAGCTATATGTGAAAGAGGCTCCCTTTATGGGAGCTTCTTTTTTTGTCCTAATTGTTCCTTTCTTCGATATCAGGAAGGTCCTTGCCTCTTTCAAAATGCTTCCGATTTGATCTGTTTAAGGAGACTTATATAAATCGGTATTGTTTTCTTGTATTCTGATCTCTTCTTATACGCCCGTTTTAAAGCGAATTACGATGACAACAAAATACGGCCACGGCTTGGATTCACCTTGCCGTGACCGTGTCAGTCTATTATGCTTAGTTGAATGTGAAATACACATTGAGTCCCGAGGCTGTATAGCTCAGGTTGTTGCTTTCAAGAGCTGATTTGATGCCTGCGAGCATATCGTAATCCTTTGCGGTGATTCTGATGTCGAGGCTGATTCCGCTGTAATCACCGAGCTTATTTCCGGGAAGGAAGCCGGTGCACCACCAGTAATAGCCGTAAGGACGGGTGAAGCGCTGCTGCCATACTCCGCCACGCTTTTCGTTGAATACCATTGACATTCTGAGCATTTCGCTATCGGAGGCACAGTCATAATGCATAAGCTTTCTGTCCTTGGGCTTTGTGTAAACGCCAAGCTCTGCACCGTAGAAGATGAGACCGTACTGTCCCTTCCAGACCTGAATCATCCAATCCTTGTCCTTATACGGGAAACGAAGACGGACAGTGTCAAAGTCGATGAGAGCAATGTTTGATGTGCTGTCGAAGATTGAATTATAGCCGACATTTCTCTGCCAGGGGTCGTCTGCAGTAAAGAAGTACTTACCCTTGGGATCGTAGAGATAGCCGAAAACGCCGCTTTTTTCCATTTCCTCGCTGTAAATGCTGTTGTTTTCAGCGGCCTGGAAGCTTACGGTTATCGATTCGCAGAAGTCACCTGAGAAGCGCTTTCCGCCCGAAACCTTGCAGGCACGAACCTTGTACTTGTAGTGGCTTGTTTCTGTAAGTCCCTTGACGTTGTAGCTGTTTTTGATTGTTGCGGCAACTGCAACCCACTTGCCGTTAACGGCATCGTAGGTGTAAATCTCGTAGCCGTCAGCACCCTTGACCTTGTTCCAGCGAAGGGAAATGCCGTAATCACTGTTTTCAGCGCCCTCAAGCCCCGTTGGGATTGCAGGCTTTGCAAAGGCCTCAACAGGCTCACTTAAAGCACCGTAAACATTGGAGCCATTCTGCTTTTTGTAGGCTCTTACACGGTGAAGGTAGGTTGCCGTGGTGTCCTTTGCGGTGATTGTTTTTGCTGTTTTCGTTGTTCTGCCAAGGCTTTTCCATTTGCCCGTGCTTTCATTGAAAATTGCAATCTGGTAGCCCTCTGCACCCTTGACGGCATCCCATCTGAGCTTGTAGGAGGTTGAGCTGATGGAGTCAAGGCAGAGGTTTTCGACCATTGTCAGGTCGTTGGGACCGAGAGTTTTAACGGTGAGATAGTTAGAGGTCTTTCCGTATGCAACGGTTTTGTCCTTGACATAGGCTCTTACGGCAAATTTGTAAGAGGTTGAGCTCTTTAGGGACTTGACCGTGTAGCTTGTTGAAGCTGTTGTGGCAATACGGGAATATTTTTTCTTTGAGGTGTTGTACTGATAAACGGCATAGCGCTTTGCACCGTCAGCCTTGTTCCAGCTGAGCGTGATGTTGTCAGCGTTGATTTTTGTTGCCTTGAGGTTTTTGGTTTCACCGGGAAGGGTGAGCACCTTGAGGCTTGCAGTAAGCTTGCCGTACACACGCTCGCCGTCAACGACCTCGTAGGCGCGTACTCTGTAGGTGTGAGAGGTACCTGCAGAAAGCTTGCTGTCGGTATAATTTGTTGATGTGGTTGTTTTGAGAACTCCCCATTTTTTCTTTTCCGTATTGTACTTGTAAAGGCGGTAGCCGTCAGCGTTTGCAACCTTTGACCAGGAAAGGGCAATGCTGTTGACGGTTGCCTTTGTAGCCTTGAAGGAGGCAACTGTTCCTACAGCCGAAGCAACAAGCCCGAGTGAAAGGCAGGAAATCAGCGTAATTACGGTCAGAATCAGGGATAGACTCTTTTTAATGTTTACGGACATAAAGCATCTCCTTGAATTTTATTTTTGGTCAGCTGCTGCCTTTTATCAGGCAATTTTTACGCCGCCTTTTCTGATTGAAAGAACGTAGCAGGAATCGTCACCGAAGATGCTCTTCATTGCATCGGTGTATTCCTTTACAAGCTCGTCGGGAACAAATGCCTGGATTGTGCCTGCAAAGCCGCCGCCGTGAACTCTCCATGCACCTTTGCCTGAAAGGAGCTGCTCACTTACGCAAAGAGCAAGAGAAAGGGGCTGATTTGAGGGATTCTTGCAGGTGTAAACGTTCTGGTTATACATATAAGATGAGCGTCCGCTTGCTATGATAAGGCTCTTGAACTGCTCGAAGTCATTTGCAAGAAGTGCAGCGGTCTGTGCAAGAACCTTTTCGTTTTCACCGAAGAAGTGAAGTGCACGAAGAACTGCTCTTTCACCGAGCTTTTCGCTGAGTGCTGCTGCATTTGCGATAATGTCCTTCTTTTCGGTTTCACGAAGAACCTTCTTGCCGAAAAATTCTGCAACGCTTTCCATCTCACTTCTTACTGCTGCGTAATCGTCGGTGAGGTTTGAGTGGCTGCCCTTTGTGTCAACGATAACGAGGCTGTGGCCTGACTTTGCAAAGTCGAAATCAATGGCGTTGATGACGGGCTTTGATGTGTCCTCGAAGTCGATTGAAACGAAGCCGCCGACTGCACATGCCATCTGGTCAAGAAGACCGCAGGGCTTGCCGAAGTAAGCGTTTTCACTGTACTGGGCAATCTTTGCAATTTCGGGCATAGGTACCTTTCCGTCATTGTAAAGGTGATTGAGGATTGTGCCGACAAGCACCTCAAAGGCGGCAGAGGATGAAAGACCCGAGCCTGAAAGCACCTGTGAAGCAGTTGCTGCATCAAAGCCGCCGACGTTGTAGCCGAGCTGCCTGAAGCGGGCAACGATACCTCTTACGATTGCCTGACTTTTGCCGCATTCCTTTTCGCAGGGCTCAAGCTCGTCGCAATTTACGGTGTCCATGGGGTAGCCTGCAGACTTGACTCTTACAATGCCCTCGTCGTTTTTGGAGGCAACTGCAATTGCATCAAGGCTGATACCTGCAGCAAGGACAAGACCGTGGTTGTGGTCGGTGTGGTTGCCGCCGATTTCTGATCTGCCGGGAGCAGAAAAAAGGCATACCTCTCTGTCACCGCTTTCACCGAAAACGGATTCAAAATCTGCAATCACGCCAAGGTATCTTTCATAGCTTTCACCAAAGGCTTCAGCCTTGTATACTGCTGAAAATTCCTTGTCGAGTTTTTTGTCATTGAGAAGAGCTTTGAACTGATTTAATGTTGCCATATTGTATCAACCTTTCTTTAAGTGTTCTTTATTGTTTTTGTATTCTTTTTTGTTGCTAAGGGCAGTGCTGAAGCTCAGAAGCACCACACCTGAGAAGAAAATCAGAGGCATAAAGGGTACAACGAAGCTTGCGGATGCCGGGTCGAAAACATTTCTGCCGATGATTATGTAGGTTATTGCTCTGTAGAGAAAGCCGAGCTCGGAAATCAGCAGAAATTTTAAAAGTGACATTTCCGTTGTGCCGTAAACACAGGAAACGGAATTGAGAGGGAAGCAGGGGATGAGCCGTGCAAAGAAAAGCACAACCCCCGAGCTGTATCTGCTTTCGTCAATCATTCTGTAAAGACCGTCATATTTTTTCAGAAGCTTCTCCGCGTTTCCCGCACCCTTATTTCTGCCCCAGTAAAATTTAAGCGCAAAGAGAATACCGAGCCCTATCATATTGATTATCAGAGCGTAGTACCACTTGAACAAAACGGCACTTGCAACGCAGATGCAGGGGATGGGGAACCAGGGAATGACCGCCTTAAGAGCGTAGTTGAAAAGAATCAGCAGGACGGAAAGGGGAGTGGCGCCGTGGGTTTCGAGCCATAGCTCGAAATTGAGAAGGGTGTCCGTGTATCTGTTATACCAGCTCATAAACTGCGGGGTGTTGAAAAGCCTCAGAAGAAACAGTAAGGCAAGTACAGTAAGAAAGCAAATCAGCGCCATGAACTTAAGTGTATATGACCATGATTTTTGCTTCAAGTTTTTAACCCCTCCTTAGATGACTGCAGCCACCCTAATATAGTTATACTATTATATTGTATAATAAATTAATGCAATCGTCAACGATTTTAGAAAAATAAAGGGCAGAAATCGGAAAAATGTTGCATAAAAAATTGTGATTCGAGGTGACAAAGCTCCTTATATGTGTTAAAATAAGATATAAATAAATACATAGGAGGAAATTATGAAACTTGTAATTCTTGACGGTTATACTGAAAATCCGGGTGACCTGAGCTGGGAATGGCTCGCTGAGCTTGTTGATTCCTACGAGGTTTACGACAAAACACCCGTGGAGCTGATTTATGAAAGAGCAAAGGATGCGGAAATTGTTGTTACCAATAAAACACCCCTTACTGCGGAAACTCTCAAAGAGCTTAAAAGCCTCAGATATATTTCCACCCTTGCAACGGGCTACAATGTAATTGACACCGAGGCGGCAAAGGAGCTTGGCATTGTTGTTTCAAACATCCCTGCCTACAGTACAGACGGCGTTGCTCAGCTTGTTTTTGCTCTGCTTCTTGAAATGACAAACAGAGTTGCTCTTCACGACGAAAGCGTTAAAAGGGGCGAATGGGCTTCCTGTGAGCATTTCTGCTACTGGAAAACACCTCTTACAGAGCTTGCGGGCAAAACCTTCGGTATTATCGGCTTTGGTAAAATCGGCTCAGCTGTTGCCGCAATTGCAAATGCCTTCAGAATGAAGGTCATTGCTTACTCGCCCAACACAAGAAGCTATGACGGCTTCGGAAGTGTGGAATTTCTTTCTCTTGACGAGGTTGTGGCTTCATCGGATGTCATTTCGCTTCACTGTCCTCTCACAGAAAGCACAACGGGACTTGTAAACAAGGATTTCATCATCAGGATGAAGAAGGGCGCGTACATCATCAACACCTCAAGAGGCCCCGTACTCAATGAAAAGGATGTAAGAGAAGCACTTGAGGAGGGCTACCTTGCAGGCGTAGGTGCTGATGTGCTTTCAACAGAGCCCCCCGCAGCAGACAATCCGCTTACAGACTGCGATAAAACCGTGATCACACCACACATCGCCTGGGCCAGCCTCGAGGCAAGAACAAGACTGATGAACATTTTCAAAAGCAATGTTGAGGGCTTCGTCAAGGGTGAACCGGTCAACAGAGTAAACTGATACAAATAAAGAAAACAGAGCAATCGGGAATGTCCTGAACTGCTCTGTTTTTTTGCTTATTTACGGTTACACTGCTCACATTCGTCAATGAGCTTGCCGATTTTTATTTCAGGGTTTGTGACACCCTTGAGAACAACCCTCATCATGTTTTCGTGCATGTTCTCAATCTGTTGCTTAGAAGAAAGCTTTGTACGGTACATGTAGCACATCTTCATTCCGCCGGTCTGCGGATCAGTCATTGTGATTGCGTAAAGAGGAGTGAAGTAGTGACCGAGGTTGTAGGTTCTGAAGTCGAACATTCCGCCGAAATCGCCTGCCATAGGAATGGGAATCCAGGAGAACATCAGTGAGTTAGGTCCCTGAATCGGTGAGAAGCCGAAAAGGTCAAGGGACATTGTTCTTGCCTTTGTGTAGGGATAAACCGAACGGCGGTAAAGAGAGTTTCTCACATCAACGGTTTCCTGCACGGCCTCATCAAAGGTCATTTCCTCGCTTATAACAGTACGCATCTGTATAGGCTGGGCAAGGCATCCGCTCATATTTTTCTCTGCGACTGTTGCACGCTTACTGCACACGCTCATAAGGGAAACATCATCGACTCTTTCGTTAACGGCACTGCAGTGAGTACGAAGTCCCATCTGAAGCACACATTCGGGAGCAATCTGTCT
The DNA here is from genome assembly GCA_045601905.1 of Acutalibacteraceae bacterium. Lineage (GTDB taxonomy): Bacteria > Bacillota > Clostridia > Oscillospirales > Acutalibacteraceae > UBA6857. The sequence continues at coordinate 6,670 of JAZSAM010000088.1, read as the reverse complement.
TAGGTTGCAGAAGTCGAAAATCTTTTCTGCATCCTCCTTGCTGACCTGCATTGTTACAAAATCGCACTTACTGTGAAGGGGATTATAGGCAAGGGGAACTCTGATTGAGGGATCCTTTTTCTTTTTTCTGTAAGCATCAAGGAAGGCACTTCCGTGTACGGCTGCATAATAGGGCTCACCGTTTTTAAGGAAATACTCCTTGTAGAATTCTTCGCATTTTGCCATTTTTCTCTCATTTGAAAGGCGCTTATGCTCAGCTATTATGTAGCTTTCGTAGCTGTCGGGAAGCTTGGGCAGAGGCTCGTGCTGCTCAAGTGCGGCGTAAACCTGGAAAAGATCAAGGTAGAAGAAGGCAATGCCCATAGCGTCGATTACAAGGTGGGTAAAGTTTGAGTAAATGCCGCAGCCGCTGCCGTTTGTTTTGAAAAAGAAGATGCGGAAAATTTCGCCCTTTGTGAATTTTACAGGCTTTGGTGCATCTGCCTGACAGAATTCCTCCTGCTGCTCAAGTGAACGGAAATACTTCACGGGCACCTTGTAGGTGTAGGGCTCACGGAAGTACTGCTTGAGCTTGCCGTCCTTTTTTGTAAAGGCGAGGCGCAGGCAGTCGTTTCTTGCAATGACAATATCAAACGCCTTCTGCAGAAGCTCAAAGTCAAGGTCATACTTCACGGTAAAAGAGGTAGGTATCTGCGCCATCTGCTTGTGAATTCCGAATTTGTACATCAGATACATACAGTCCTGTGAGGGGATGATGTCGTAAAGCTTTGCTTCGGTTACTTTTTTACTCATAAATTAACATTCCTTTTTTTTGATTCTATTTTATTTTTTACTCTAATACGGTTTTAAGGGAAACATCCTCAAAGAGGGTATTTGCATTGTAGAGGAAAAGAAGGTCGGTGAATTCGTCCTGCTGCATAATATCTGCCACACTTTCGGTCATATATCTCGGGTCGAGAACGAGAATTTTCGAATAATAGGGTGCGAGCATGGGTAAAAGGCAGTTTGCAAAGGAGTCCTTTATTACGATGAGCTTTTTACCGTCGTAGTTTCTTGTGGTAACGGACAGCTTGCCGTAGTTTCCGCCAAGGAAAACCTCGTACTTGTCCTTTTCGTCAAGCTCTTTTTCAAAGAAGAAGGTTGCACTTTTCTCTCTTTCACCGTAAAAGTCAATGAAGAAGTTGTCCTGCAGAGACTCGACGAAGCAGATTTCAACACTGTCGCTTGATTTCACCGAGCTGACCTTTGAGCCGAGGGTACCTCTGAAGCCATTGGCAACATTGAAAAATCTGTAGTGCTCATCTGCCTGTATTTCAAGGGGCTTTGCAATTGCTTCAAATACTGCAAAGGCACCTCTTGTTGTCCAGTGGTGGTCTGTTCTGTAGAAAACCTGATGCTCTTGCTTTGCTTTGTTAAGAGCAGAGAAGGCATCAATTTTGTTGATTCTTTTGCCGAGATAAGAGTAAAAGGTCTGTATCTGGCTGTTCTGATTTTTCATCTGAAGATGATCGGGCAGATTTTCTGCGTAGACGCAGGAGCTGTTGGGGACAAGAGCAAAGGTGACATTGAGCTGGGGATTTTTCTTGCAGAAGGCATTTACTGCTTTGGCAAGCTCAGCCATTTTCTTTTTATCAAACTCGCTTTGCTGATCAAAAAGGAAGCCGTTTTTACCGATATAGGCGCCGTTTTCCTTTGTCTTGCCGAGAAAGCGCTCAATGTAGCTTTTGATGTGAATGGCTCCGTCTCTGAAGGGGAACTGGTCTGTCAGATAGGTTTCACATTTTTTCATAAAGCTTCCGTCCAGAAGGCTCTGGGGTGTGATTACGGGCATCTGCTCAAGCACACGGTTTTCGTTTTCGCTGAACTGTCTGTCGGGGGCGAAAATGCCGTAGATGCTGAAAAAGCCGATTATGAGGAAAAAGACAATGATGCAGAGCCTGAAGATTATTCCCGCTTTGCTTGTGTCAATTTTCTCCGGCGGAGCGCTTCTGACTTCTTCCTTTGCTTTGTTGTCTTCACTTGTTTTACTTTCTTCGCTTAGCCCGGGCTCTTCGCTTATTTTATTTTCTTCATTTATCTTGGTTTCTTCGTTGATGTTATATTCTTCGTTCATTTTATTTTGTCACCTTTATCAGAATCTGAAGTATAAGAAGGGATTGTAGGTTTCACTGATGAGGTAAACCACACAAAGAAGGAAAATTGCCATGTAGCCGACGGACATAAGTGCAATGTTGAGTCGGTAGCTTCCGGGTCTGGGTATTTTTTCAAAAATACCGAAGGCGGAAAGGCTCATTATGATGATTGAAAGTCCTGCTGATGAAAGCAGATAGGAGGCAGTCTGATCGTAAAGAGCATTGCCTGCAAGACCGAACATTACCCTGATATAATCAAAGGCATCCGCAAAGCTTTCCTTTGAGAAGAGCACCCAACCGACCATAACAATAACCATTGTGACGATGTGACGGATAAAGGATGGGATTTTGTCAAGCACATTTTTGAGTGCGTATTTTTCCACAAGAAGAAGCACACCGTAAAAGGCACCCCAGGCGATGAAATTCCATGCGGCACCGTGCCAGAGACCTGTGAGCGTCCAGACAAAAAGGATGTTGAGGATGTGTCTTGCCACGCCGACTCTGTTGCCGCCGAGTGGGATGTAAATGTAGTCTCTGAACCAGCTTCCGAGGCTTATGTGCCAGCGTCTCCAGAATTCGGTAATGCTCTTTGAAACATAGGGGAAGTTGAAGTTCTTAAGGAAGTCGAAGCCGAGCATTTTGCCAAGACCTATAGCCATATCTGAGTAGCCGCTGAAGTCAAAGTAAATCTGCAGAGTGTAGCAGATGATGCCGAGCCAGGCGGCTGCAACGCTGAGCTCATTTGTTTCGATGGCGCTGACCTCAGTGTAAAAGGCGCCGATTGTGTTTGCAAAAAGGACCTTTTTGCCGAGACCTCGGATAAAGATAAGAATACCTGCGGTGAATTTTTCGCGTCTGATTTTTCTTCTGTTGAGCTGCTTTGCAATCTGTCCGTACTGAACGATGGGGCCTGCAATAAGCTGTGGATACATAGTGATGTAGCAGGCAAAGGGGATGATTTTCTTTTGTGCCCTTGTGCCTCTGTAAACATCAACAATATAGGAAATGATCTGGAAGGTATAAAAGGATATACCGATAGGAAGGGCAGGCGCGGCAAAATCAAGCTCGAGAGAGAAGAAGGAGTTGATGCTGTCAGTTATGAAGCCCGCGTACTTGAAAAAGCCGAGCGCAAAAACATCAAAGACGAGACCGAAGATGAGAACAAGTCTCTTTTTTTTCTGATTGTTTCTGTTCAGCTCGATGTCAAGACCGATAAAGTAGTTGAAAACGATACTGAGAATCATCAGTATAACATAAAAAGGCTCACCCCATGCATAAAACAGGAGGCTTGCTATAAGAAGTACAAAATTCTTTTTTTCTGTTTCCTTTTTAATGTTCTTCGGAAAAAGCTTTACAAAATAAAAAATAAGAGTAATTGGCAAAAATGCAAAGAGGAAGGTTGCGCTGCTGAATACCATTTATTATCACACCCGGTTTTTTACATCATTTTTAAATTATCTGTTGGAAAGCGGAGGAGACCTTTTCTGTGTCCTCACCTACGTAAAAGAGAACATACCCCTTTGAAGCGATAAGCACGTGAGAAGCAAGAAGCTTGCTTTCCTCGGGAGCGTAGCCCTCGAAAAGCTGCTGCTTGTCAGTGACGTATTTTTCAAGTGCTTCAACGATTGTGTCCTGCTGTTCGGTGTCATTAAGGGAAATGATGAGAAGCTCTCTTACATCCATAACTGAATCGCTGAGCTGATAGCTGAAATTTTTAAAAGAATTTGCATCAAAGGAAAACTGCTTTTTCAGTCTGAGCTTGTCTGCCTTGATGAGTCCCTCAAGGTTACAGACCGAGGAAACGCTTGTGCTTACCTGCTCGAAGGGAGTTGAGCTGAGCCTGTCCTGAGAGCTTACGATGAAAATGAATACTGCGAGAAGGATGACGCAGGTAATTTCTCCGAATTTTAAAAGATATTTTTTCATTTTATAATCCCCTTGTTTTCAATAACGAAAGGAAGCCATGCTTCTGAATAGAATTTTGCAACGACGTGAATTCCGTCGGGCTCGTAATAGTCCACTCCCGTCTGAAAAGCGGGTGTCGAGTCGAGGTATTCAACATCAAGCTCCTTAGACATCTGCTCAAGGGCCTTGTTGTAATCGGGAATCACAGCGTGCTCCTCTTCTATATAGCCCTCGGAGGTGTCAACGGGAAAAATTCCGCTTACGATTATACGGGTTGTAGGAAGCTCCTGCTTCAGCTCGGAAATGAGCTCTGAATATTCATAAATGAAATTTTCAAGCTGTGAGTCGTCAAAGGAAATCATATTAAGTCCGTAATGAAGAATCAGCTCGGGAGGATTCGTGCTTATGATTGTATCCATATTTTCTTCCAGGTGGGACAGGGAGGCGCTTACCTGAGTTGCCAGATAGTCCGAGCCGAGTACACCGTAGTATTCTATGCCCTCCATCAGTGAGTCACCTGCAATGAAGGTGTCGGCAAAAATCTGCCTGAGGGAGATTTCACCGTTTTCGAGTCTGAGAAGAGTTTCTTCAATTTCTTTTTTTGTGGTGCCGCCGAATTGCTTTATACGCTCCTGCTCTCCCTTGCGGATGCTGTTTTCGATTTTCTTTGCATCGCCCTCGAAGAATTCGAAAACCTCTGTGTTTACCTCGGGTTCCTCGGTGACTGCAGAGTCACTTCTGATGACCTTTACGGCACTCACGGTAAACATTACAAAAACAAGAACAGCAATGACGCCAAAGAAGACATTCTTTCTCATAGATACACCTCAAAAAATAATACTCTTTATAGTTTACATCTTTTTATATAGTAAATCAATAGAGAAAGACAATAAAAAATGAAACAATTTTGAAATTTTTTATGGGAAATTATTACGATACAGAATATGAAAAAAATGTCGCATTTTTGTTGACAAAATGTTCATAATAATTATAATTTATTTGTAGATTTTTTCCGGATGTAATGTCCGGGGACAACAAAGAAGGAGACGGTAAAAATGAGGAAAATTCTCGTTGCCGGTGCAGGTCACGGCGGCATTTCCGCGGCAATCAACCTTGCACGAGCAGGCTACGATGTAACGGTTTACGAAAAGCAGAAGCGTGAAGAAATGGGCTATGACTGGGAGGATGCAATTGAGCTTTCAGCCTTTGACTTTGCTGAAATCGAGCGCCCTGATGAAAGCATTTACATCAAGTCCCATCATATGGCATACATGAGTCCCGACGGTAACCATATTCTGAGAATGCCCTACGACAAGGGAATCGGCAGAAGAGTTCACATGGAGAGAAAGGGACTTACAAAGCACCTTTTTGCCCAGGCTGACAAGGCAGGCGTAAAGCTTGTTTTCGAAAGGGAGATAATCGGGCCCATAGTTGAAGGAAACCGGGTTAAGGGAATGAAGATAAAGGACGGTGAAAGGGAGCTTGCCGTTGAGGGTGACCTTCTTATTGATGCTGCAGGTCTTTTCTCACCAATCAGACGACAGCTTCCCGAGTCAAGCGGAGTTTTAAAGGACTTTGAGGACCGCAACATTTTCAATGCATACAGAATTTATTTTGATAATACCGACGGCACGGTAACTGACCCTGCCTACAACGTTACCTTCTTTCATATGGACAAGCCCGGCATCAGCTGGACAATAACCGATGAAAAGTTCGTTGACATCATTGTCGGCAAGTTCAAGATGAAGGGAGAGCTTACAATGAAGGAGGTTGAGGACTCCATAGCCGATTTCAGAAGCAGATACCCCTTTATCGGTGAAAAGGTGCTTCGCGGCGGAGAGAAAATCGAAAGCATCCCCATTTCAAGAATGGTGCCCAAAATCGTTTACAACGGCTATGCCGCTGTAGGCGACAGCGCAGGTATGACAATTCCCTTAAGCGGAAGCGGACTTGTGCTGAGCATTATGGGCGGCAAGTACCTTGCTGACTGTGTAAAGAGCATCGGTAACGGTGAATTCAGTGAAAAGAACCTCTGGAAGTACGAATACAATTATTTCCAGGAGCAGGGCCGCAATTACCTTCTTCTTGATGTTTTCAAGAACTTCTTTACATACGTCACCGCAAAGGATCTCAACTACATTCTCAAAAAGAAGATTCTTACCGAGCAGCAGTTTTCGGTTGCCGACGGTGAGCCTCTTGTGCTTCCCTTGAAGCAGATTATTCATATCGTGCTCAACTGCGGACCGATGATAAAGATTGTGCCTCACCTTGTAGGCGCACTTGCATCACTTCCCGTCATTCCCGTTGTTGCAAGGACAATGCCCAAGGAATACGATGAGAAGAAGTTCAAAAAGTGGGAAAAGTTCTATCTTTCGCTTTAATATTACAGTATGACAACTAAAAAAGGGGATGTAAAAAACGAGTTTTTTTACATCCCCTTTTTAGGGACTAGGAAAAAATGCGCAGAATGAACAAACCGAGCCAAAATAAAGCGTTCAGCTTTATTTTGGTTTACCCGACGGCGTACAAAGGTACTTAAGAGGGCGAGGTTTGTTTATAGCATAAAACGCAAAAAACTTGTTTTTGCCTGCTTTTGCTGATTTTTACAGTTTTAAAGGGTTTCTTTGGTAGTT
>JAZSAM010000087.1:0-29017 GCA_045601905.1 Acutalibacteraceae bacterium | reverse complement strand
GACCGCAGGTGTTTATTTCTGTCGCCTTGATGATATACAAAACTTCGTTTTGATGATATGCAATTCCTTCCGGAATTGATGATATACAATGCTTCGCATTGATTTAGTTGCCCTTTGGGCAAACAGATTGACTTTTTTTGTTTGTCGTTATACAATAATTTTGAGGTGATTATATGGCTTTTATTATTTATTTTTGTATCTGTATTTGTGCAATAATAATTTTTGCTTTATACATCAGAAAAATTATAAAACCATATAAACAAAAAGAAAAAACTGAATCAAATTCATCGCCTTCGGAGATAAAAACTGAATTTGAAACTGTTAAATTTAAGGCTCAAATAGTTGATTTGCGCTGTCGTGTTGATATGGTAGGAATTAAAACGCCAAAAGCCGTTACAATTTATACCGTTGAATTTAAAACCGATGAAAAGATAATTAAGCTTGATATTCCTCAGGAAATGTATGACGGTCTTGAAATAGGACAAAGCGGTGAAGTAACATTGGTTGAGGGAGAACTGTATAGTTTTATCATTTAATCCGGTTATAAAGGAGTATATTTTATGACAGTTTTCAGATTTTGTATGATAAAACAGATTCTGAAATGAGACGTGATTCCAAAAAATCCCGTTCGTGTCAGCGAATGGGATTTTTAAAATATATTTGTATATTTGCAACATAAAATAATGTTAATGTTTAGTTTTTTGTATTCTATTGACAAAGCCTGACATTTGTCGTATTATGGTGTATATGGCTATTATACAAATTACATATAACATCTCATTGCATAAAGGGGTCTGATTCTGTTGAATATCGATAAAATCAATAAAAAGCTGCAGAAACAGTTCGGTTCAGCGGTAAAGGCTGAGCTCAGTGATAATATAATCACGGTAAAAGGTAAGCTTTCAAAATGGTCTGATGTTGTTGCCGCCTGTCAGACAGCGGCAACAAAGTACAGTGAAATTCACGTAGTAAACGATATTATCTGCGAGGAAGTGCAGAATAAACCGATGCGCGTACCGAAGCTTAAGGATAATGCTCTTGACGGAAGAAAAGTTGATGTGCTCATCATCGGCGGCGGTATCTCCGGCGTTTCAATTGCAAGAGAGCTTTCAAAATGGAAGCTCAGTATTCTTCTTGTTGAAAAGGAGGCAGACCTGGCGCTTCAGGCTTCAGGCAGAAACGACGGTGAGGTTCATCCCGGCGTTGACCTTTCAAAGGGGTCAAAAAAGCATTATTACATAAGAAAAGGCAACGAGATGTACGGACAAATATGCAAGGAGCTTGACGTACCCTTTAAGCGTGTAGGTCAGTATGTATGCTTTGATAAGGCGTGGATGAAGGGCATTATATATCTGTATGTTCTCTGGAGAAAAAAGCACGACGGCATCAGCGATACGGAAATTATTTCAGGCGAAGAGCTGAAACGAAGAGAGCCCAACCTGAGAGAGGATTTCAAATTCGCAATTTCCAACCCCTCAACGGGCTGTGTATGTCCTTACGGGCTGACAATCGCCTACGCGGAAAATGCGGCAATGAACGGAGCGGAGATTTTTCTTAACACGGCTGTTACGGATATGCAGGTAGAAGGCGGAGAAATTAAAAGCGTTGAAACCAACAGAGGTACGGTTTACCCCGCAATTGTTATCAATGCGGCAGGCGTTTTCTCCGAGGATATTGCGGCTATGGCTCAGGACAGATTTTTCTCAATTCATCCCCGAAGGGGCACAAACTCAATTCTCGATAAAAAAGCGGGCGCCTTTATGCACTCGGTTGCTTCTACCGTAAGCCTCAACTTCGGCAAAAGCCATACTAAGGGCGGCGGCACAATCCACACGGTGCACCATAATCTGCTTTTAGGCCCCGATGCTGTAGAAACCTACGAAAAGGAAAATACTGAAACAAGAAAAGAGAGCATTAAAACTGTTTTTGATAAGCAGAAAAAAACCATGCCCTCTGTTTCGGAGAGAGATATCATCACCTATTTCACGGGTGTCCGCGCCCCCACCTTTGAAGAAGACTTTATTATTGAAAAGGGAAGAAAAACAAAAAATATTATTCACTGCGCAGGTATTCAGTCACCCGGTCTTACAACTGCTCCCGCAGTGGCTCTTGATATTGAAAAAATGGCAGTTGGAGAGCTGAAGAAAATCAGAGCGGTTGAAAAAAATCCTGATTATTCACCGATACGAAATGGCGTTCCCGTGCTCAACGAAATGAGTGACGAAGAAAGAAATGAGCTTATAAAGCAGAATCCCGACTACGGAGTAATCGTATGCCGATGCGAGGAAATCAGCAAGGGCGAAATTCTTGATGCACTCAGGTCGCCTATCTGCGTTCCCACCGTTGACGGCATCAAAAAGCGTATCCGTCCCGGAATGGGCAGATGTCAGGGAGGCTTTTGTTCTCCTCTGGTAACTCAGATAATTGCGGAATTTCTCGGTGTTCCTCTGAGCGAGGTTAAAAAGTCATCGGAAACTTCTGTTATTACATACGGAAAAACAAAGTAAGGAGGGATTGATATGAAAAGCTATGATGTTGTTGTAATCGGCGGCGGCCCTGCAGGCCTCGCGGCAGCCATCAGCGCAAAGCAAAACGGCGCTTCGGTTCTTCTTGTTGAACGAGAAGCAAGGCTCGGCGGTATTCTTAAGCAGTGTATTCACGACGGCTTCGGCCTTGTAAGATTTAAAGAAAAGCTTTCCGGCCCCGAATACGCCGAAAGATTCACCGAGCTTTTTGAAGAAGAAAAAATCGACTCTCTCACCCTCACCTTTGTTACAAGAATTGAAAAGGAAAAAGACGGCTTCAGAGTAGTGCTCGTAAACCGTAACGGTGTTGAGGCTGTTTTTACAAAAGCGCTTGTTCTTGCAACCGGTTGCCGTGAAAGAACGGCTAAGCAGGTTATGATTCACGGAACGAGGCCCTCGGGTGTTTTCACCGCGGGCACCGCACAGCACTTCACCAATCTTTTAGGTGTTATGCCCGCTAAAAAATGTGTAATTCTCGGCAGCGGTGACATCGGTCTAATTATGGCAAGACGCCTCACCCTCGAAGGCGCCGAGGTTCTCGGTGTATACGAAGCAAAAAGCACTCCCTCCGGTCTTACAAGAAACATTCATCAGTGCCTTAACGACTATAATATTCCCCTTCACCTCTCCCACACGGTTACAAGGGTTTTCGGCGAGGACAGACTCACAGCTGTAGAAATTTCAAGGGTTGACGAAAGAATGACCCCCATTGAGGGCACCGAAACAATTATCGAATGTGACGCTCTCATCCTTTCGGTAGGTCTTATCCCCGAAAACGAGCTTGCCGAAGCTCTTTCGGTAAAGCTTGACCCCCGAACAAAGGGTCCTGCCGTAAACGGTCAGCTGATGACAAGTATTGACGGAATTTTCTCCTGCGGTAATGCTCTTCATGTAAATGACCTTGTTGACTATGTTTCCGAAAGCGGTGAAATCGCAGGTAAAAATGCGGCACTTTACTGTAAAGCACAGCTAAAGGAAATTGACATCAGCATTTCGGATAAGCTTCTTTATGCCGTACCCCAGAAGCTCGACCTGAATAAAGATAACAGCAAAACCACTCTTTACTTCCGCAGCCGCGATGTGCTGAACGGTTGCACCTTCACAATCAAAAAAGACGGTGAACCCGTATTTTCAAAGAAATATGCTTTTCTGAGACCTCCCGAAATGGAAAATCTGATTATAGATTTTTCCTCAATGAGTCTCAACGAAAATTCAAAAATAGAACTTGATATCGAGGTGAAGAACAATGCGTGAACTTGTATGCATAGTCTGTCCCAGAGGCTGCAGTCTCACAATTGAAGGTGAAGGCGAAGGCATAAGCGTCAGCGGTAATTTCTGTAAAAAAGGCAAGGACTTTGCCGTTTCCGAAATGACCGAGCCCAAGCGCACAATCTGCACCACCGTAAAAACCGCCTACCCCCAATGCCCCGTTCTTCCCGTAAAGGTTTCTGCCGATATACCCAAGGACAAAATATTTGAAGTAATGGCAGAAATAAACAAAATCACGGTTAACAAGAAAATTGCAAGAGGCGATGCTGTAATTGAAAATGTTCTCGGTCTGAACGTTGATGTTATTGCAACAAGCTCTATGCTGCTGAAGCTTAATTAACGGGAAGGAGTGAGCTCTTTGGATAATCCTCTTATTCTTACCTTTGATGTCGGCACTCAGAGTGCCCGTTGTCTGCTTGTTAAAACGGATGGCAGCTTTGAAGACATTCATCAGGTAAAATACGAAACGCCCTATTACTCTCCCAACCCCGGCTGGGCAGAGCAGAAGGCCGACTTTTACTACGAGCAGATCTGCGAGGCAGGAAAGATTATAGCGGAAAGAAACAAGGATAAGCTGGACAGGGTTATTGCCGTAACTCTTACGGTCATCAGAGATACCGTTCTCTGTCTCGATAAGGACAACAAGCCGCTGAGAGATATTATTCTGTGGCTTGACAAGCGTCAGGCAGATTTCAACGATCCCTTCCCCTTATACAAGAAGGCCCTTTTCAAGCTTGTAGGCATGGGAGAAGCCACAAAAATTATTTATCAGGCCTCTGTATGCAACTGGGTTATGCAGTATCAGCCTGAAATCTGGGAAAAAACCGCAAAATATGTTATGCTTCCGACTTATCTTAACTACAGAATAACGGGTAATCTTGTTGACAGCGAAGCAAATATGATAGGTCACATTCCCTTTGACTATCAGAAGCGTGTATGGAGAAGTAAAAACAATCTTAACCGCTGTATCTGCGATGTACCCTCAGATAAATGCTGTGACCTGGTTAAGTCCGGAGAGGAGCTCGGAAAGATTTCAAAGGAATTTTCGGAAAAAACGGGCATCCCCGAGGGACTTCCTTTAATCGCCACCGGCTCTGACAAGGGGTGCGAAACCGTAGGCCTTTCCGTTGTACATAAAAATCAGGCCGCAATTTCTCTGGGCACAACCGCCACCGTTCAGCTTGCGCTCAAAAAGTACGTTGAGCCTCAGAGATTTATGCCCGCCTATCCCGCGGTACCCAATGATATGTTCAACCCCGAAATAGAGATTTACAGAGGCTTCTGGCTTATATCCTGGTTTATAAACGAATTCGGTGCCAAGGATGAGATGGAGGCTAAGGAGCTCGGCATTCACACGGAAAAGCTTCTTGACGAAAAAATCAAAGAGCTTCCGCCGGGCTGTGACGGACTTCTTCTTCAGCCCTATTGGACTCCGGGTGTAATCAACCCGACCTCAAAGGGAGCCGTAATAGGCTTTTCCGACCATCATACAAGGTACCACCTCTACAGAGCTATTATTGAAGGTCTCGGCTTTGAGCTTTATCACTCCCTTAAAAATATGGAAAAGCGTGCAAAGCTCAACATTGATGAGGTTTATATAGCCGGCGGCGGTGCAAGAAGTGACATTGTCTGTCAGATTTTTGCAGACATTATCGGTCTTCCCGTGAAAACAATTCAGACACACGAGGCCTGCTCAATAGGTGCTTCAATGGTTGCCTTTATCTCAAAGGGCGTTTTCAAGGACTACGATGATGCCATCGCAAGTATGGTTCACAACAAAAAGGTGTTTGTGCCTAATGAAGAAAACCACAAGGCCTATATGGTAATTTACAAGAGTGCCTACAGCAAAATTTTCGGCAGTCTTGAGCATATTTATAAAAAGACAATCAAACTCACCAAAAGATTCGAAAGGAGACAAAAAATATGAGTACAAAGCCTTACAAAGGATTCGAGCCCAAATGGCTTCTTACACCCGCCCCCGAGGGCAGCTACCGTTCAATTTTCCGTTGGGGTGACCCTAACTTCTTCAAGTATCCCAAGGAATCGCTCTACAAGCTTATGAAGGAAACCTTCAAAATGACCGACGAGGATTTCAAGGAATATACCGACGATATCGGCTTTGACCAGGTTGACCTTTCAAGCGTTCCCTCAAAAATCGACGAAAAGCACATTGCGGCTCTCAAGAAAATTGTAGGCGACGACTTTGTTACTACCGGAGACTATCAGCGTCTTTCCGTTGCCTACGGTGCAACAGCCTACGACCTTCTCAGGCTCCGCCATAAAATTTTCGAAAACATCCCCGACGTTGTTGTTTATCCCGATACAACAGAGCACGTTGAAAAAATTGTAAAGTATGCGGTAGAAAATAAAATCCCTCTTTATGTTTACGGCGGCGGCAGCTCCGTTACAAGAGGTATGGAAGCAGTCAAGGGCGGCATCACTCTTGATATGAGAAAGCGCTTCAACAAGCTTATCTCCTTCAACGAAACCGACCAGACCGTCACCGTTCAGGCAGGTATGTCAGGCCCCGATCTTGAAAATATGCTTCAGAATGCCCCGACGACCCTCGGTGCAAAGCGTGCATACACCTGCGGCCACTTCCCCCAGTCATTTGAATACAGCTCGGTAGGCGGCTGGACAGTTACAAGAGGCGCAGGCCAGAACAGTACATATTACGGCACAATTGCAGACATCGTGCTTTCTCAGAAATATGCAACTCCTATCGGCACAATCAGAACTCCTCACTACCCGAGAGAAGCAACGGGACCCGACCTTAATCAGATTATGATGGGTTCAGAGGGTACCTTCGGTGTTCTTACAGAGGTTACTCTCAAGGTCTGCCGTTGGATGCCCGAAAACCGCAAGCGTTTCTCGTATATGTTCAAGAACTGGGAAATCGCCATGGATGCCGCAAGAGAAATGATGCAGTGCGAAAGCGGTTATTCTTCCGTATTCCGCCTTTCAGACCCCGAAGAGACCCACCTTATGCTGAAGCTTTACAACGTTGACGAAACGCCTCTGCAGCCGATTCTCGACAAATTAGGCTATAAGGATATGGAACGCTGTCTCTTCCTCGGCTTTACAGACGGCGAAAAGGGATTTTCAAAGAATGTTGCAAAGAACATCAACAAAATCGCTCTCAAGCACGGCGGTATGCCTATGACGGGCTTTGTATGCAAGAGCTGGGAAAAGGGCCGCTTCAACGACCCCTATCTGCGCGATTCAATGATGGACTTCAGCGTTGTAACCGATACTCTTGAATGTACCGTTACATGGTCAAATATGGCTCAGGTGCACCGCGACGTTAGAAAGGTTTGCCACGCACTTCCCAACACGGTTGTAACAACACATATGTCACACTGCTATCCTCAGGGAGCCAACCTCTATTTCATCTTCATCACAAAGATGAACGACGAAAAAGCATTCAAGGCGTATCACACAACAATTCTCGATGCAATTCAGAAATCAGGTGCGGCAATTTCTCACCATCACGGCATCGGTAAAATGTTTGCACCGTGGCTTGAGGGCTACATCGGCGAAAAGGAATACGGTGTATTCAAGGTGCTCAAGGACTACTTTGACCCCGATTACCTTATGAATCCCGGCGGAACAATCGGCCTTGACCTTGAGCCCGAGGAAAAGAAGTTCCTCAACGAACGCAAGGATTACAGATAAGTTTTAAATTAAGGGAGCTGCAAAAAACGAAAGTTTTTTGCAGCTCATTTGTTATTTACTTTCCAATATCCGAAGCGTTTTCCGCCTTCTCGTGAGATAATTCCCTTTGCTTTTAATGAATCAATTGTACGTTTCACAGTTCTGGAAGATTTGTTTATTGATAATGCAATTCTTTCCTGTGTTATTTGCGGATCGGTTTTTATGAGCTCCAGTATAACAGATTCGTCCAAAGTGACATCCAAAGTGACATTTTTTGAATTGTCGTGGCACTTTGGATCCTCTAAAGTGCCACTGATATGCAAATATCTGTTCTTTAACTCGTTCTCTTCTCCGAGCACCAGATTTCTCAAAAAAGCTTCAAGATATTCTGTAGTTTCGTGAACACCCTTCTGCAGGTTGGTGTAATTTGCTCTGACGAGGGCGTTGCGGAAGTACCATGCGTTTTCAGCAAAAATATCATTTGTAACATCAAAGCCGAGTGTTCGCAGATATTTTATAAAGAAAACTGCAGTTGTTCTGGTGTTGCCTTCTGAAAAAACATGAATCTGCCAAAGACGGGAAATAAAAACAGCAAGGTGTTTTATTGTTTGCTCCAAGGAAAGATTCTTATAACTGAAGTCACGCTCTTGCGAAATATCGTAATCAAGAGTCGCTCTTAAATCTGAAGCACCGCCATACATAACAGTATCACCGTCAAGAACCCATTCGGATTTGCTTATGTTGTAATCTCTGATTTTGCCTGCATGCTTGTAAACGCCTTCAAAAAGTCTTGCATGAATTGACATATACTGTGCAGGGGACATTACAAAGGACTTTTCTGAAATGAGCTGTGCAATGCGCACGGAAACCTTGTCTGCTTCCTCCGTTCTGTCATTTCCTGTATGAGATATATTCTCCTTATAATAGCTGTGAATAAGACGGTCGGCCTCTTCAAAAGTGATGTCACCTTCGATGTTTCTTTTTGCTGTATCTATCAGATAGTCACTTGTTTTAAGCCCGTCTACAGCCTGAAGACCAATCGCTGTATGCCAGGCGTAGCCTTTTTCTTTTTTCTGAGGCTCTTTTTCCCTCAGGTACACTTCAAATATATCGTTCATTTTTTCCTCCGATATAATTTAATTACTCAATAATTATACCATACATTGCAAAATAAATCCATATTTTATAAGCAATTAGTTTGGTTGTTGTCGGTAGTTTATCTTGAGAACGGCAAATGCGGCAACATTTCAGCTTAACCTTTTATAAAAGCATCATACGCAAACCTTGCCCCTAATCTGAATCCCGATATAAAACTATCAGAATTACTTAAGCTCGAAAACTCATTGTGAGCACTCACATAATTTGCGAACAGCTCTTTTTCCTTTTCGGGGAGTATAGCTGACAGCTCTTCCTCTTTCTTTGCAAGAACACTCAGCTTCTTTTTAAGCTTGGGCGTGATTTCTGTGGTCAGCTCCTGCGGCTCAAGGTTGCCGTAATATAATTCTTCAATAATATTTGACACAAAAATCACCTCTCAATCTTGTGCTTAAGAAGCTTCTTGTACCTTCTGTAATGATACCCGAGCAGATAGTCAATTACGCTGTCTTTGGGTATGTAGTACACATTCCTAAGCTTAAAATACTCAACTCTGTTTTCCTGCATCAACTTCAATGCTGTGCCTTCTCCTATGCCGCCGAGCATTTCACGGAACTGCTTTAGGTTTACTATGTCGGGATAGGTTGAAAATTGAATTTCATAATACTGTCTTTTTGTCATATAAATCAACTCCATTTTTTAGTCTGTCAGCAGCTGATTCATATTTTGCCCTCCAAATGCCCTCCGTTTGCCCTCCGATTTCCGGGATTTTTCCGGAGGGCAACAATGTTTGTAACGAGGGACTTTGGAGCCGCTTTTTGTATTATCAGGAGGCTCTGAGGCCTTATGCGGTCTATGTTTCAGACGGTTTGCAGTGACCGCAAGGTTCAACGAAAAAGCTTAAAAATCCGAGAAGAATTCATCTCCTTAAAATCCCTCGGTGGCAACACCGTACCGGTTCAAGTCCGGTCACCGGCACCAATACCCGAGAATCCTTTATTTATAAGGCTTCTCGGGCTTTTGTTTTGTCTGAAAACTGTGATTTTATGAGTGCGTTTTCGGGCCTGTTTTTGGCAGAAAATCGACATTTGCCCTCCGTGAGTGCAAATATAATTCAGTATTCATATAACCAAAATTTGATTTTTACTTCCTTCCTCTTTTCTTATAATCCTCATCAAGATTTTCTCTCCAGCTGTTATCAAGTGATGCACACTTTCTCACATTGCTCACCGCACAGGCAACGGACTCGTAAAGTATTCCCGTACCTTTTGCATCAGCGTTGTAGTTAACGGCTCTGTCTTCGTTAATTCCGTAGCGTCTTGCTGTTTCAACTGCATCAATATTCGCACCGATGAAAAGAAACTCCCAACCGTATTTTTCTTTCTGACGTTCAATCATTCTTTTGACCTGCTCACTTGAGTAACGCTGACTTGCGTTCTCCATACCGTCGGTTGTGATGATGAACATTGTGTGCTCGGGTACGTCCTCAGGGCGGGCATACTTGTGAATGTTACCGATATGATGAATAGCTCCGCCAAGAGCATCGATGAGTGCCGTGCAACCTCTGACTGTGTACTCCTTGTCAGTCATAGGCTTTATGTCAGAAAGATTAACTCTGTCGTGAAGCACCTCGCTTACATTGTCAAAAAGTACAGTTGAAATATAGCACTCGCTGTTTTCTTTTTTCTGCTTTTCAATCATAGCGTTGAATCCTCCGATTGTGTCGCTTTCAAGACCTGCCATTGAGCCGCTTCTGTCAAGGATGAATACTAATTCCGTGATGTTGTTTTTCATATTATTTTACCTCCGAAAAAATTATGGTTGCAAGGTCTTGTGTAACCTTACAACCATAGTATAGCGGATTTAGTTTTTGGTTTGGTCAATCGGCGATTGACTTTTGCTTTTTCTCAAATTTCAGGTGCATACTTTTCAAGAATTTTTGCTATGTCCTGTTTGTAGATATTGCTGCCGAGAATATCTCCGTTTGCACTGAAACAAATTGCTCTGATATCCGTCGGGTCTTCCCAATAAGGACTTTTCTGTTCCTTACTCAGATCGAAATATTCATAGAGATATTTAACGGCATTGCCGCTCGGAAAAATCACATTACCCTCGTTTGTTTCAATGCCAATCCGGTTAAATTCGTCAAGAATTTCTTTAGTCTTGTTGTTATACGGATTATCCGCTTCGGGACTTAGCAACCAGGCAGGATGAACTTTAATTTTTACGCCTGTATCCTTTATTGCTTCGGCAAAGGCTTTAACATAGTGGAGGGGTATCGTTTCCTGATGAAAAGCGTCAACGGAAAGCAAAATTTCATTCACTCCGCTTTCGGCAAGTTTATTTGCGACGAGAGTTATCTTGTCAAAATCTTTGCTGAAAAAACCGTTGGTTATCAACTGCCTATGAGGGATGTCCATTTCCTTTGCGGTATTATGTATTTCGCAAACGGTATCATAACAAAGCAAGGGCTCGCCGCCAAAAGTCATAACAGACTCAATGTTGTACTCTTCGGCAATTTTCCGAACAGCATCTACCGCAAGATTTTTATCAATACTTTCGCTCGTTCTGTGTTCACCCTGAGAGCAATGCTTACATTTGCCTGTACAAGCCATCGTAACAACAAACTCTATGCGGTTGAGATTTTTTAAGTGTTCGTTCATTTTAAATCACCTTTAAATTGTAGAGAACAGTGTCTCCTGGTCATACTTGAAAAGTGCCGAGTCAATCTCAAAAACATCGTAGATTTCATTCTCAAGGCAGTATTTGATAATAACATCAAAAAGACTGCTGTCTGACAGAATAAATCCAACGGATGAGAGAAGCTTCTGCGTTTCTTCGAGACTGAGTTCAAGAGCAACTGCAAATGAGATTGCCGTTTTCTTATTGGGTTTATAGTGCTTGTCTGTCATTAGCTTGTGCCAGGTCTGCTTGCTGACATTGGCTTTTTTGTAGCACTCAACATCGCTGATGCCTTTAGCATCAATAAGCTTAATGAGCTTCAGTGCAAAGGATTCATCAAGCTTAATAAAATCCTCAAGGCTCTGTTTCGGTGCACTGCTGATACTGCAGGGTGCGGGTGCATAATTTTCCTCGACACAAGGAGCAGACATACATTCAGTTGACATCGCACGGCTATAATCAGCCTCTTCGCTTAATCTCTTTTCACGGGAGAATGAAGCGTTAAAGAAGCCACCCGAATAACGCCGGGCATAGTTATCGTCAATATAGCTCTCTATGCCTGCAAAAAGCTTTTCTGAAAGTTCATAGGACTTATTATCATAGACAAGAAGATACACTGTCATTTCGTTGTCGAAAAGGAAAGTGCTTATGGTACTGATTGCAATTTTCAGCACCTTATCCTTGGGATAGCCGTAAGTCCCCGACGAGATGAGAGGAAAGGCAACAGTTTCACATTCATTTTCTTTTGCAAGCTTCAGGCACTCGTTATAGCAGGAAATAAGAAGCTCGGTTTCTCCGCTATTTCCCCCTTCCCATACGGGACCTGAGGTATGAATAATATATTTACAAGGCAGATTAAAGGCAGGAGTTATTTTTGCTTTGCCGGGACTGAGAGGAGTAAGAGCTTCGCAGAATTTGTCAAGCTCGGGGCCTGCGGCAGTATGTACTGCAAGGTCAACACCGCTGTAGCCTATCATTTTTTTATTGGTTGTGTTGACAATAGCATCAACCTGCATTTTTGTTATGTCCTGACGGATTATCTGAAGGGGCATTTATTTCACCTCAAATCGTTTTAATTTATGATTTAATTATATGGTTGAGCAGCGTTATTGTCAATGATAGAAGAAAAAATGCGGTTTCGAGTACACATATTGGGACTTAATTAGCTGTGAGATTGGTTTGATATTGCAATCACAATAGTGAAAGGAGTATAATAATAACGAAAATAAATGCTTGAAGGTGTACGATATGAGTTTTAACATTAACAAAGATGTAAAAGTTAATATAATACGCAGTGATCGCAAGACACTCTCTATTCAACTCAAGACAGGCGAAATCATTGCCCGTGCACCTCTGCGAATGAAGGACAAAGAGATTTATAGTTTCATTGAATCCAAAAAGCCTTGGATTGAAAAGAATCTCGCCAAAATGGAGGAACGCGAAAAAGCAATCAGCTATGTGCAACCCTTCACACAGGAAGAAATAAACGCCCTTGCCGAAAAAGCAAAGGTAATCATCCCTGAACGCGTGAGATATTACGCTCCTAAAATCGGCGTTACCTATAACAGAATTACTATCCGCTGTCAGCGTACCCGTTGGGGCAGCTGCTCGTCAAAGGGTAATCTGAATTTTAACTGTCTGTTAGCTCTATTCCCGATTGAGGTTATCGACAGTGTTGTTGTACACGAGCTTTGCCACAGGAAGCATATGAATCACTCGCCACAGTTTTATGCTGAGATTGAAAAGGTGTTTCCTGAGTATAAGAAGTGGCATAAGCGGCTAAGTGATAACGGTGGGGTGTATATGGGTAGGTTACCCAAGTAATTTAGCAATTAATAATATACAAAACCGTTCATATCTTGAGTAGATGCTGAACGGTTTTGCAGTTTTTGAGGTTTTATGATATTTTCGAGAATAAGCTTGATGGTGTTATCAAGATTGCGATTGTGAATGAATAGTTTTACCCCTGACCAATGAAGGTCAGAGAATTTTAATTGAATGCACTTAATGAAAAGGAAAACAAGATTGTGTTTGTTGAAATGTAATTATAATTATGTTACAATAATGAAAATTATACTTTAAAGTAGGTGTGTTGAGCATGTACTATATTTATAGATTCATAGACAAAAAGAAGAATATAATTTATGTTGGTAAATCTAAACAGGAGTTAGAACAAAGATTTAGGGGACATACACATTTGCCTGATGAATGTTATGCATCAGTTCATAAAATTGAATATATTACTTGTTCTACTGAAACGGACATGTCCATTAAAGAAATTTATTACATAAATAAATTTAAAAATGAAAATGGTTATTTTAATTTATTAGATTTAGCTGATTTGCCTAAAAGCGTAGAGTTTAATGATAAATGGAAAATGTATAGAGGAGCTTTACCAAAACATTTTTCAAAATCTATTAATTTCAAAAAAAGATACAAAACAGAAAATGAAAAAAGACATGAAAATGAAGGCTCTGAATTCAAAATTAGACAAAATAAAATCGAAGGTGAATCATCTTATGTAGAGCCTTTGACAAAAAGTGAAGTAGATTTAATGGTCGATTACTTTGTTGATCGTGTCAACTCAGCTCCGGATCAAGATAAAACAAAAATATGGTTTAGAAATCTAGTCATGTTTGTATTTAATGTGAATATTCCAATAAAAGCAAATCAATTTCTTGACTTAAAATACAAAGATGTTTTTGATAATAAAAATAAGATAAAGCCTATAGAGTATAAGTTGAATAGATTTTACAAAGATGAAACAATATGTATTCCATTAAGGAACAATGTGAAAGAACTACTTGCTATTTATATAGATTTTTTTGACTTGAATTATAAAAATAATGCTAATGATTATTTGTTTATATCGAGAAAAGGTCAAGAAGTTTCAAATATTGCTTGGGGCAATATTGTAAAACAAGCAGCTGAATCTGTGGGAATAAAAAAGAATGTTAATACTGAATCTATACGAAAAACTTATGGTTTAAATATTTATAAAACTTCTAAAGATAAGCTTAAAGCTATGTTATTTTTAGGTGAAATTTGGGGGCGTCAAAGAGAAGCTCAACTTATTAGATATTTAAACTTGAAAAAAACGGATGTAGATTTTGAGTTTTTCTTTGGTGAAAAATTTTCGTTATGTGAAGTTGATTTGAAAACAATTAAGTTTTTAGCTCGTAAAACTTATAGTAGCGTAAAGTATTATCAAAAAAATGAATCACTTGCACGAAAGTCGGAAAAACAAACAACTTCTAAACCAAAAACAACTGAATCGAAGTCTAAAAAATCGAAAAAAGAAAAATCTATTGAATATAGTCAAAAGAAAAATATAAAAGAAATACAGTCAGAGATAGTTGATAAAAGACTGAATCAAAATATATCTATAAAAACTTTGTCAAAAGAATATGGTGTTAATGAGTCTGAAATTGAACAGATTATAAATGATTATCTTTTTTTGGGAAACAGTTTATTTGCATATTCAGAACCAAAAAACGGCAAAGAACAGAAATAATACAAAAATAAAGTTTCCAAGGCTGTAAAAATAGAAATCATCAATAAATACTTATCGGGCAAGTCAACTCAAAAAGCTTTAGCTAAAGAGTATGGTGTTAGTGTTACCTCGATTAACAGATGGATTAACGAGTATCAAAAATATGGTGATAAATTTTGGGGATAATAAAAAATAAGATTTGTATATAAGTAAGGAGAATATAAAATGTGGTTTGATCCTTTGACGGCGTGGATGGTTTCTCTTTTTACTACAGGTGCGGGAATAGCTAAAGATGGTATTGGTAAAAAGGTACCAGCAGAGAATTGGGCAAACAAAGAATTGTATTACAAGGATTTAATGTCAGGTTTGTCTGCTGAAGAGCGTATGAAAAATGTTAGAAATGGTAAGTATAGGTTGATTGAAAATTATCCTGAACCACACAGAGACCCTAAAAGTGGAAAGATCATTATTGAAAACACATTGCTTTACAAAAGCGATTTAAAAGTGTATGGTGCAGTACAAGCTCAGAAATGGGTGAAGCAAGGCAAATATAATTTAACACCTGAAGAATTAGAAAAAGAACATAAGCGTTTAGATGAAGAGTATAAGAAGTTGTATGAGTTGTCGAGAAAAACAAGAAGATAAGTCCATTAACAAACAACATCGTACGAGGCACCCCCAACGTTAGAAAGACTCTTTAAAAATATAGAGATTCCCTTCTTGATTTTTTGGTATCAATACTGAATAAACAACCCTGACCGTTAAAAAGTCAGGGGCGTTTTCTTGCCTTCGGTTGAAATATCTGCCGGTAATATGATATAATCTGCTTGATAACTTCCGATTTATAAAGGTGATAAAATGGCAATAACAATAAATATTTACTATTCAGGCACAAACGGAAATGCACGAAAATTTGCAGAAGAAATGATCCGGGACGGTATTGTTGACGAAATCCGTGCGGAAAAAGGCAATCTCCGTTATGAATACTTTTTCCCGATGAATGATGCTGAAACCCTGCTTCTGATTGACAGTTGGTTGAATCAACAAGCCCTCGACATACACCACAAGTCACCTATGATGCAGAAAATCATCGGCTTGCGTGAAAAGTACGGTTTAAGCATGAGGGTTGAACGGTATATTACCGATGACGAGGGAATACCCGAAAAGGATAAAGCATTTATAAAAGAGTAAAGGCTATTTAATCCGAAAGGAGATAAAAATGGAATTTAATAAACTTATCACGGACAGATATTCGGTAAGAAAATTCGAACAGAAGCACTTGTCACAGGAGGTCATAGATAAAATCCTTCAGGCAGGTCACAAGGCTCCCACGGGCTGTAATTATCAGACTCAGAGAATACTTGTTTTAAACAGCGATGAGTCAATAAGCAAATTGCGTGAGTGCACAAAATGCCATTTCAATGCACCTACTGCGATGCTCGTCTGTCACAATAAAGACGAAAGCTGGAAAAGACCTTATGACGGAGCCTTGTCCTCATCGGTTGATGCAGTAATTGTTGCCACTCATATGATGCTTGCGGCACAGCAAGAGGGTGTCGGCAGCTGTTGGGTGATGCACTTTAATCCGCTGGCGATGCGTGAAAAATTCAATATTCCCGAAAACATTGAGCCGACGGCACTTCTTGTTATGGGATATCCGTCTTCGGATGCCGAGCCGCTTGATTTGCATTTCAGTACCCGTCCTATGAAAGAGGTTGTTTTTTACGACAGCTTTTGATTTTTACTATGATGATGCCCATAACTTTGAATGTTAAAAGTCAAGGAGCAAGCAAATGTTAAGCAGAGAAAATTTAGATAAATACATATCGGAAACCTACGGCGTTACTGCTGAATTCCCGTGGATTCAGTATTCGAGCTTTGCTGTTTACCGTCACATCGGCAACAAAAAATGGTTTGCGGTTGTGATGAATCTGCATAAATCAAAATTCGGCTTATCTGATGACGAAACGGTTGATGTGGTAAATCTCAAATGTGACCCGATTATGACAGGCTCGCTTCATAAGGAGAAGGGCATTTATCCCGGTTACCATATGAACAAGTCTTATTGGATATCGGTGTTTCTTGACGGTACTGTTGATGGTAAAAAGCTGAAATGGCTTCTTGATGTAAGCTATGATTTGACGAATTCAAAAATAAGAAACAAGAGTAAGATAAACATCGAGCAGAAAGACTAAAGGAAAGCTTTCTGCATTTGCTACAGCAACAGACAGTTGCTTGTATCGTAAAGCTCACAGTGCTATAATAGCTTCAGAGGTGATAATAATGGATACTAAAGATATTATACTTGAACTGAGAACGAAAAAAGGTATGTCACAGGATGAGCTTGCGGAAAAAGTATTCGTAACCCGTCAGGCAGTATCCCGTTGGGAAAACGGTGAAACTACGCCGAACACAGAAACCCTCAAGCTGTTGTCGAAGCTGTTTGATGTTTCTATAAATACACTTCTCGGCTCTCCGAGACAGCTTATCTGTCAATGCTGCGGTATGCCCCTTGAGGACAGCAACATCAGCAAAGAGAAGGACGGCATTTTCAATGAGGAATACTGCAAATGGTGCTATGCTGAGGGTGAATATATGTATCACGACATGGACGATTTGATTGATGTCTGTGTCGGACATATGGCAAATGAGCAGTTCACACCCGAGCAGGTACGGGCGTATATGAAGGATATGCTTCCGAAGCTGGATTATTGGAAGAAGTATAAAAACCTCGGCGGAGCAGAAAAGTTTGACGAATTCAAAAAGCAGCTTATTGATGAAATAAATGCTTTAAACATAGAAGGAATGCCCAAGGTCGAAAAGCTCAATGCTCTTGTGGGCGGATATATCAATCTTGAATACAGACTTCCTAACGGTAAAACAGTTAAGTTTTTAGATGACAGTGCAACCTATCTCGGAAATCAGCTGGAATGTGAATTCGGCGGTGACAGATGCTTCGGTATTGCCGCAAATATGGATTTTATCCTCGTGTGTACTTATGAGGAAAACGGTGAAAATCCTGAGCTGGTTGTTTATAAAAAGAGATAATATACACAGGTGCTGTAAAAAAAGTGCAGACCGCATAAAACAAGCTAACTAAAGGGTTTCTTTCGGTATTGAACTACCAAAGAAACCCTTTAAAACTGTAAAAATCAGCAAAAGCAGGCAAAAACAGGGATTATTATGTGCATTACTGTAAGAAGGTTCCGTGACACTGTTAAAAATGTAACAGAGTGTATATTTTTTTAGGGAATTTATTGACAAAGCAATGCGGGATAAATATAATAGAATTAAATTGAACCGCGGTTTAATTAGAGCGAGAATCGCAGAAGGAGGGATTGTTTGGCAAACATAAGAAATGAAGCGGAAAGCAGAGAATTATACAGGCAGATTCTCACAGCCGCAACGGCTTTGTTCATTCAGAAAGGCTATGAGCGTACAAAAATAATTGATATAGCAAAACTGTCCGGTGTACCTAAGTCAAAGATACTTTATGAAATGAACAGCAAAGAGGAAATTCTGTGCCTGTTGGTGACAAAATTCCTTGACGGTGTTTCTTCAGCATCTGACCGTGTATCGAAAAAGCTCACCGACGACAAAGAGCTTATCCTGATTGCCAATGAGGTTTTACAGCTTTATATGGCTGAAATGAATGAGGATATGCGTAACCTTTACCTTTCAGGCTATTCAATGCCGAAAACAAGTGAAGAGGTTCTTAAACGAAGAACTGATATGATGTATGATTCCTTCAGTGAAACCTTTAAAAAAATCACGTGGAATGACTTCTACGAAACTGAAATTGCTTCAATGGGCATAATGAGAGCATACATGACCGTGCCCTGTGATACGAGCTTTACCATTGAAGCAAAAGCAAAAAGACTCGTAACAATGCTTCTGCGTATTTATAAGGCAGAAGATAAAAAAATTACCGAGGCAATCAGCTTTATCGAAAAAATTGATTTTGCAACCGTTGCAAAAGAGGCGGTGCAAAGTGTATTCAATGAGCTTGATATAAAAACGCAGAACGCAGAGTGCAGAACGCAGAACGGAGTGCACTCCGCAAACAACAAGTAATTTTTTTGCAAAGTGTAAAACAAAGAAACAGAACTAAAACAGAGTGTATATATTAAAGCAGAAGCTGACGGTTAATCTTGTCGCCCCTGAAAGGGGAGATGTCACGAAGTGACAGAGGGGTTTCGTTCTGTGTTCTGCATTCTGCACTTTGCACTTTTAAAAGGAGGAGAATAAACAATGAAAAACACATTAAAGAAAACCTTATCATTACTGTTAGTCATAGTAATGATGCTCACAATGACAATATCTGCCTCAGCTATGCAGATTTTTGTTAAAACCCTTGAGGGCTCAACCATAACACTTGAAGTGGAGCCCAATGACTCTATTGATGCCATTAAGGCAAAGATTCAGGAGAAAGAGGGAATCCCTCCTGATCAGCAGAGATTGATTTTTGCCGGCAAACAGCTTGAGGAGGGTAAAACTCTTTCAGACTACAACATACAAAAAGAATCGACACTTCAGCTGGTACTTCGTATCAGAGAAGAGGAAGAAGTTCCCGAGGGAAAGATTTCCCTTAAGGATGCTGAGCTTACTCTTTCTCAGAACACCTTTTACTATAACGGCAAAGAGCATATACCTGAGGTTACCGTTACATTGAACGGTGTTACCCTTAAAGAAGGCGTTGATTATAATGCCTATGTTCTGCAGTGCCGCAAATGGGTATACGGTGAGCCTGTAATGTGGTTCGGACTGGGAAATGTCTCTGCAGAAAGCGTTGAAGAGGGTACATATTATATAAGAATAGAAGGTCTCGGCGATTATTATGCAGGGCTTTTCACTCTTTATGCTCCCTATGAAATTCTGCCTGCAGAATACTGTCCTGATTGCGGCAGACCCGTACACGAGGGAGAGGTTAACGAATATATCTGTCTTCTTATCTCTTTCATTAAGCTAGTTGTTTCCTTTTATAAAACAGTTATAGTCAAATAAACAAACACAGCGAAAGGAGCTAAACAATGAAAAAATTTTTATCAATCGTTCTCGCAATCTTAATGGTTGTGACAACAGTACCTTATGCCTTTGCGGCGGCAACAGTTGCGAGCGGCACCTGCGGTGCTGACGGCAGTAATGTATCGTGGGAGCTTGACTCTGACGGTGTGCTTACATTCAGTGGTGAAGGTGCTACACAAGATTACTCGGGCCCAAGTCTTAGTCCGATCTATTATTACAAAGATGATGTTAAAAAAATTGTTGTAAATGACGGTGTAACTCGTTTGGGAACCTATGTTTGTTTTATGTTTACTGAAGTTACTGAAGTGTCTTTGCCTGAAAGTCTTGTTTCTATCGGTGAAAATGTTTTTGCTTACTTTAAAGCTCTTGAAAGTATAGAACTGCCTGATAGTTTAACAACGATCGGTATCGGTGCTTTTCAGGGTTGTGCTTTTAAAAGCATTACCATTCCCGAAGGTGTAACTACTATAGATGCTTCTGTATTCCAAAGTTGCCAAGCTCTCGAAACTGTGACTTTCCATGAAGGTTTAACCACTATAGGTAAAAGTGCTTTCTATTATTGCGACTCTCTTAAAAGCATAAGCATACCCGCAAGTGTAACTACAATAGGTGAGGGTGCATTCGAATTATGTGATTCTCTTGAAAGTGTATACGTCCCGTGTTCATGGGAAAATAATCCGCTTTACAGCGGTTTCGGATCAGCACTGATTATTGCCGATCACAGTATAGAAGATGGTGTATGTAGTGCGTGCGGTTGTGATTGTCCTCACAAAAACATAACAGACGGTAAATGTGATAGCTGCGGCACAGAAGGTACAATAGTTACAATTGAAATGATCGACAGCTACGGTGACGGTTGGAACGGCAATGCAGTTGTTATAAAACAGCTTGTTGACGGAGTATATACAGATACAGAGGCTGGAACAGCAACCATTGAATACGGTGCAGGCGGAACCTTTACAACTGTTCTCCCCAAAGACGGTATTTTTGCTTTAAGTTGGCTTGCGGGTGATTATCCTAGTGAATGCAGCTTTACGATTGCTGTTGACGGTGAAACCGTTTATGAATGTGTAGACGGAAGCACTCTTACAGACGGACAGATGATTTATGTAACATGTGAACATATTTCCTACACTGACGGCAAATGCAATGTTTGCGGCTATGAATGTCCTCACGAAAACTACACAGACGGCAAATGTGATGTCTGCGGTTATGAATGTCCTCACGAAAACTACACTGACGGCAAATGTGATGTTTGCGGTTATGAATGTACCCACGAAAGCTACACAGACGGTAAATGTGATAGCTGCGGCACAGAAGGTACAATTGTTACAATTGATATGACCGACAGCTACGGTGACGGCTGGAACGGCAATGCAGTTGTTATAAAACAGCTTGTTGACGGAGTATATACAGATACAGAGGCTGGAACAGCAACCATTGGAGACGGTGTAAGCGGAACCTTTACAACTTTTCTCTCCAAAGACGGTATTTTTGCTTTAAGTTGGCTTACGGGTGATTATCCTGAAGAATGCAGCTTTACGATTGCTGTTGACGGTGAAACCGTTTATGAATGTGCAGACGGAAGGACTCTTACAGACGGACAGATGATTTATGTAACATGTGAACATACTTCCTACACTGACGGCAAATGTGATGTTTGCGGTTATGAATGCCCTCACAAAAACATAACAGACGGTAAATGTGATAGCTGCGGCACAGAAGGTACATTTGTTACAATTGATATGACCGACAGCTACGGTAACGGCTGGAACGGCAATGCAGTTGTTATAAAACAGCTTGTTGACGGAGTATATACAGATACAGAGGCTGGAACAGCAACCATTGAATACGGTGTAAGCGGAACCTTTACAACTGTTCTCCCCAAAGACGGTATTTTTGCTTTAAGTTGGCTTACGGGTGATTATCCTGAAGATTGCAGCTTTACGATTGCTGTTGACGGTGAAACCGTTTATGAATGTGCAGACGGAAGCACTCTTACAGACGGACAGATGATTTATGTAACATGTGAACATACTTCCTACACAGACAGCAAGTGTGATGTTTGCGGCTATGAATGTACCCACGAAAGCTACACCGACAGCAAATGTGATGCTTGCGGATATATTTGCACTCACGAGGGACAGAGCGGCTCCTGCCAATTTTGCGGTGCAAATCTCGGCAAGCTCATTATTGATGTAACCGATGAGCAGTATGTGAATATCGGAAGCGGTCAGGAATACTACGACGAAGATGGTTATATCATTACAGGAACAAATGAGGATGCATCAGTCCGTGTTTATGAAGGAACCGATCTGACCTTGAGCAATCTTACTTCAGGAAATTTGGATTTTATGTATGCAACTGAGAATTCCGTGATAAATATAACACTTGACGGAAAAACAGAGATTGTAAATGTATCTTTAACAAAACAACACCTCGTCTTTGACGGTGGTGAAACGGATACCTTAAAGACCATGAGTTTTGGCACCAGTGGCCATTCCGGTTCCGTTACCGTAAACGGCGGTAATATTGACCTCGTTACAGAAGGGGGTTATACCACAATAAACTGCGTTGGCGGATTTATAATCAACGGTGGAACAGTTACTGCTTATAACAATAGTACCTTTGTAGTAGGCTGTGAAGTTACACTTAACGGTGGCGAACTTAACATTAACAGCACATCAGCTGATACGGCTGCTGTCCAAGGCTCAATCACGATGAAAAAAGGCACTTTGCTCACTTTTAATGCTGAAAGCGGAATGCTCAGATATGACAGCTATGTAGGTTACATAGGAAAGATTGTTATGGCTGACGGTGCAGATGAAACTGATTGCTTCTTTGTAAGATATGATAAAGGAAGTGATTTTGTACCCGTTTTTGATATCAATTCAGCCCTTGACGGCAAGTCCTATGCAGAAATCAAAATTGATACACATGAGCATAGCTTTGATGACACCGACAAGTGCATCTGTGGTGCACTGCTTCACAGATGCGATTTCAGCGGTGAATGGAAATATGATGCAGATAAGCACTGGAAGGAATGTACTTCAGACGGCTGTGACAAGATAAGCGAAGATGCAGACCACAGCTTCGCCGACGGCAAGTGTGACTGCGGATATGCTTGTCCCCATAGCAGCTACACCGACGGTATTTGTGATAACTGCGATTATGAATGTCCTCACGAAGAAACATATAAGGATATTGTCCGCCCTGTACAGAATGCTGACGGCACATGGGGCAAGGGCAAGATTGTAGAAATTTGTTACACTTGCGGTTATTCTTCATTAGTTAAGGAAATTGAGCGTGACCACGAAGGCTATGCAGCATTTGACGCAGCCGTAGCAGAGCTTGAAGCTCTTCTTAACAGCGGTGAAGTTATTGACGGTCCCAAAAACGGATATATGAATACACTTAACAATCTGAAGAGCATGGCTTACAGTACGGTTTATACTGAAATTGAATCGGCAGTCCGTTCTATGACAGGGACCCTTGAAGGTATTATTGCCACAGTGGAAGCAGGTGTTGATGACGGCACAATGAAAAAAGCTGACTTTTCATATATGGCATCACTTCTTGACGAAGTAAAGGCTCTTATTGATAATAATCCCGGCAACATTGTTCCCTCACAGAGTGGATATTACTACGGTCCCAACGGTTTTTACAGCTCTTGCGTGAATAATCCTAATTACACTCAGGCTTCTTACGACAGCGCTATGAAAAGCTACGACTATGAAAATCAGCTTAAAGCTCTCATTGCAGGCCTTAAAGACGGCACAATGCTCAAGGCTGACTACACAGTAATCGATGAAGCAATCGCTGAAATCGAAGAAAAGCTTGCTTCTGAGAATGTAACCGACGAAGGCAAGGCAGAGCTTGAAGAAATCAAGACTCAGCTTGAAGAAAAGAAAGCTGACGGCAACACAAGCAAGGCTGACCTTGCAGAGCTTGAAAAGGCTCTCGGTGACTATGAAGCAGAGCTTGACAAGGGCATCGAAGACGGTACACTTGTTAAATTCAGCGGTGAAAGAGTATTCCTCGAGCTTGCCGAAGAAGCTGAAAAGAAGATTGACGAAAAATACGGCGAAAATGCTTTCTATGATTTTGCAAATGAAAACCGTGACAGCTTCTATAACTTATATGATAAGTACTTCTTCCGTGCAGCTTCACTTGAAGGCGGCACAATGGCAGAAAACGCTGAAAATATTGAGTACATCAAGGGAATGGTTGACGAGCTCTTCGGTAAGGCTGAAAACTGCATTGCAGGCACTCACAACTACGGCAAGGGCGTACTCACAAGACCCACTTTTGAAACAGCAGGCTATTACACCTACACCTGTACTCTTTGCGGTCATTCATACACAGAGCCTGCTAAGAAAGCAGATACAACAGCCTTAAATGATGCTTCCATGAAGGTTACTGAATATATTGATAATGATACTCTTACACAGGAAGCAAAGGACGAAATCTATAAGAGCTATAGAGATATTCTGAAGAATAACGGTAATATTTTCGATGAGCTTGGTTTTGTCCGTGGTGACCTTGTTGAAGAGGATCAGCCTGCTATTAATGCGGTAACTGCAGAGCTTGAGAAAATCATTGCTGATGCAGAAGAAAAAATCGCAAGCGGCGAATATGTCAAGGTTGACGGCACGAAGGAATACAATAAAATTGCCGATGCTCTTGATGCAGAGCTTATGGAAAACTATTCACAGGAAGAATTTGCGGCTTTAGCAGAAAAGGCAGGCGATGAGATTAATGCCCGTCTTGGTGAGATTATTGAGAAAGCCGAGTCTCTCACCGGCACAGTAGCTGAAAATAAAGATGCTCTTACTGAAATTGAGTCGGAATTGAGAGCGTTGTACGCAGAAGTGAAAAACTGCCTTGACGGTGTACACAACGGCTTTGTTTACGAAGTAACCGAAGAAGCAAAGTGCGGCGTGAACGCAATTGAATCAGCCACCTGCACACTCTGCGGTGAAGCTGACGAAAGAGAAGTCGAGGGCACAGCTCTCGAGCACTCCTTCACAAAGTACGAAGAAACAGAAGCTCCCAAGTGCGGTGTTGCAGGTAAGAAAGTAGCTTACTGCGACAACGGTTGTCAGACAACTGACGAAAAAGAAATCGCGGCTCTTGAGCACATCTTCCTTGATTATGTCTCAAACGGCGATGCAACCTGCACTGCTGACGGTACAAAGACAGCCTCCTGTGTTCTTGGTTGCGGCGAGACTGACACTGTGACAGACGAAGGCACAATGCTTGACCATGCTGACGAAGACGGCGACAAGCTTTGTGATGACTGTCAGGCTGAAATCGTTGATACTTGTCCCGATTGCGGCAGACGTGAACACGAACAAACAGGTATTCCCCAGTACATCTGCCTTATCATCACATTTATCAGGCTTGTTGTAAAGCTTGTCAGAGCATTACAAGGCGTAGCATAAGACAAGAACAATTTACCGCCGGGGAGAAAATCCTCGGCGGTATTGCTGCAAATATGGACTTTATCCTCGTGTGTACTTATGAGGAAAACGGTGAAAATCCTGAGCTGGTTGT
The DNA here is from genome assembly GCA_045601905.1 of Acutalibacteraceae bacterium. Classification (GTDB taxonomy): domain Bacteria; phylum Bacillota; class Clostridia; order Oscillospirales; family Acutalibacteraceae; genus UBA6857. Next base: position 3,718 of record JAZSAM010000087.1, on the reverse strand, counting down.
TTATAAAAAGAGATAATATACACAGCCCCTGACCTCAACAGTCAGGGGCGTTTTCATACATATATCAGCTCTTCGCAGACAATCTCATTTGCTCTTTCTCTGACGTTGTTCATCCGACCAACTCAAGCTGATTCTGCTCTTCCGTATCGGCAAGGTGGTGTGCAGAGTCAGGTTGCAGACAAGATAATTATAGAAAGCTCTTGCAATATTGCTTTGGATGATTAGGGATAGTCACCATCAAACAGTCTCGTATGGCCAGTCGATTATTCCGCCGAACTCTTTAACATTGGTATATCCAAGCTTTACAAGTGCCTCTGCGGCATTTTTGCTTCGTCTGCCGCTTCTGCAGTAAACGAGAATAAGCTGATTTTTGTCTTTGAGTATACTTTCAGCCTTGGCGGCGATTTCATAGTCGGGTATGAGAATTGCACCGTCTATATGAGCCTCATCAAATTCTTCCTGTGTGCGGACATCAAGAATAACATAACCGTCTCCTTCGTCCATTATTGCCTTTGCCTCGGCAGGAGTAATCCGCTCGTATGAATTTTCCATTTTGTTTTCACCACCCGATGTACAGCCGTAAAGTACAGCAGTACACGTAATTATCAATATCAGTATTACCGTAAACCTTTTCATTATCAGTACCGTTTCCTTTCTGTTTGCTTTAACCGGGATTTATATCTTGTGCGGTTTAGTGACAAGCAACTTCAGAAGCTCTCCGACAGTACCCTTTTTCTCTTTATACCTCTCACCACGGACAACCATATATTCCGCCTTGCAAAGCGTAATATCAGTGCCCTTGCAGGAAAGTATATCTCTGTCAGAGACGAAAAAGTCAGCGTCGTTACCGACTTTCAGCGTGCCTGTGTTTTCTTCACCGAGCATCCTTGCAGGGTTTACAGTGTAGGTTTTCAGAGCCTCAAAGGGTGTAACAGATTGGTCGGCAAGATAGAAATCCATCATACCGAGCATCTGCTCGTAGGGGTTAACCGACTGCACGGGAGAGTCGCTTGAACCGCAGACACAAACACCGCTATTCATTAAATCTTTAAGCGGGAGCTGTCTTGCTATGATGCTTTCGGGTAAGAACTGCTCATAGCTTTTAAGAAAATGCTTGTCTATCCAGGAAAAGCCGGGCTGTACCGTAATGGCAAGAGGTAATTTTTTGATAAGCTCTACAGCCTTCTCTGACGGAAACTCAAAGTGGTCAATTCTCATCATAGCACCGCTTGTGGGGATGCGGTCTTCGAGCTCACCGTAGATTTCCGTAATCTGATCAATAGCACTTTCACCGATAGCGTGGCAGGAAAGACGGATGTCTTTGTCGAGTGCCTCGCTGACCTTGCTTTTGATTTTATCCTTTTCGTAGTAGCAATGACCCTGTGTACCACTATCCTTGTAAGGCTCATTAAAAGCCGCACTGTGTGAGCCTACGGAGCCGTCAAGCTCCCACACACCGCAGCCGCCTGCACGGAGTGTCCTCTGCCTTTTGCTGAAGCTGTGGAGCCTGCCATAGTCCATATACTGCGGGAAAAGACGTACATCAATGTCCATGCGCGTTGCAAGGGAAGCAAGAGCCTTTGTGAGGATGTCGTTTTCCACGTCCTCGTTGCCGTCCATAGCACATACTCTGCTGATGCCGTAGGAAGCGCAGAGGTTTGAGAAGTTAGCAATACCCTTTGCAATGATTGCAGGGGTGACATTTGATGCGATAAGGTTGGTAACCTTACCCTGCATAAACTCGTGAGCTTCGCCCGAGAAAATACCGTCGCTGTCCTCGGTGGGAAGCTTCAGCATTTCCATCAATCTTGTTGAAATAGCACTGCTGTGACCGTCAATGCTGTAAACTATCATTGCTCTGCCGCCTGACCATTCGTCAAGCTCAAAGCGGGTTGGCAGTCTCTTTTCGTTAACTGCGGAAATAATAAAGCCGTTGGCAGTGATAATCTTCTGCTTGGGATTAGCCTTGCAGAAGGCCTTAACTCTCTCGCCGATGTCAGCCATATTATCGGGCTTTACGCCCTCTGATGTGATTTCGCAGATGTTGAAGCTTGCCGCTGCAAGTACAATAGTATAAAGCAGGTGCAGATGTGAGTCTGTCATTGTGGGGTAAACGTGCTTGCCCTGAAGGTCAATCTTTTCATCAAAATTACCCGATGGGATTTCGTTTCCCGTATATGCTATCCTCTCACCCTCGGTTACTATTACGGAGAATATGTCATCCTCCGACACCATAGAGTGAATTTTTCCGTTAAAGTAGAGTCTTTTCATCATACGGGCACCACATTACCAACAGCCATAAGAAGCTGCGCGATGATAACAAGAATCTGCACAAGGGTACCGCACTTGTTGCCGAGAGTGCTGTCGCCCTCATCCTTGAGGCTCTTTCTGTAAGCAGGAATAACAAGGATAGCGATAAGTATACCGATAAGACCGCCACCGATTCTCATAAACTCCATAAAACCGCCAAGGTTAAGGAAGGTCATAAGAAGTGAGGGAAGAGTGGCAATAATCCAGCAGATACGTTTGTCTTTCTTAATCTGTTCTTCTGTAATATCAGCAAGAGCAAGGGATATTGCCCAATAGCTTGTAATCATTGCAAGAACAGTGAAGATTGAGCCTGCAATCTGTGCCCACGCACCTATACCCTTACTCCAGCCAATCATAGCAACCTCGGTAACCTCTGTTGAGGCAAGGAGAGCACAGAGAGTGATAACTACCATAAGTACAAGGTTGTTTGAAAGACCGATAAAAACTGCCTTTTTAACCTTTTTAGCGTCAGCGTCAAGACCTTTTACCGCCTGGGGTACAGAGAAGAAAGCTGAGAAGGCAAGCATTGCCATACCGAAGAAGGCAAGAATGTGATTAGGCTGACCGATAGAAAAATCAAGGGGATTTTTGATGTTAAAGAGGGAGCATACACCGAGTACGCCCACAACACCGAAGATAACGGAAACGGCTACACTTTCGCTGAGGCCTACAGCCTTAAGGCCGAAAAGCACAACGCTTGCTGCAGCCACATAGAAAATCAGCTTTGACACTATCATCGGTACACCGATAAGGTCGGTTATGATTTCAGCGGCGCCGGATATATATGCGGCAAGGTTTGTGAACATTACGAGAGCCATTACCACAAAGAAGAAAAGTGTTATCGGCTTCTGGAATTTGCCTGTGAAAAGATACTTTGAGAAAACCTCAACAATCTGTGATTTGCCACCGCTTTTGATTGAAATGTCGGCAATCATAAGGTGAATGATTAAGTTTGCAAGGAAGGACAGCACCAAAATAACCATTGCCATTAAAATGCCGTTCTTTTCAGCAAGGTAAGGCATAGCCATAATGCCGCCACCGACACCGTAGCCTGTGATTATGCAGGCACTTTGCCATACTGAGAGTTTGTTCTTTTCCATATTTTTTGCACTCCTTAGCTTTGAATGTGATTTTATTATATACCAAGTGAGTTGTTAAGGCAATGGGTTGAGGGAATCTTGGTTCAGAAGATTCGTCCAAAGTGTCATTTTTTGATTCTTTTTGGCACTTCGGAGCTTTATATCACAGTAATTACAAGAACTGTCTCTAGGTTGACGAGTATAATCCGAACCCGTTTTTTACAGGCGGATTTTCGCCAATCCCTTGTTAAAATACTCGTAAATCCGAAAGGATTTACTGCGTTTTGTGCCTTGTCTTGACAAAAATTCGCTCTTTAAAAAATCATCAG
>JAZSAM010000086.1:0-6284 GCA_045601905.1 Acutalibacteraceae bacterium | reverse complement strand
AGCCGAATATAACTGTGAAGCAATAAAACTCGCCGTAAGGCGAATAAAACTGCGGAGTGTCCTTACGAACACTCCGCTAATTCCGAGGATATTTTTGTGGTGGAACAATGTCCGAGGTGTTCGAACATTGTTCCATAGCTGATTTTTCGCCGTTAAAAGCTGCTTCAATATCATCAAGCGGGATGTCATCTATGGTGACGGGCTTATTGCTTGCATTGATAATCAGCGTTAAATGGTCATCATAGAGATAAACCGAATGAACAAAGATACTGATGATTGCTCTGCGTTTCGCCGTATCATCACCGGGCATCTCACAGACATAATTGAGAAAAGCTAAAATCTGTGCTTCGCTTAGAAGTACTCTCTTGTTTTGCTCTACGGCGAGCTGTTCCTCAAGCACTTCCTTTTCTGCCTGACGGCGGTTGATTCGTTCTGTAAGTGCCACAGCATCTCCGCCTTTTTCAATGGACAACCACATATTTTCAATAGCTTCATCAATTTCCTTGATTGAGCTTTTAAGATTTTTGATAGAGAGGTTATCGGGATTTCTGTTACATTCTTCAGATATCTTTTTAGCAATATATTGCATCTTTTCATCCGTCAGCATTTTAAGACACTCGTTAATAACAAGGTCCTCAATCAGTTGTTTACTGATAGACTTCTTTTCACATTTCTTTTTCCTTGCACTCTTGCAGACATAATAATGATATACGGCTCCTGATTTACCCGTACCGCAAACACCTATCATCATTTCCTTACAATGACCGTAGAAGAGCTTGGTGGTTAAAATATAGGCATCGTCATCCTTTGTCTTTACCTGTGCTCTCTTATTCCTGTTCAAAATCTCCTGTACCCGATAGTATAAATCATCTTCAATGATTCTCGGCATACCACCGGAAGTCTCCATTCCGCTGTATAAATAATAGCCGATATAGCGTTTGTTACTTAAAAGTCTTGTAAGACTTGTGAAGCTGAATTCATTACCTATTGAGGTCTTAATGTGCCGCCTGTTAAGGGTCTTTGATTATTTCAACTTTCGGCTCGCCTCTGGCATAGCGTTCATAGATTTCTCTGACAATTGCCGCTTCATCCTCATCAACATAGAAGGTTCTCCTTCTTGTTCACTTTAAAGCCAAGACCGGGGTGCTACCATTTGAAAGACACTTTTCTGCATTGATAGCAAACATCTCTTTTTCTTCTTCAAAGAGCTTTGAGGACTGTTCTTCCTCCTTATTTACAAGCTCGTTTAACTTCTTTTTGAGTTTTGGCGTTATTTCTGTGGTAAGCTCTTGCGGTTCAAGGTTTCCGTTGAATAATTCTTCTATTATTTTTGACATTATGTAATCCTCCGTATAGATTGATATTACCTACAATTCAATCTTTTGGGCTGATTATAAAAGCCTAAGGGGACAACTTCCTTACGGAGTGTCCCCTTAGGGGCGTTTTTTTAATTCGGAGTGCGGAATTCGGAATTCGGAATTGCGGGGAGCTTTTCGGGTGACAGAAAGTGAGTTACCGCAAAAACGGTAAAGTTCTTTTGATAGCGTAACAATAAAAAAGTAACACCGTCGGAGAAAATCTCTGACGGTGATTTTGTTGAAATTCATCTACCCGTGTCGGAGTAAGTTGCGTAGTGTCGCTCCTCGGGCGACTAAGGCTGAACTCTGTTATTTGGCGGCATCACACTGTCAGTTGCCCAAAGAGCTCCCCGCAATTCCGCATTCCGCATTCCGAATTCCGCATTCCTAATTCTGCCTCATCCCGCCTTCAGGTCGAGCCTCAGCTTGTCGCTGATCATTGCAATGAATTCCGAGTTGGTCGGCTTACCTCTCGAGTTATGTATTGTGTAGCCGAAGTAAGAGGAAAGCACGTCAACATCACCTCTGTCCCAGGCAACCTCAATCGCGTGACGGATTGCTCTTTCAACACGGGAGGAGGTTGTGCCGTTGCTCTTTGCAACAGTAGGGTAGAGGGATTTGGTGACTGCGTGCATCATTTCGGGATCCTTTACGGTGAGAATGATCGCCTGACGGAGATACTCGTAGCCCTTGATGTGAGCAGGTACACCGATCTGTCTCATAATTGAGGAGATGACCTTTTCGAGCTGATCCTGCTTATTCGTAAGCGGCTTTTCGTTGTTGCTCTCGTTCCATTTGCAAAGCTGATTGATTCTACCTGCAAGCATATTCATCTCAAAGGGCTTGAGAAAGTAGTAGCTTGCGCCTGCTGAAAGAAGCTCTTGCTCGAAGGAGGGATTGTCAACAGAGGAAAGCAGAGCAATTGCAGGCTTCTTTTCCATTTTATGCTCCTTTAATTTGGTGAGGACACCGAGTGCATCAACCTTTGCCATAAAAACATCCATAAGCACTACATCGGGCTGAAGCTTGCGGATTTCATCTATAACAACGCTTCCGTCCTTAGGGATGCATTTGACATTGTAGCCAAGAGAGGTGAGAAAGGATGCAAGGTGGGCTGAAAACTCATTTGAATCCTGAGTCATTAAAATAGTTTTTTGCTTGTTCATGATTTATATCTCCTTAAATGTGTAATTTTGTAACAAAATGATAATAGCATATAAGTGAAGTATTTTCAAGTATTATTTTGTCGAATAATTCAAATATTTTCAAAAAAAGTGAGTATTTATGGGGTTTATAGACGACATTTTATAATAAATTAATCTAAAAATCGACAAATTATTCGTGATAAAATAACACATTGATTTTTTCGTTGCTTTTAAGGCGTAAAAATGTTTTGTTGATTTTTTTCTTTATTTGTGGTAGATTATTATGTTGTAATAATAAAAGCTGGGAGATAAGAAATGTACACACTTTTATCCGATGAGAAAATTGAGCCTCTGGGAAATAATATGAGCATTGTTGTGTCGGAAAGTCACACCTTCGGCACAGATGCGATTCTGCTTGCAAATTTTGCAGCACCGAAGCGAAAGGACACCCTCTGCGATATGGGTACGGGCTGCGGAATTATACCTCTTATATGGTGCAAGGGGGAAACGGGCAAAATCTTTGCCCTTGACATTCAGAAAAAGGCAATCGCTCAGCTTGAAAAATCACTTGAGCTTAACGGCATTGAAGAACGCATCACTCCGAAGCTTTGTGACCTGAGAGCACTTAAGGGTGAGCTTGAGTCGGGCTTCTTTGATGTTGTGACGATGAATCCGCCTTATAAGCCCGTCGGTACGGGTATCGAAAGCCTCAGTGAAGCGGAACGCATTGCCCGCCACGAGGTGACCTGCACTGTTGAGGATGCCTGCAAGGCGGCAGCTTATCTTCTTAAGTTCAAGGGGCGCTTTTGTATGTGTCACCGTCCCGAAAGACTCTGCGACATCATCGTTTCCCTTCGCAATAACGGTCTTGAATGCAAGAGAATCCGTTTCGTTACCGAAAAAGAGGGTAAGGCTCCCTGGCTTGTCCTTGTTGAAGGCAAAAGGGGAAGCAAAAGCGGTGTCACCGTTGAAAAAAATCTTGTGATGAAGGATGAAAACGGAAGCCCCACCGATGAATTCAGAAGGATGTTCGGGGACTATATGGATGGACATCAGTGAGTGATGAGGGTCGAGGGCCAAGGGCCAAGGGCAGAGAGTTAAGGTCGAGGGTCGAGACCGTGGTAAGTACAGTAAGGAGGAAGTTATGCCGGGAATTTTGTATGTAGTGGGAACGCCCATAGGCAACCTCGGTGATATGTCACCAAGGGCAGTTGAGACACTCAGTAAGGTGGATTTCATTGCCGCCGAGGACACGAGAGTCAGCCTTAAGCTTCTCAATCATTTTGAAATTAAAAAGCCGCTTATAAGCTATTTTGAGCACAACCGCAGAGAAAAGGGTGAAATCATCGTTTCACGCATTCTTTCGGGTGAAAGCTGTGCACTTGTCACCGATGCGGGAATGCCTGCCGTTTCTGATCCGGGTGAGGATCTTGTTGACCTTTGCCACGAAAGGGGAGTAAGGGTCAATGTTGTGCCCGGTCCCTCGGCTTTTGTTGCGGCACTTGCTCTTTCAGGGCTTCCCGTAAGCCGCTTCACCTTTGAGGGCTTTCTGAGCATGAACAAGGTAAGCCGCCGTGAGCACCTTGAGGAAATCAAAAGCGAAAAGAGGACACTCATTTTTTACGAGGCACCTCACAAGCTTCTCAACACCTTAAAGGATCTTTACAAGGCACTCGGTGACAGAAGGATTGCCCTTGTCCGTGAGATTACGAAAATTCACGAGGAGGTTGTGCGCACAACGATTTCCGAGGCAATACTCAAGTACGAAAACGATTCACCCAAGGGTGAATTTGTCCTTGTGATTGAAGGCAGAACGGAGACCGAGGATGAAATCACCTTTGAGGACGGACTCATCCTTGCAAGAAATTACCTTAAAGAAGGAATGAGCGTCAGTATGGCGGCAAAGCAGGCTGCAAAGGAAACAGGCATCAAAAAGGGTGACCTTTACAAAGCTTTACAGGAGGAAGAATAATGGCTCTTTGGTTTAAAGAATACTGGTATCTTGCCGTGATATTTGTCGTAGTATGCATTGTTGCGGCGTTTGTCTTTTATTTCGCAGGAAAATCCTACAGAAGGTACAGAACCTCTTACAGAAATCAGGAGGCGGAAATCAAGCGCCTTATTGCACTCAAGGAAAGGTTTGTGCCGCTTACCGAAAAGGCAATTGCAGAAAGTGACAGCAGTGAAACCCTTGAGGGTGTGGCACTTTCCTATCAGCTTTTTTTACAGAAAAAGGAGGATATGGTAAAGGAGTTTATGCTTTTAAGTGAAGAAAAGAGATACATTTATATCCTCGATGTTTTCACCGGGGAAAAAAGTGTAAACGAATTTTTCACCGAAAACGGTGACATTCTCCGTATGGAAATCACAAAGGCTCTTCTTCTTATCGGTATGGATGATTTCGCAGAAAGAACCGAAAGGGTCAGAAAAATGTTCGACGACAGCGATATGACGGTTTCGTGGAGTCAGTCGGAAATTGACAGCTTACAGCGCTTTGTCGAGGAAAATGACATTTTAACTAAGATTAAGCTTAAGGGTGCAGAATATATAAAGAATAATTCTCAATTATTTGTTAATTAACGAAAAATCGTTTGACTTATGAAACAGCTTGTTGTATAATGCATTGGTATAAAAAAGAATCGAGAAAGAAGGTGTCGTTTTGTTGCGTAAAATATTTGCAGTTGTCCTTGTAATGACAATAGCTTTTGCTTTTGCCGCCTGCGGTGACAATAAAGATGAGAGCACAACCCTCGACCCCCTTTATACTGCATATTCACCCGTTGCGACAAACGGACAGAACGCCTCACAAAGCGGAGGAACCGGAGCTACATACGTGCTTACAACCAATCAGGGAAAAACTGCTCCTGCGCTGAGCACAACAAGGTTTTCCTTTGAGGTTGCGGCAACAACAAAGGCTACAACAACTGCACCGGGTGCAACCTCGGGAACAACCACAACAAATAATTTGACCTACACGACATCGGGCGGAACAATCACAGCTCCTTCGGTTGTTACATCAAAAACCCAGACAACAACCTGGGCGACAATCCCCACAACAACCACAACAACCAAAAAGCCCACAACCACCAAAAGAACAACAACGGCAAGACCTACAACCGAGCCCACGGCACCGCCGGAGCCCGTTGCAATGGATGTTGAAATTAATGATACTTATATCGATGGCAACGGAAATTTTTGTGTGGCTATTGATAATTCAGGTTGGGGTGGAAAGTTTAAGGCTAATTCACAGAGGGTTACCGTTTACATTGACGGTGTTCCTATGGAGGAGCAGATGATGCTTCAGATTTCTTCAAGTACAACCGGTGACGGTTTTCAATACGCTTATCTTAAGCTTGGTGATTACGAAATCGATCCTTCAAGTAGTACAGTATCATTTGTAATTCCTGAGGGTTTCCTCGAGAATAAAGCAGGCACGAAGTATAATTATGAAATGGAAGTATCACAATAACGAAAAAAGCGACCGAAGGGTCGCTTTTTTTAATGCAGAATGCAGAGTGCAGAATGCAGAGTGCAGAATGCAGAGTGCAGAATGCAGAGTGCAGAATGCAGAATGCAGAGTGCAGAATGCAGAGTTAAGGGTCTGCGACGCATTATAATGCCCTCTGTCGCCTTGCCGACATCTCCCACGGGAGAAGAAAACCTTTGCCGTAAGGCGACTAAAGCTTATATTTGTTCTTCTGCGGCATCACACTTTCAGTTTCCCGAAGAGCTCCCGTAATTCCGAATTCCGCATTCCGAATTATACTGGGATGTTTTCTTT
>JAZSAM010000085.1:0-17444 GCA_045601905.1 Acutalibacteraceae bacterium | reverse complement strand
CCTCGGAGTACCTTTGTACGCCGTCGGGTAAACCAAAATAAAGCTGAACGCTTTATTTTGGCTCGGTTTGTTCATTCTGCGCATTTTTTCCTAGCCCCTAAAAAGGGGATGTAAAAAAACGAGTTTTTTTACATCCCCTTTCATTTTATAAAAATCGGTTAAACTCTAAGTTGACACTTACATAAATTTGTTATAAAATAAAACAAAAAAAGTTGAGGTCAGTCTATGAAAGATTATATTGAAAAAGTCATAAAACCGAAGCTTCAGGGCGACGGCGGAGAAATAGACTACATATCCTTCGAAGACGGAATTCTTACCGTGCTTTTGCAGGGTGAATGCTCAAAGTGTCTTATCGTTGAACGCTGTATCACCTGGATTGAGGGTGAGATTCTGCGTGATATGGGAGAAAAGGTAAAAATCGTTGCACAGAAGAAAAAGCCTTTCTTCTGGGATAAAGATTAAGGCGGTGAGGAGATAAATGGCACACATTAAGGTTGTAAGAAGAAGCATGAGACCCGAAGAATGGACAGACCTTCGCTTCGGCTGGCTCAAAAGATACATATACAAAGAAAAATTTGAAATAGAAAATCTTACTGTGCGTGATGCCCGTCAGGTTTCCGAAATGCAGTACGAGTTTTATCCCGAAGGGTGGAGGAAGCTTCAGAAGGGTGATATGTACTTTACTCCCGACGGAACGGCATTTTTCGAGGCCGATGTTACCGTTCCCTCACACCTTAAGGGTAAGGAGCTGTGGTTTTCGCTTAAAACTGCGGCAGAAATCATTGTAAAGGTTAACGGAAAATATGTCGGAGGTGTTGACCCGAACCGCGACAGAATTCTTCTGTCACCTTATATTGATTCGGATACTCTTCATTTTGAAATGGAGGGCTACAACCGTTCAAAGCCCGACGATGAGCGCAACCCCGAATCACTTTCCGTCCGCGGCTGCCGACAGATTTTTGAGGGTGCCTACCTTGCCACGATCAACCACACCGTTCTCGACCTTGTTTACGACCTTGAGCTTCTTCTTGACATTGCAAAGAGCGAGCTTTTCAATGAGGATTACCGCACCTTCCTCAACCGTGAAATAAATAATGCACTTAATCTCATTGACTTTGACGATTTAAAAACAGAAGACGTTTCAAAGGCAAAAAAATATGTTGACGATGTAATTTATACAAACGATGATTACAAGGGCAACGGTGATGTTGCACTTATTGCTCATTCACATCTTGATATAGCTTATTACTGGCGAAGAATACACTCTGTGCAGAAAAACTTACGCACAATTCTCATTCAGCTTCGTTTAATGGACAGGTACCCCGACTTCAGATACACGCACACTCAGGCATATACTTATGAAATGCTTGAAAAATACTACCCCGAAGTGTTTGAAGAATTGAAAGAAAAAATTGCAAGAGGTCAGTTCGAGCCCGTCGGTGCAATGTATGTTGAACCCGACTGCAATATTCCATCGGCTGAAAGTCTCATCCGTCAGTTTATGTACGGTCAGCACTACTTCCGTGAAAAGTTCGGAATCACCGTAAAAAACTGCTGGTTACCCGACGTTTTCGGCAACAGCTGGATTTTACCGCAGATTCTCAAAAAAAGCGGCGTTGATTACTTTGTTTCAAACAAAATGTCGACCTGGAATGACACAAACCGATTCCCACACAACAACTTCATCTGGAAGGGTATCGACGGCAGTGAGGTTTACGCCTGCGTGCCCCCTACCCACTTCATCACCTGGAATATGCCCTCACAGATTCAGGAAAACTGGGAAGCCTATCAGGACAAAAATCAGGGCGGTCAGACGATGTCAATGTTCGGCTACGGTGACGGCGGAAGCGGCTGCACAGAGGAAATGATTGAGCTTATGCACCGCTTTGACAAGCTTTCCGTTATGCCGAAAACTGAGCACATCAGCGGTCAGGAATTCCTCGAGAAAAACCTTAAGGATAACAAAAATCTCGCAAAATGGGACGGCGAGCTTTACCTCGAAATGCACCGTGGTACCTTTACCACCAAATCAAAAATGAAGCGTTACAACCGTCAGCTTGAGTATAAGCTTCGTGAGGCTGAACTGCTTTCAACCCTTCGTCATTTGAATGGTGAAGAATATCCTCACGAGGAAATCCGTGAGATTTACAAAAAGCTTCTTATCAATCAGTTTCACGACATTCTTCCCGGAAGTCACATCACTCCCGTTTACCGTGATGCAATGGCTGATTATGCGGAAATTGAAAAGAAAGTAGACGCGCTTATCGGCACGGGCGAAAAGTATTTCAACTCCCTTAACTTTCCCCGTAAGCATCTTACATTTATTAACGATGAAAACGGCGAAAGCATCCGTTACGGCAAAAAGGGTAATTGGGTAATTCCCGACCTCGCTCCCCTTTCAAGCGGCGAGATAAAAAAATCAGAATACAAGGGTGAATGGCTCACAGTCGGTGAAAAGGTTACAACGCCCTTTTATGAAATTATCTTTAATCCCGACGGCAGTATAGAGAGTCTTTATGACAGAGAGCTTGACCGTGAATGGGTAAAGGGCGAATTCAACAAGCTCAAGCTCTACAAGGATAACCCCGGTGTGTACGACGCCTGGGACATTCTCCCCAACTACACGGACCGCGAGGTTGAGGTCAGGGTGCTTTCCCCTCTTGAAATCATCGAAAGTAATTCTGAGGTCGCCTCCTTCTCCTGCACCCTTGCCACAGAAAAAAGCACCTGGAAGCGAATCATCAGAGTCTTCCGTCAGTCACGCGGTATTGAAGTTGAAAACGCTGTTGACTGGAACGAAAAGCATGTGCTTGCCAAGGCACAGTTTGACTGTAATGTACTCACACGCAAGGCAGCTTGCGACACAAGTGCAGGCTTCACAGAAAGAGAAACCCACAGAAACACCACCTGGCAGCAGGCTCGCTTTGAGGTCTGCCATCACAAATGGGTTGATATGGCAGAAACTGACGGCGGCATTGCTCTTATCAACGACTCAAAATACGGAGTAGGACTTTTTGAAAGCTCAATGAGCCTCAGCCTTCTTCGTGCAACCGTCCGTCCCGATGTGACAAGTGACCTCGGTCATCACGAATTCAGCTACATGATTTATCCTCACGGTGATGATTTTGTAAAGGCAGAAATCAATAACATCGCCTTTGAGTATAACATTCCTCTTTCAAAAGCCGACCTTTCCTATGACAACTCCTTCGGTGAGCTTTATATGCAGGCAATGAAGATGAGCGAGAAGGGAGATATGATTGTCATCCGCCTTTCAGAGCAAAACGGAAGGCGCGGCAGAATCAGGCTTGACGGCAAGGTGAAAATCCTTAACTTCCTTGAGGATGTCATTGAAGAAACCGACACCGTTGAATATAAGCCCTTCGAAATCATCACTTTAGGCATCGCAAAACAGATCAATCACTAAAACATATATAAACATATTTTAACATTTTTTTAAAATAAAAAGTTACAAATGTATCTTAACTGTCAAACGCCTATTGCAATATGTTACAAATAGTATTAAAATGTTTGAAAAAGGTAAAATATTTGTAAAGGAGTGCGAATAATGCGAAGGCAAAATGCAAGGCAAAAGCTTGAAAAAGCTTATTTTGAAATGCTTGAAGAGACACATTACAGCAAAATAACGGTTTCGGACATTATCCGCAAAACAGAAGTCAGCCGGACTACCTTTTACCGTTATTATACCGATATATTTGATATGCACAAAAAAATTTCCGACAGACTCGGAAATGAAATCATTGATACATGTCTGAAGAAAATAATTGAGGCAAAAAATGAAGAGGAATGCTTTGAGAGTATTCTTGAGATTTTCAACTCGCAGGAAAAATACATTGTGCTTATTTCAGGAGAAAACGGAAGCAGATACCTTTTTGAATCGATGCTTGCTAAGGTTTCTAGCGATCTTTTTCCTGCCTTTATCCATCTTTCTGAAAACCAGCTTTTCCGCATTCGTTTTATGACAATATCTGCAATAGGTGCTTATATCAGAGATATAATTGAAAAAAGAGAGCACAACACCGAGTTTATACCAATCTGCAAAAAGCTGCTTAATTTTGAGGAGCTGTTCGGAGGTCTTTATGCAAAATAAAGTTGAACTGAAGCTCAGGAAAGCTTTAGCTGAGCTTGCATATAAAGAGGTTGAAAAGATTTCTGTCTCCGCCCTTTGCGAAAAAGCGGAAATATCAAGAGCAAGCTTTTACCTTTATTATAAGGATATTGATGACCTCATTGCAAAAACCCGTGAATACATCATAAACAAGCTTGACGAACAGCTTAATGTTATTCTTGATATCAAGGATGGAATCTCTACAGATACACACCGTATAGTTTTTACCGATGATGATATTGCTTTACTCAAGGGCTACACAGGTAAGCACGTCTATTGGGATTTTGCCGTGGACACCAACAGAATCATCACACCGAGATACAACAAGAAAATGATTGAGCGTTGGGGGGAAGACTATTTCAATAAAAATAAAGCCAAATTTGAGTTCCTTCTCAACGGCGGAGTTGCAACCTTGTATTTTGATTTAATCAATTATGATAGGGCAACTTACATAACAAATATAATCAGAATCATTGAAATTGCAAACGAGCTTTTTCAAATGTAAAGCTTTTTATTTGAATTAAACAAAATTCAAGTGACAAATTCAAAGTTTTTGTTAATGTTTTGACAGAAGCGGAGGTTTTGTCACTTGTTTATTTTTTTACAGAGAGATATAATATTTATGACAAGTTTGTGAACAGTGACACAAACAAGTACGATTTTTTCAAAGGAGGAAAAAACAATGAAAAAAACACTGGCAATCATTCTTTCAGTTATTATGCTTCTCGGTGTAATGCCCTTTGCTTCATTTGCGGCTGACGAGCCTGTATATGACAGAGCTAAAGTTGCCGCTAATGACGAAGCTTATATTGACAGCATGAATGCTGAACAAATCGCCTCTCTCATCCTTGATTGGGTTGACAGAGAAATCGCTGCTTATTCAGCAGAAATTCAGGACGACATCGTTGCAGGCGTTATCGCTAACGGCGGCTTTGATGAATTCGAAGCTTTCCTTGGTGAAGACGGAGTAGAAAACCTCGTTGCTGCAAATATGCCCGAGATTGATTCACTTGATGACGTAATCGTTTACAAGGATTACCTCAAGGAGCTCGGCGGTGATTTTGCAGAACTTGACGCAACAAGCCTTGTTGCACGCGGCGACGGAGCAGCTTTAGATTTTATCTACGGCGTATTCCAGTTTATGGCTGACAACAGCGAAATCTTCGGTAAGGTTTTCCGTTGGGACGAGGAAGTATTTGACTACGGTAAGGTAGGCGAATACATCGAAACACTTAACGGCTCCGAAAACGCTGACGAGCAGGCTATCTATGATTTCTACAGAGATTATCTCATTGGTAATGACATCCAGGCTAAGTTCACAAAGTGGGTTGCTGATCAGATGGGTTACGCAATTCCTGAGGGTGAAACCTTCGACGATACTCTCAACAACGGTATCCTCGGTTGGTTTGTAGGTCTTTGCGAAAAGAACGGTATCCTTTCAGCTGATGCTATCGCAGAGCTTAAAACATACGACCTTCGCACAAATGACATCTACACACTTGTTAAGAACTTTGTAGCTCTTGTTCAGTCTGACAATCAGGTTAAGATTGACACTTACTACAACTACATCATGGATACAGTTGTACGTTCACTTCTTAAGACAGCTATGGGTCAGCAGGCAGTAGTTGGCGCAGAAGCAGCAGTTCCCGCAGGCTTCACAGCTACTTACACAGACCTTGCTCTCCTTGAAGAAATTTCAGGCGGCAAAGCTTACTACTATGACGGTGCAAACTACTATCAGGTAGCAATCGCTGACGGCGTTGCAACAGCTAATGCTCTTACATGGGACAAGACAATCGATCTTGAAAATCTTGAGCTTCCCGTTGCAAAGATCCTCACAGGTGCAGACTTCGGCACAGTTGTTGCTGAATACACACCCACTTCAAAAGAAGCTATCGAGGTTAATCTCTATACAACCCAGAAGAATCAGGATCTCATGAAGGATGCACTTACAACTTCCGGAGAGCTCATCGCATTCGCAGGCACAGAAGTTCCCGCCGATTACGCCGCTCTTATGGTAGCAGACAATGCAAAGGATCTCGTTGATGCTTTCGGTCTTGAAGTTGTTATGGGTGATGAAACAATCGCTGAACTCAAGCTCACAATGGCTGAAATCGAAGAACTTGCTGAAGCTGAAGGTCTTAAGCTTGCAAATGACATGCTTAACGGATTAAAGGAAGCTAATAAAGATACAGTGATCACAGTTCCTGTTATTGGTACAAAAATCAGTATTGCTGACGAGCTTGCAAATGTTAAGATTGACAGCGTTGATGTTACTCTCACTTATGGTGGTTGGGCAACAGCAGACGAATTTATTTGTCAGGTAACAGCAGGTGCAACTGCAAAAATCTCAGGTCTCAGTGATTTGGCAAAGACAGGTCTTAGCTTAATGGGTATCGACCTTGAAGCAAAGATTGCTGAAATAGTTGCAGACACAATCGACAACCCCGTTATCACAATCGTTGTTGACGGTCTCTCAGGCGACCTCAACCTTGATGATGCAAAGGCTCTGCTTGACTTCATCGACACAGATTTCGTTATCGACGAATCAATCGTTGATTTCGCAGGCAACTACGATGCAAACAACGGCGTTGTAGGTCAGGCTAACAACATTCTTGTTAAGCTTGTAAACATGCTCGCTGCTCCCGCAGGCGAAGCTAAGCTTAACCTCACAGCAGGTAACAATGACAACTTTACAGCAAACCTTCAGAAGATTTGCGACACTGTAAACGACGTAATGGCAGCAGCTGAAGACGTTATGAATAACGAAGGTCTTCAGGATATCATTAAGGAATTTGATATCGACCTTTCAGCTGTTCTCGGCAACTTCGACCTCGACCTTCTCTATGCTATCAACTTTGAGTCAGTTGAAGACCTCTGGGTATCAGTTATTACCCTCGGTCTTGACCTCATTGATGATGGTTCAAACGAACTCATCGCAGAAATCCACGCTCTTATCGGCGATCTCACAAACCTCGACGCTATGGCAGTTGCAGTAGCAGACTACGCTCTCGGCAAGTGCATCCCCGCACTTAATGATGCAGTTGCAAAGGCAGGCTTCGACTTTGCTCTTACAGTTCCCGCCGCAACAGATGCTAAGGCAGTTGCTGACGGTGCAGGTAAGGACATCATCATGACAAAGCTTGTTGACGTTCTTTACGAAGCAGCAACAGAAGGCGTAGCACTCGTTAACTCAATCGCTAACGAAGCACTCGCAACTCTCGCTACAGAAACAGGCATCGAAATGCCCACAGTAGCATTCAAGCTCAATGTAGCTAAGGGCGCAGATTGGCAGGCAACTCTTAAGGGTCTCGTTGACAGAGTTTATGACCTTGCAAACGGTATCATCCTTGCTTGTGCAGAACAGCCTGCAGATACAATCGACGCTATCTCCAAGGTAGCTAACGCTATCCTTCCTCTCGGCTCACTCGCTTCAAACTGCGCTGCTAACGGCTACGCATTTGACGGCAATCTTGTAATGGGCTTCCTCTTCGACGACGGTCTTGAAGGCGACCTTGACGGTTTCCTTCGTCTCTTCGAAACAAAGACAAAGACAGAAGATGTTGCAGCTGACGTTTCTGTAACAGAAGCTCTCATTATGGCTTCCGAGCACATCGTTGACGCATTCTTCCCCGACACAGTTAAATCAGAGCTTTATGTTGACAACTATGCAACAGGTAAGTTCACAGAAATCACTGTTCAGGAATACTTCACAGGCGCTGAAAACGATGCAGTTATCGCTTCCAACAATATGGATAGCCTTAACGCTCTTAAGGCAGACCTTGTTCCCGCAGCTCTCAACCTTGCAAGAGAAGCAGGCGTTCTCCCCTTCTTTGCAAAGTGCGATCAGGATCACACAGCAGCTGACCTTGCAACAACTCTTATTCCCGGTAAGGCAGCTACATGCACAGAAGACGGCGTTGAAGATGCATACGCTTGCGCAGAATGCGGTTACATCGTATCAGGCGGCGCAGCAATCGCTAAGAAGGGTCACGCATGGGGCAACTGGGCAACCACAACTGCTCCCGAGTGCGAAAAGACCGGCGTTTCAACACGCACCTGCGGCACCTGCGGTGAGTCAGAAACAAAGACTATCGCTGCAACAGGCCACGTAACATGGTCAGCATGGACAGTAAAGACTGCAGCAACCTGTGAAGCAAAGGGTTCAGAAATCCGTACCTGCTCCTGCGGTAAGGTTGAAACAAGAGAAATCAAGGCAACCGGTCACGCAGACAACAACGGCGATGAGCTTTGCGACGCATGCGGCAAGGATCTCCATGTAGAAGAGGTTGACAACAGCTTCTTCGGTAAGATCAAGGCATTCTTCCAGAGAATCATTGATTGGTTCAAGAATCTCTTCAGCTGATTACCAAACTAAAATAACCAAAGGGCTGTGCCAATGCACAGCCCTCTTTTTTGTCCCTTTTCTCCTCCGCAAGCCAAAAGTAAATTAATAAAAACTATTGCCATTATTACCTTTTTGTGATAAAATATATTGATATTATAATAGGTTGTTATACCCCTATAAGAGGTGATATTTTGGCTAAGAAAAAGGAAAACATAAGAAACTTCTCAATCATTGCTCATATCGACCACGGAAAAAGCACTCTTGCCGACAGACTTCTCGAAATAACTGATTCTGTCGCAAAGCGTGATATGTCAGCACAGATTCTCGACGATATGGACCTTGAAAAGGAAAGAGGTATTACCATAAAGGCTCACGCCGTAAAGCTCAATTACAAAGCAAATGACGGTGAGGAATACGAGCTTAATCTCATTGACACTCCCGGTCACGTCGACTTCAATTACGAGGTTTCACGCTCCCTTGCCGCTTGTGAGGGCGCAATCCTCATCATCGACGCTTCTCAGGGCATTGAGGCACAGACACTTGCCAACACCTACCTTGCCCTCGACCACGACCTTGAGCTTGTCCCTGTAATCAATAAAATCGACCTTCCTGCCGCTGAACCCGACAGAGTTGCCGCTGAGGTTGAGGAAATCATCGGTCTTGACTGCACAGACGCCCCCAAGGTTTCAGCTAAAACCGGTGAAAATGTGGCAGCAGTGCTTGAAAAAATCGTTTCGGACATTCCAGCTCCCTCAGACTGTGATGACAAGGCTCCTCTTAAAGCACTCATTTTCGACTCAGTTTACGATAACTATAAGGGTGTTATCGTTTATGTAAGAGTTATGCAAGGCACACTCAAAGCCGGTGAAACAATGAAAATGATGGCAACCGGTGCTGAATTCAATGTTGTTGAGGTTGGCTATATGAGAGCTACCGGACTTGAAAGCTGCAGTGAGCTTTCTGCAGGTGAGGTTGGCTACATCACTGCATCAATCAAGACTGTACGCGACGCCAAGGTCGGCGACACGGTTACAAAGCTTCAGAACCAGGCAACAGAACCTCTGCCCGGATACAGAAAGGTTAACCCCATGGTTTTCTGCGGTGTTTACCCTGCTGACGGAGCAGACTACGAGGCACTTCGTGATGCTCTTGAAAAGCTTCAGCTCAACGACGCCTCTCTCTCCTATGAGCCCGAAACCTCGGGTGCTCTCGGCTTCGGCTTCCGCTGTGGCTTTCTCGGTCTTCTCCACCTCGAAATCATTCAGGAAAGACTCGAAAGGGAGTATAATCTCGACCTTGTCACTACTGTCCCCTCGGTTGTTTATAAAATCCATCTTACTGACGGCAGTGTGGTTGAAATCGACAATCCCACAAACTACCCCGAGCAGGCAAAAATTGACTACTGCGAGGAGCCCATCACAAACGCTCACATTTATGCTCCCAGCGATTATGTCGGCACAATTATGGACCTTTGTCAGGACAGACGCGGTGTTTTCAAGGATATGAAATACATCACCACCGACAGAGTTGACATCCATTACGAGCTTCCCCTCAACGAAATCATCTACGATTTCTTCGACGCCCTCAAATCAAGAACAAGGGGCTATGCCTCCTTTGACTATGAGATTTTCGAATACAGACGCTCAACCCTCCAGAAAGTTGACGTGCTTCTCAACGGTGACATCATCGATGCCCTTTCATTCATCATCCACACGGACAAGGCAATGGGCAGAGCAAGAAAGATTGCCGAAAAGCTCAAGGAGCACATTCCCAGACAGATGTTCGAAATTCCCATTCAGGTTGCAATAGGCAGTAAGGTTATTGCCCGTGAAACAGTCAAGGCAATGCGCAAGGATGTTCTTGCAAAGTGCTACGGCGGTGACATCACAAGAAAAAAGAAGCTTCTTGAAAAACAGAAGGAAGGTAAAAAACGTATGCGTCAGTTCGGTACCGTCGAAGTGCCTCAGGAGGCATTTATGGCCGTGCTCAAGCTCGATGATACTCAATAAGACAACTATGACAGGAATATATATACACATCCCCTTTTGTGCATCAAAATGTCCCTACTGTGATTTTTATTCCTTCAAAGCCGGAATTGACCAGAAGGACAGCTATCTTAAAGCTGTCCTTTCATGCCTTTTAAGCTATAAGGACAAGCTTTTAGGCGAAGTGGATACCGTTTACTTCGGCGGAGGCACACCCTCAGTTTTCGGCGGCGAAAGAATCGCAGAGGTAATTGACTGCATCAGAAAAAGCTTCAACCTTACATCCGATGCGGAAATAACCGTTGAGTGTAACCCTTCAAGCGTTGACGCTGAGCTTGCAAAGAGGCTCAAAGGTGCAGGTGTCAACCGCATTTCTATGGGTATGCAGTCAGCTGTCGACAAGGAAAGAAAAAGCATTGGCAGACTTTCTGACAGGTTACAGGTTGAAAATGCTGTTGAGCTTTTCAGAGAAGCAGGCATAACAAACATTTCCCTTGACCTGATGCTCGGAATCCCCCATCAGACTGAAGAAAGCTTGAGGGAAAGTCTCAATTTTCTCACCGAAAAGGGAATAAAACACATCAGTGCGTATATACTGAAAATTGAAGCGGGTACACCCTTTCACAAAATGACTCTACCCCTTCCCGATGAGGATGAGGTCTGCGACCTTTACCTTTATGCATCGGATTACCTTAAGAAAAAAGGCTACAGGCACTACGAGATTTCGAATTTTGCTTTTGAAGGCTTCGAAAGCAGACACAACCTTCGTTATTGGAAAAGTGAGGAGTACCTCGGAATCGGCCCGTCAGCACACTCGTTTCTCGCAGGAAAAAGGTTTTATTATCCCCGCGATTTTGATTCATTCATAAAAAATCCCACCCCCGTTTATGACGGTGAAGGCGGTGACGAAAAAGAGTTCATTATGCTTACACTCAGACTCGGTGACGGACTCTTATTTAAAAGCTTTGAAAACAGATACAAAAAAGATGTTCCTGAATATGTGCTTGAAAGAGCCGGATTTTACGAAAAAGCAGGACTTCTGACCATAGACAGCAAAGGTATCCGCCTCAACGAAAAGGGGTTCCTTCTGTCAAATACGATTATTTCAGATCTTACCGACTATTAAAAGGAGTTGACATTATGCCAAGATACGGACTTGTGCTTGCAGGAGGCGGTGCAAAGGGTGCCTATCAGATCGGTGCTTGGAAAGCACTTCGTGAAATGGGAATCACCTTTGAAGCCATTGCCGGTGTTTCAATCGGTTCAATTAATGGCGCTCTGATTGCAGCAGGCGATTACGACAAAGCGATAGAAATGTGGAACAGTGTTTCCCTCGACAAGGGCGTTAAAATCAACGAAACCCTCCCCGATCCTGACAATCTTTTCAGCAAGAAAAACTGGGGGGCTCTTTTCAAGGAAGTGCTCAGAAACGGCGGAATTGACGCCTCCCCCCTTGAAGAATACATAAAGGTTTACATCGACGAAAAAAAGATTCGTGAAAACAACATCCCACTGGGCATTATTACAGTTCAGCTTAATCAGAAGGTAAGCGGACTTGAGCTTTTCATTGACGAAATTCCCGAAGGTGAGCTTGTGGATTACCTGCTTGCCTCGTCAAATATTCCCCTTGTGACAAACATCGGTCCCGAGGGTGAAAAGTACCTTGACGGAGGCGTTTACGACAACACACCCGTAATGACACTCAAAAAAAGAGGCTACAACAGACTCATTGTCATTGACATTGCCAACATCAAGGGCGTTGCTTATAATCTCGACTTTTCAAACAGTAACATCGTCTACATCAAGCCCTACGATACAGATGATCTCGGTGCTGCCTTCGATTTTGATCCCGAACTTAACAAAAAACGTATGGCCCTTGGCTATCTTGACGCCAAGAAAGCCTTCGGTGAGCTTAAAGGAAACATTTATCATTTCCTGCCACACGTTTTCCAGAGCTTTATCATAACCCACGGCGTTGAAGAGGTTTACCAGCTTGAGCTTCTTGCAAACAAGCTCGGCGTTGAAAAGGGCGAAATTTATTCGCAGGACAGCTTTATTCTCACCGTAAAGGAAGCATACGAGAAAATGAAGTCTGAGCTTGAAGCCAAGGAAAAAGAAAAGGAAAAGTCCAGAGAGAACAAAAATTTCAAGGATACAGCCGAAGAAAGTACAGAGGAGCCTGCACTTATTCCCGGTCTCCCCTATCCCATACTTACTCACCGTGATACATCAGCTGAGGAGAAAGAGGAATCGAAGGAAGAGGGCGGCCTTTTCGGACGCCTCGGACTCAAGAATTACTTTGCTCAGAAGAAGTCGCCCTTTGAGGGATTCGAAAAAGCAGTTGATGTGCTTGAAAAAGCAATCGCTTCAAGCATATAAAATAAAAATCCTGCTAAGGCATCAAGCCCAAGCAGGGTTTTTATTATTAAGGTGACAGCAATCGAACCAATAAGGTTTAATGGGGTATATTTTCACCGTAACTGCGTTAAAAAGCCTTGAAAGGCGCGAGCCTTCCTGCGGTTTTTTCCTTGTTACGATAAAAATCTCCTCCCATTAAACTTCGAAGAATCTTAAATGTTCAAGTTGTAGTGCATTTGGGATTTTCTTCGACGAAGTAATACTTGCGTATTGCGAGGAGAAAAAATTTCAAAGGTGCTGCAAATCGGACATTTAAGACTCATTTGGTTCGACTGCTGTCACCTTAGCATTTTTATTTTCTTTTCAATTTCAAGACCGAGAGCACGAAGATTCTCAATTCCCTTATTGTAAAGTGCATGGTCAAGATACACATCAGGAGAATGAGCATCAAGTCCCATTGTGACGGGAGGCTTCATCTCTGAAATCAGCTTCCAGAAATCGGGATAGGGATAACCCTGCTTTCCGTCATTTATGCTGTGACTGAAGCCTAAAAGATTATACTCCAGAGGTGTATCCGTTTCAATGGATTTTTCGATAATCTGCCGTGAAATCTCTTCGCAGACCTCATCAAAAACGGGATAACCTCTCATAAAGATGTCAGGGTGTGCAATGTAGGAAAACATTCCCGACTCCATAGCTTCAATAATGTCGTCACGGTAATTATAAAGCTGCTCGTGTGTGGTCATATTTCCGTTATATAGGCTTCCCGGCTCATCCTTTGAAAAATGATGACCGATGATAAGAAAATCAATTCCGAACTCCTTTATTCTTTGCTTAAGCCACGGCAGATATTTCGGAAAATACTCGCACTCGAGGCCGAGCTTTATGTTGATTTTTTCCTTATACTTTTCTTTTAGTGTATTAATGCTTTCACAATAAGAGGCAAGCTCAGCTTCAGTCATTCTCATTCCTGAAACAAAGTTTTCGAACGGCCAGGCACTGTGGTCGGCAAAGCCGATTTCGTCAAAGCCTGCCTCGATAGCCGCAAGAACATACTCCTCGGGCTCGCCCTTTGCATGATGGCACAAAGCTGTATGGGTGTGATAATTATACTTCATAAATTAACCGATACCTCCGAGAATTGCACCTGCAATCAGAACAAGAATACATATGGGACAGAAAACATACTTTGCAAGCGGGATAATGTACTTGGGAACAGCCTTTTCTCTGCCCTTTGAAATCTCTTTTACGCAGACCTTTTTACCAAGCACCCAGAAGAACATTATACCTGCAAGACCTGCGCCGAGAGGACAGATATAGATTGAAATAACATCCATCCAATCGGAAACGATGTGCTGAATGAGAAGCGAAACCGTAAGACCGACAGCACAGACAATTGCGCAGGCAGGAAGTCGCTTCATTCTGAATTTCTCCTGCAAGGTTGCAATCGGTGACTCGTAAAGATTGATAAGAGAGGTAAGCCCTGCAAAGGTTACGGCGACAAAAAATACAATTGCAATAATGCTTCCGCCGGGCATTGATTTAAAAAGATTAGGAAGGAAAACAAACATCAGCATCGGACCGCCCTGATTGAGTGTGGAGCCTGCTGTTGCCATGGCGGGAATAATTACAAGTGCAGCCAGCATTGCAGCAAGGGTGTCAAAGAAGGCAACATTTTTTGCCGAAGCAGGAATATCCTCTTTGTCCGAAAGGTATGAGCCGTAAATAAGTGTACCGTTACCTGCAACAGAAAGCGAGAAGAATGCCTGACCGAGAGCATAAATCCATGTGCGGGGATTAAGAAGAGCCTTTGTATCAACTGTGAAAATGTACTTGTAGCCTTCAATTGCGCCGTCCTGGAAAGCAATATAAATTCCGAGGCCTACAAAAAGGAAAAAGAACAAAGGCATCATAACCTTGTTTGCCTTTTCAATTCCCGAGCCTATGCCGAAAACAAGAATAACTGCAGTGAGGACAACAGCCACGCTCTGCCAGAGATTATTGCCGAACTGTGATGCCATAGTCCCGAAAACGCCCGTGAATTCATCTACATTTTCAGGCTTGAGAAGTGTTCCTGTCAAAGCTGAAAATGAGTATTTAAGAATCCAGCCCATAACAACACTGTAGCCTATTGCAAGAGCAAGTGAGCCGAGAGTGGGAATGACACCGAGTGCCTGCCCTACCCTTCTGTTTCCTTTTGCCCCGGTTACTTTTCCGAAAGCATCAATCGGTCCCGAACGAGCCATTCTGCCAAAGCTCATTTCGCCGATAACGCCCGTTGAGCCGATAAGCACAACAAAAATAAGATAAGCGATAATGAAGGCTCCGCCGCCATAGCCCGAAACTCTTGCAGGAAAAAGCCAGATGTTTCCCATTCCGACTGCCGAGCCTATGCAGGCAAGTATAAAGCCCCAACGTGAAGCAAAGGAATCTCTTTTAGTATCCATAAATATTACCGTCCTTCTGCATTAATCTGCTTTTTATAATACCATATTGACCGAAAAAAGGCAAATAAAAGTTAAAAATCTTTTTCTTTTATCCGTTTTAGGCTATAAATCCGTTGCAAAAATTATCCTTTTGTGTTATTATATGGGTTGAATTACAGTAAAAGGAGATCTTACCATGAAAATTATTGTTCTTGACAATGCAATTGAAATTTCAAAGCAGGCCGCTGAAATTATCATCAAGCAGATAAATAACAATCACGGAAGTGTCCTCGGCTTTGCCACAGGTGCCTCTCCCGTTGAAACTTACAAGAGAATTATCGAAAGCTACGAAAAGGGCGAGGTAAGTCTCAAGCACATCACCACCTTCAACCTTGACGAATACGCTGACCTTGACAGAGAAAATGTCAACAGCTACTACTACTTTATGAAGGAAAACCTTTTCGGAAAAACCGATGTAAACTTTGACAAGGTTAACTTCCTTTCAGGTGTAAAGCACGAGGATGCTGCAGCTGAATGCGAAAGATACTATGAAAAAATCAAGGCCGCAGGCGGTATTGATATTCAGCTTCTCGGAATCGGTACAAACGGTCACATCGGCTTCAACGAGCCCGGTGATGAATTTATGGACAAGCCCTTCCTTGTAAAGCTTACACAGAGCACAATTGATTCGAACAAAAAATACTTCGAGGCTGTCGGTGCCGAAATGCCCCACTATGCTCTTACAATGGGCATAGGTGACATTATGCGTGCAAGAAAGATTGTTCTTATTGCAACAGGTGCTTCAAAGGCCAAGGCTATCAAGGCTCTTGTTGAAGGTGAGGTCACTTCACAGTGTCCTGCTTCGATTCTCAAGCTTCATAGTGATGTAACTGTTTTCCTCGATAAGGAAAGTGCTTCACTTCTCGGTGATGAATAATGGCGGAAGTAGATTTAACAACCAAATTAAAGTCTTTTCCGAAAATAAAGAGCATAACCGTTACCGACGATAAGCATGTTCAGCTCAAGTGGTCAAAGGTTGCCCTTGCGGAAAAGTACGACATAAAAAGAAGTGACAGTCCCTCTGGCCCCTTCGTTCACATCGAATGGGCAAAGAAGCCTGAATTCAGTGACGAAACTGTCGAAAAGGACATCACCTACTGGTACAAGGTTATCGCCTGGAAGCGTATGGAAGGCAAAAAGACCTCCACAAAGGCAAGCGCCGTAAAGCCCGTGGTAGTTTCCGAAATTCCTGCAGTTGAAGGTCTCAAGGCAAAAACTGAAAACAAAAAAATAAAGCTCACTTGGGATAAGGGTGAGGGTGATAAATTCTTCATTTACAGAAGAAGCGACCATTTTTCAAGACCCGTTTTCATCGGAGAAAGCAGCAAAGGATCATTTACCGATGAAAGACCCGTTTCAGGTCAGGCTTATCACTACACCGTTCAGTGCGCAAAAAAAGGTGAAGAAAAGCTTCTTCACGGTAATTTCAGTAAAGAGGTTGACGGAATTTTCCTTGACACAACTGAAATTCTCACAATAAAGTCAGGTCTCGGCAAGGTTCTGAGCCTCAGTGCAAGAATCGTTGCGGGAAGTGACGGATACATACTTGAAAGAAGCAGCAGCAAGGACGGCGATTTTGAAGAAGTTGCACGAACCGATGATGTAACGGGTGTCTTTTTTGAGTACAAGGTGCCCTCCCGTTTCAAAACCTTCTACTACCGTGTCTGTGCATTCAAAATGATCGGCGAAAAGGAATTCAAAGGTGAATACTCCCCCGTCAGATCATCAAAAGGCTGATAACGCATTAATTTTCTTTGAAAATATTGACTAATTACGAATTCTGGTTTACAATGTAGATAAGTAATTAAAAATAATTAACAAGGAGGAATATAATTATGAATAACGAAATCACAACAACTGCTCCTGCAGAAGAAGAAACTCACAGAAATCTTTATGAGGTTATTTTTGACTTCTGGGGAGAATTTTTCGGCTTCTTAAAGTACATCTTCTATGATCTCTGGATCGGCAATGTATAAGTAATAACTTAAAGGCATAAAAAAGGGCTGTAAAAAAAGTGCAGACCGCATAAAACAAAATAACTAAAGGGTTTCTTTCGGTATTTAACTACCAAAGAAACCCTTTAAAGCTATAAAAATCAGCAAAAGCAGGCAAAAACAAGGTTTTTGCGTTTTATGCTATAA
>JAZSAM010000084.1:0-31551 GCA_045601905.1 Acutalibacteraceae bacterium | reverse complement strand
ACGGAGAGCAGCTTCGTTTATTATATTGGCTAGCTCAGCACCCGATGCACCGCTTGTAGCATTTGCAACAGCTTTGAAATTTACACCGTCGGCAATATTTACCTTTTTGGCATGAACACGCAATATCGCCTCTCTGCCTCGCATATCGGGAAGCTCCACAGGAATTCGGCGGTCAAACCTACCGGGACGCAAAAGTGCTTTATCCAAAGAATCAGGACGGTTGGTTGCAGCTAAAATAACAACACCTTTTTTACCGTCGAAGCCATCCATTTCGGCAAGAAGCTGGTTCAGAGTCTGCTCTCTTTCGTCATTGCCGCCGGAAATACCGCCGTTGTCTCTTTTTTTACCAACAGTATCTATTTCATCAATAAACACAATACACGGAGCTTTTTCGTTTGCCTGTTTGAAAAGATCTCTAACTTTTGCAGCACCCATACCTACAAACATTTCAACAAATTCTGAACCCGATATAGAAAAGAAAGGAACATTTGCTTCACCTGCTACAGCCTGAGCAAGAAGAGTTTTACCTGTACCCGGAGGACCGACAAGAAGTACGCCCTTGGGAATTCTTGCACCAAGCTCGCGGAAGGTTTCGGGAGTGCGAAGGAAATCAACAATTTCCTCAAGCTCAGCCTTTTCCTCGTCAGCACCTGCAACATCCCTGAAGGTTGTCTTTCTCTTTTCATCCTTACCAAGCTTTACCTTTGCTTTACCGAAAGAAAGGGTTCGGTTGTTTTCATTTATGATGTTCTGCCCCATCTTTCTGTACATATAAAACAGAGCCGCAACAAGCAGAACGCTTATCAGCATCGTCGGGAGCATACTTGCCCACAAAGAGCTGCTTGAGCCTCTCTTGTAGTCATATTTAATGGGAGAATCAGGATTTTCGAGGTTATGCTCTGTCACATAATCGTGAACATCCTTAAGAAAAATTTCAACATTCGGGACTACATATCTTTGTTCAATGCCGTCAGAAAGCTTGTAAAGCATTACACCGCTTCCAAGATTAAGCGTGTACTCTTTAACATCACCTGTTCTGAACTGTTCGACTATTTCGTAATACTTTGTTTCCTTTTTTTCAGTTCTCTGTCCCACCATAAGAGCCAAAGCAAAAACAAAGCCTACAGCAACAAGAATATAAAGGAGATTACCCCATCGGGAATTCACAACCTTTATATTAACTTCTTTGCTGTTATCGTTCTGGTTGCCATTGTTCGCATTGTTATCCAATATAAAATCAACTCCTTATTTATCGTAAACCTCGCGCTTAAGTACCCCAACGAAAGGAAGGTTACGGTAAGCTTCATCATAATCGAGACCGTAGCCGACAACAAATTCATCCGGAACGTTCTTACCGATGTATTTAAGCTGCATTGTAATTTCAGGGTCTCTTCTTTCAGGCTTATCAAGTAAAGAACAACATTCAAGTGAACGGGGATTTCGTTCCATAAGCTTCTTGACAAGCAGGTTGAGTGTTCTGCCACTGTCATAGATATCCTCAATAAGAAGAACATCATAATTGCTTATATCTATATCAAGATCCTTATAAATTTTGATTTCACCCTTAGATTCTGTGCCTGCATAATAGCTTTTTGCAACCATAAAATCAATTGCACAAGGAAGCGTAATCTTTTTCATAAGATCGGACATAAAGCAAACAGAGCCCTTGAGAATGCAGACAAGAAGAAGATTCTTGTCCTTGTAATCCTCATTGATCTGATTTGCAATTCTGGTTACAATTTCATTGATTTCCGCTTCGGACACGAGAACCTCACCGATGTCATTTAACATTTTGATCCGTCCTTTTTTATTTTAATTATTTTTTGCGTTTTTTCATCAGGTATGTACATAGCATTTACGCCAATATATTCAACCCACACAACATTCTTTCCGTCATGTAAAACTCCAACAGTATTGCGCTTATGTGAAGGAATTTTCTTTTCATTGAAAAGCTTTTTAAGTGTCTTTGTGATTTTTCTGTTTCTGAAGGTAAAGCTATCGCCCGGAAGTCGTGAAGAGATGAAAAGTTCACCCTCAATTTTCTCTGCATCAAAGCAATTTTCAGACGGTAACTCTACACTTTCAAGAACAAAGTCTCCGTACGGAGTATGTGAAATACCGTCAATAAACTCACTTTTCCATTCCGGTATTTCTTTTTCTTCGCCGCAGAAGGAAATTATACCACTATCAACCAAAATATACAAGTCTTTTCCGAGCTCTATTTTACCTTTTCCCTGCGTAATAATTTCAAAGCAGGCATCAATGTGCTTTGCTTCAGGCGGCTTCGACATTCTGCTTTTAAGAAGAATAAGAATCGCCCTTTTTACAACTGCACTGTGACCTTTTGAAAAAAGCATTGTATTATAGCCTTTGTCGCAGCGACTGATAAAAATAAGCTTTTCGGCTTCTTTTGAAATAAAATCGTCCTCTTCTCTCAGGCTTTGCATAGCCCGGAAGAAGGATGAGCTGTAATCCGTATTTATTTTTTCGAAAGCCGGTACAAGATTGTGTCTTATATGGTTTCTTGTGTAATCATCAGAAAGATTTGTTGAATCGGTCACATACTCAAGATCGTTTTCTTCACAGTAAGCTTCTACTTCCTGCCTTGTACAATCAATAAGAGGTCTTATGATGTTCGGCTCTCTTTTGGCGCTTATTCCGACAAGCCCTTTAGGTCCCGTTCCTCTTGCAAGATTGAAAAGCATTGTTTCAATACTGTCCGAAAGAGTGTGGGCAACGGCAATACAGTCACACCCACTTTTACTGAAGCATTCGTACCGCACAAGTCTGCCGCACTCTTCAAGGCTGAGCTTTTTCTCTTTTGCCAGAGAAAGGACATCAACATCGTATACTTCAAAATCAACACCAATCTTCCGACAGAAATCACGAACAAAACTTTCGTCGCGTTTAGCCTCGTCTCCTCTGATGTTGTGATTGATATGAACGGCTTTAAGTATAATACCATACTCTTGCTTTAACGAACTTAAAATATGCAAAAGGCACACAGAATCGGCACCGCCGGAAAATCCGACAGCAACCGTTCTGACATTGCCTTCTAAAAGACCGTATTTTTCTATTGCAGCTTTAACTTTACATATCATTTCTGATTGTCTCCAGATTTGAGAACAAGGTGTAGTCACCGTTCCATGCAACCTTAACGGTTGTTGTGGGACCATGTCTGTTCTTTGCGATTATAAATTCTGCTTCATTTATCGCAGGCTTCTCCTCGTAGGAGTCCCCTTCCTTTTCCGTAGCGTAATACTCATCTCTGTAAAGCATTATAACAATGTCTGCGTCCTGCTCGATTGAGCCCGATTCACGAAGGTCAGAAAGCTGAGGTCTGTGTGACTTGCCTCGGCCTTCAGTGGATCTTGCAAGCTGAGCAAGAACTACAACGGGAATATTGAGATCCTTTGCCATAAGCTTGAGATTACGTGTAATTTCGGAAACCTCCTGAACACGGCTTTCGACTCTTGATCCGCTTTTCATAAGCTGAAGGTAATCAACAAAAACAGCGTCAACATCCTTCAGTCGTCTGATTATTGATTTCATTTCGGAAACCGTAAGGTTTGATGTATCGTCAAAATAAAGCTCACAACCGCTGAGAAGCCCCGTTGCCGTAGCAAGCTTTGCCCACTCATCGCTTGAAATGTTGCCCGTTCTCATCTTTGTGCTTTCTACCCTTGCTTCTGTCGAAAGAACTCTCTGTGCAAGCTGCTCCTTTGTCATTTCAAGAGAGAAGAACAGCACCTTCTTATGACCCATCATTGCAGTATTTCTCGCAAGGTTAAGAGCAAGACTGGTTTTACCCATAGCGGGACGGGCACCGATAATAAGAAGGTCGGAACGGTTAAGTCCCGTTATTGCCTTGTCGAGATCAACAAAGCCCGTAGTATAGCCCTTATACTTGTCCTTATCGGGAGAGCTCAGCTTCTGAAGCTTATCGTAAACCTCATTTACGATAATATCCCCGATTTTTTTGGGACCTCTTGTTACCCTGCCCTGACGGATGTCGTATATTTTCTGTTCAGCTGACTCAAGAAGGAAATCCGCCTGCTCCGTGGAAGAGGAAGCCTCGTCAATTATGCTCTTGGACACATTGATAAGAGACCTTATGTAGTACTTCTCACGGATAATCTTTGCATATGCCTCAACATTTTCTGTTGAAGGAACAAGCTGTGAAAGCTGAAGAAGATACTGTTTACCGTTGGCATCGTCATAAACCTTTTCATTCTTGAGCTTTTCAAGAACAATGAGAGGATCAATTTTGCCGCCGAATGCATCAATTTCCTGCATAATGGTAAAAATTGCCCTGTGCTGAGGAAGATAAAAATACTCCGGCTTAACAAGAATAAGCACCTGGGTGATACACGCAGGATCAATGAGAACCGAGCCGAGCACTGCTTGCTCAGCTTCAAGAGAGTAAGGCATATTCACATCATCAAGAGAGGAAAATGTGTTTACTCTGTCCATATCTTTCACTCCAAAATCAAATGATTATTCTCCGACCGAAACGAAGAGCTTTGCAGAAATACCCTGATAGAGCTTTACTTCAAACTCAAAGGTGCCGAACTGCTTGATATCCTCGACAACAACCTTTCTCTTGTCAACGTCAAGCTTGAATTCTTCCTTAAGCTTTTCAGCAATTTCCTTACTTGTAACTGAACCGAAAAGCTTACCGTTCTGGCCGGCTTTAGCTTTAATGCGGATTGTTTTTCCCTGGATTTCTGATGCAGCCTTCTTTGCAGCTGCTGTTTCTGTTTCAATCTTGTATTTCTGTGCCTGCTCACGGTTTTTGAGCTCTGTCATGCTCTGTGCATTTGCTTCAACAGCAAGTCCCTTCGGGAAAAGGAAGTTTCTTGCATAACCGTCAGATGTGTTTACAAGCTCACCTTTCTTGCCAAGACCCTTTACATCCTGCTTCAATACTACTTTCATTTTATTTACCTCCGTTAATTATTATCTATATATTCGTCAATAGCTTTTTTCAGTTCGGTTTGTGCCTGCTCAAGAGAAATTTCAGCAAGCTGACAGGCCGACATTGTCTGATGTCCGCCACCACCCATTGATTCCATAATGAGCTGAACGTTGATTTCTCCGTAGCTTCGTGCTGAAATATTAACACCGTTACCGCTTACATAAAGGACAAATGACGCCTTCACGCCTTCAATGTTAAGCATTTCATCAGCTGCCTGAGATGTTACAAGACGCAGGTTTTCCGACTTTTCATCGGTAAACGAAATTGCACAGCTTCTGTACTCCTCTGCTGAATCGATAATCATATTGCGCTGACGGAAAATTTCCATATCGTTAGAAAAAAGTTTCTTTGTCTCAACTGTGTTTGCTCCTCTTGAGCGAAGATAAGCCGCTGCTTCAAAGGTACGCACACCGGCTCTTATGATAAAGTTTCTCGTGTCAAGGAGTATACCTGCAAAAAGAGCGAGAGCCTCAAACTGATTGATCACGGGCTTTGTGTCAACATACTGTACAAGCTCAGCTACCATTTCACTTGCTGAGGATGAATTCGGCATATGATAGAACATCACCGTATTTTCAATGAAGCCGACACTCTTTCTGTGATGGTCAATTACCATAATTTTTTCAGCAAGATCAAGGATTTCAGGAACCTCGGTCACCTCTTTTTTATGTGTATCAACAATTATAAGAAGTGTGTTGCTTCCTATAAGCGAGCCGGCTTTTTCAGGATTAACAACAATCTCTTCACCGTATTGTTCAATGAATCTGTCAACAAGAGGTGCTGCAAGAGTATTCTTACGATTGAGGACAATGTTAACCTTTTTTTCAAAGTGTCGGGCAACTGCGAAAACACCAACTGCACTTCCGAAAGAGTCAAAATCAGAAAATCTGTGACCCATAATCACGATATTCTCACTGTCGCGTATGATTTCGGCAATACTCTTTGCAATGAGTCTTGTTCTGGCCTTATTTTTCTTTTCGTGTCCGGCAGAAACACCGCCGTAGAACTTATACTGCACCTCGTGCTTTATGGCAACCTGATCGCCACCGCGACTTTGCGCCATATCAAGAGCCTGCTTTGCTGAATTCTGTGCTTCGGCAAGCTTATCATCCTTGCCTACACCAATTGAAAGTGTTATATCAACCTGCTTTCCGTCAAAGGTAAATTCTCTTACCTTATCGAGTATGCTGAACTTGTCAGCGATCATTTTTGTAAGGCCTCTTTCCTCAACAAAAACCATCAGGCGATCGCTTGCGTACTTACGGCAGAGTCCGCCGTAAGATGTAACCCAATCTTCAATCATCTTCTCAATTGCACCAATAATCGCAGTACACTCACTGTCCTTGAAATTCTGGTAAATCTCTTCGGAATTATCGATTACAAAAAGCATAATTGAAGGCTTTGAATCGTAATACTCTCTTTCGGTCAGACGAAGCTTTGTTTCATCGAAAAAGTAAAGCAAATATACATTTTCATCAACGGCAAAAATCTCACTTGAGTAAACGGAAAAATACTGGTTCCCGATTCTTACTCTGTATCCTCTGCCGATAAGAAGCTTTTCTATACTGTCCTTATTTACAAGCTCACCGATGCCTTTGATTTTACTGTCAGCGGTAATACCGAAGTACTCCTCAAAAGCACCGTTAAGCCAGATAAAGTTACCGTTTTCCTCAATAACACAGCAAGGTACCGTAAGCTGTTCAAAGGCCTTGCCTTGTTCAAAATCGATTTCATCTGAAACTGCCTTAACCTGAGCCAGAAGCTTTTCTTTTTTTGTTTTGTAATATACGAATTTTACCACAAGCGTTGCACCTATAAGCACAAAGCTGATTATTCCGAGATTTCTGTCCTTGACAAGCACAAAAACCGAAAGAATACACGCCGCAAGAGCAAACGGCAAGGAAAAATCGTAGATCTTCCATAGCTTTTTCATTTTTTAAATCTCCATGAGTATGGGTAAAATCATAGGACTTCTCTTTGTCCTTTCATACATAAGCCTTGATACATCATCTCTGACTCTGCTTTTGACTGTTCCCCAATCATATATATTTCTGTCGAAGCAACGCATAATTGCATTATAAGCTGTTTCCTTTGCTTCATCAATAAGTGCTTCATTTTCCTTGACGAATACAAATCCTCTTGATACAACATCAGGACCTGAAACAAGATCACCCGAAACTGAATCAATTGTTGCAACAACTATAATTATACCGTCTTCTGCAAGATGCTTTCTGTCTTTAAGTACAACCGAGCCGACATCTCCGACTCCGTAGCCGTCAACAAAAACCTTACCTGCAGGCACAGTACCTGCTTTCTTGATTTCATCGTTTGAAACCTCAAGCATTACGCCGTTATCGGCAATTATAATGTTTGATGAAGGAATACCGACAGATTCAGCAAGCTGGGCATGCTTGAGAAGATGCTTCTGTTCACCGTGAACGGGTACAAAAAACTGCGGTTTAACTATACCGAGCATAAGCTTAAGCTCTTCGCGGCAGGCGTGTCCCGAAACATGGACATCGTACATTTTTTCATAAACAACCTCTGCACCAAGCTTCATAAGCTCGTTTACAACCCTGCCGACAGTTTTCTCATTGCCGGGAATAGGTGTTGCTGAAATAATTACATAGTCATTACAACCGATTGCAACCTTACGATGATCGGAAAATGCCATTCTCGTAAGCGCAGACATAGGCTCACCCTGACTACCCGTTGTAATGAGAACAATTTCATGGTCAGAGTACTTATTTATCATATCAAGCTTCACAAGGATTCCATCAGGAACCTTGAGATAACCAAGCTCGGCAGCAACGGCAACAACATTTTCAAGGCTTCTTCCAGAAAGAGCAACCTTTCTGCCAAGCTGTGAAGCAACATTGATTATCTGCTGAACACGATGAATATTCGAGGCAAATGTAGCAACTATGATACGTCTTTTTTCTGCTTTTCGGAAAAGGAGCTCAAAGGACGCACCCACCTTGCTTTCGCTTTCGGTATAACCCGGTCGTTCAGCGTTGGTGGAATCAGCCATCATACAAAGAACGCCTTCCCTTCCAAGCTCTGCAAACCTTGCAAGGTCAATCATTCCGCCATCAATGGGTGTTGTATCAATTTTGAAGTCTCCCGTGTGAACAACTGTTCCGCCGTCATACTTTATTGCAAAGCCCACTGCATCGGGAATTGAGTGATTAACGTGGATGAATTCGACATCAAACTCACCGATTTTTACGCTGTCCCCTGCTTTTACAACATTAAGCTTGGCACTTCCGAGAAGACCGTGCTCCTTAAGCTTACCTTCTATAAGTCCGTTTGTAAGCCTTGTGCTGTAAACGGGAACATTTACCTTTTTGAGAAGATAAGCAAGTGAACCGATGTGATCCTCATGACCGTGTGTGATACATATACCCTTGATTTTATCTGCATTCTTTTCAAGATATGTGAAGTCAGGAATTACAAGGTCAATGCCGGGCATATCTTCATCAGGAAAAGCAAGTCCGCTGTCAATAATAAGAATATCTTCCTTATACTGAAAGAGGGTTATGTTTTTACCCACTTCGTTAAGTCCGCCGAGAAAGGCAATTTTAATAGGAAGTGCTTCCTTCTTCTTTTTTGATTTTCTTTTTGTGTTTTTATCGTTTACTGCTGTGCTTTTCTTTGCAGGTCTGTTTTGCAGCTTGGCGTTCTGCTTATTCTGTTGCTTCTGATTTGTAGCTTTTTTCGACTGTTGTTTTTTATTATGTTGAGTATTTTTGTTCTGCTTTTTTTCTGCCGTAAGGGCTGCAGTTTTCTTTTCGTTTTTAACATTGGCAACATTTTTCTGTGACTGCTTCTTTTGTTGCTGCTTTTTTACTGTCTTTGAGCCGGTTTGTTTCTTTTCACTCATTTAACTACTGAACACTCCTTTACTTGATATTTTATATATAATTCCGTTAAAAAATTTCAAGACGCTAATTACCCATAGTAATGGTATTATAGTACATAATACTATTTTTTAAAACTTATGTCAAGGAATACCTATAAATTTAACATTTTAGTTTCTGACAGAAAAAGATGCCCCTTGCAAGCAAGTGGCATCTGATTGACTTATTTAAAAAGTGTGAAGAACTTTTCCAAAAGTGCCTTGATAAAATTTAAGAGCACTCTGAAGGGTGAAAGCTTTTCGGCAGGCTCAGGAACTGTTTCATCAGGAACGATTGTATCTGTCTGTGGAGCATAAAGGCTGAACCGTGCAAGCTCAAAGTTGTCTGCAGTTGCTTCATTTTCAGCGAAAAGCAATGTTGTGTAATATGCTCTTGTTAAAGACAAATGCTCATGGCTGAGATTTTTAATAAACCAGGTTTTTTCGGGGAAAAGACAGGTTGAAGCATCAACTGTTTTGTCCGGTGAAATATAAGCCATATTCTTACCCTTAAGATAATCATCACTGAAGATTTCACCGACAGGAGCAGTTGTTGCACCAAGTGAGCTGTACTTCGTATCAACAACACCGTCACAAATGTTATTCCAAGACGGAGTAATCGGAAGCGAAGCTTCTCCGTATCTGGAAATAACAGCAACTCTTGCATTCTTATCAAAATCATGAAGTGTATTATGCTTGTTCTTTCTGACAGCCTCATTAAATGCTGTTACCTTACCCTTAAGTACCGATGAATCCTCACCCTTAAAGTAAACATTAAATACATTATCCATTGCATCGTCAACATAGGAATCGGGGGTCATCGACCAGATTGTGAGCCATCTTCCGCAAAGAGGCGCAAGCGACTCCTTAAAAATGGTCGGCATAATCTCATCAATAATATCATTGAGAAAAACAGAAAGCATTTCGGGTATACCTGCAATTGCAAAGGCATCAATAATACTTGTCAGAAGAGCCTGATACTCATTTTCACCAAGGAAGAACTTGAGAAGCGTAATAACCGAGCCTGAGCTGAATTCCATGTTACCGCAGAAAAGCTCTCCGATGTAAGACACACCGTCAATAGCAGGTGTGTCAAATACCACGCCCTGAATATCCTCATAGCCAAATAATGACAGATATGTAAGTGCGATTACATTACCAAGGGAGTGAGGGACAAGAGCAACCTTTTCATAGCCTCCTGTTACTTTAACATATTCAATAAAGGCTTTAAGCTCAGCAGCGATTTCAAGAGGATTGCCTCTCCAGTCATAATCAAAACGGACTGTCGAGCCTGCCTGAATTGCCGACTTTGCAGGAAGCACAAGACGTGTACCTGAATTGCCTTTAGCAGATCCGTCCGGGTTATTGAACCAGGCAGCATATTTTGTGTTGATTCTTTCAGTTACACACCCGGCTAATTTTTCAGAATCGCGGTCTGCGGAAAACACAATAAGAGCAGGGATAAATTCCTCTTTGACAAAGCTGAGAATACTGTCAGCATCAGGAGCGGCAAGCTCTGTTGACGGGTCATTCTTATCCGCGTAGATTCTGCTTACTGCAATGCCGGGAATATAAATCATCGGGCACTTTTCTGCACTTTCACTTGCTGCGAAAGCAGGTGCTGCCGTTGCAAAGATAAGAATAACTGACAATGCGAGACAAAGAATTTTAATGAACCTTTTCATAAATGATACCTCTTTCACTTTGTACTGAAATTATTCATCAAGAGTATCTTCATAAAGTTCACCGAGAAGATGGTTTTCATGAAGCTTTGCTTTTTCTGTTTCGGGAATAATATACTTACCGAGGTCAAGACGGAGAAGCTTGTGGCCGGAGAAGCGTGCTGAAAGAGGAAGAAGCTCCATATAACGGTCGCCGTACCACATACGAAGATAATTATCGTAGCCCACAGGAACCTTAAATGTCATATCCTCATAAGGCATATCTATAAAGTCACCGAACCATTCAGCAGGGAAAGCACCCTTGTCAAGATTGAGACCTACACCGTCAATAAGGTAAGCGCTCTTCTTATTCTTATGATAAAGAGTGAGAATTCTGTCAAAGCAACGGTGATAAAACTTATAGGGAACAAGTCGCATAAGAGGAAGGAATGTTTTTGAAGCAGTATAGTGAATTCCTTTTCTTGCAACATTTACCCAGCGCACATTGATAAGTCTTCTGAAAATTTTAAGAAGCTTGATGTGTACCTTCTGACTCAATGGAGTGTTTCCGGTTTTGTCGAATACGAGCACATCAATGAATATACCGTTCTGAATATCATCGAATCTGTTAGAGAATTTTGTGTTGAAGTAAGTATCCTTAAGTCTTACCTTATCGAAGATGTAATGTGATGTTGCTTCTTCGATATGAGACTGATAGCTGAGGTGAGACTGAAGCGATTCGGGACAGACCTTTCTGAACTTGTCGTAATCGTCACGAAGCATACCGAT
Organism: Acutalibacteraceae bacterium; assembly: GCA_045601905.1. Lineage (GTDB taxonomy): Bacteria > Bacillota > Clostridia > Oscillospirales > Acutalibacteraceae > UBA6857. The sequence continues at coordinate 20,225 of JAZSAM010000084.1, read as the reverse complement.
ATCGATATCGTCGTCCCAGGGAATAAAGCCCTTGTGTCTTACTGCACCGAGAAGTGTACCGCCGACAAGGAAATATGTGATGTCATTTTCCTTACAGATACGGTCAATTTCCGCCATTATGTCCATCTCGATACGCTTAATTCTTTCAAGCTTACCCTGATAAACTGAAACATAAAAATCAGCCATATATTCTTCATTGCAACGGGCAAGAGCCGTTCTGTAAATTGCCTCCTCGAGAGGGGTTACCTTTGCCCATCCGAGATTTTTGATTTTGATGTTTCCGAGACAGTCATAGATTTCAACATCATTGCAGTTATCGTAATCATTAAGATAAACAAGCTCGGGCTTTCTGTGGCGAAATTTTTTGTAAAGATTATTCTTTACATCATGAAGGGTAAAACGATAGTTTGCCGCATTGAAAATATTACCGATTTTACCCATATAGTCAACATAAAAAACAGCAGTCACAGCCTGTCTGATATAACAACCTGTATGATAGAAGGTTGCATCATCACTGCGGAAGGTAATTCTGTTTTCATTAATGAGCTCATCAAATATGCTATCAAGGTCAAGATTGGATGTCGACTCAACAAGAGGACCAAAAATATTGTCAAAGCGAGCAATCTTGATGTAATTTTTCTTACCCTTGAAATGCCTTCTGCAAATTTCCTCCATTTTACAGAGAATTCTGCCCTGGTAGAAGTCTTCATCGTATTCAACAAAGGCTTCCAGCTCTCTTTCACTGCAGGCAGCAATTCCGTAAGGAAATGGTTTTGCAAAGTTGAAAATAGGAATGAAAATGAATCTGCCACCGTTTTTCATTGCGTAGCTGAGCCATTTTTCAAGATTCTCTGTCTTAGCTTTAACAAACGCTTCATTCTTATATTCCTCAAGCTGGAGATTGGCAATATAATAAAAGCGTTTTATACGCTTGGTGTCAGTAATTTTAAGATAAGAATCAAAACCGTCAAGGATATTCATACATTCCTTGTGGCCGTACTCCTGCTGAATTTCATCGTATAACGCCTTATTACGAAGCTCACCCTCGGGGATGATGTTGACAACGCCGTTATCCTCCGCAGTAAGTACCGACATATTAAAGCCTGCAAGATATGCTGCAAGACCGTTTTCGTCACCTATTATATTGATCTCGTTTCCGCAATAAAAACGGGGATTAATTTTCTTGGAGTTGAGATCAGTTGAAATACATCTTAACTCATCGATAAAAAACTGGTTCATACATTTTCCAATCCTTCTATATTTATTCTCAAGTATTATACTCTCTCTCAGTTTGTTTGTCAACTTAATATGTTGCAGTTGACAAAATGCGAATAAAAGGTATAATATAATGGATTATAAATTTTTGAGAGGTAAAAAATTATGACATATGCAGTAATTGCCGCAGGTGGCATCGGCAGCAGAATGGGCAACATGGAAAAACCCAAGCAGTACCTTAAAATCAAGGATAAGCCCATCATCGTTCATACTGTCGAAAAGTTTTTTGTGAACGCAAGCTTTAAAAAGGTAATTATCCTCTGTCCCGATCAGTGGGTCAACTACACAAAGGAAGTTCTTGCAAAATATCTTCCCGTAAACGACAAGGTAATCGTACTCAAGGGCGGAAGCACAAGAAACGAAACCATTATGAATTCAATCAAGTATATTGAAGACACAGACGGTCTTGACGACGAGACAATTATCGTAACTCACGATGCAGTCCGTCCTTTTGTTTCAGCAAGAATCATTGAGGAAAATATCGAAGCAGCACTCAAATACGGAGCTACCGATACAGTTGTTCCCGCAACTGACACAATTGTTGAAAGCCAGAACGGCTCAACAATTTCCTCAATTCCCGACAGAAGCAAGCTTTATCAGGGACAGACACCTCAGGCCTTCAAGGCAAAAACACTCAAGGAGCTTTATTATAGCCTTACCGAAGAAGAAAAGGACATCCTTACAGATGCATGTAAAATCTTCAGCATGAAGGGCTATGATGTACATATGATCGAGGGTGAGGTTCACAATATCAAGATCACCTATCCGTATGACCTTCGTGTTGCAAAGGCTCTGCTTGACGAAGAAACTAAATAAGAGGTAAATCAAATGCTTAATACAGTTTACAGATTAACCCAGCCAAGAAAAATCGAAATCGAATTTTCAGAAATCGATATTTTCAGCAACGACGTCATCGTCCGTCCGAGGTATCTTTCAATCTGCCATGCTGACCAAAGATATTTTCAAGGCAACCGTGATGCTAAGGTTTTAGCTGAAAAGCTTCCTATGGCTCTCATTCACGAAGCTGTCGGAGAGGTTGTCAATGCGCCTGACGGATCCTTCAAGCCCGGTGACAAGGTTGTTATGATACCCAACACCCCAACCGTAAAAGACGACATTATTGCCGAAAACTATCTTCGCTCAAGTAAGTTCCGTGCGAGCGGCTTTGACGGATTTATGCAGGAATATGTTCAGATGCCCTCTGACCGTCTTGTTCTTCTCCCCGACGATATTGATCCGACAGTTGCGGCTTTTACTGAAATCGTATCCGTAAGTGTTCACGCAATTTCCCGTTTTGACAAAATCGCTCACTCAAGAAGAGATGTAATCGGCATCTGGGGTGACGGAATTTTAAGCTATATGACAAGTCTCTTTTTCAAGAAGCTTTTCCCCGAAAGCAAAATTTATGTTTTCGGTATCGTTCCCAAAAAGCTTGCCGATTTCACCTTCGTTGACGAAACCTTCCTCACAACTCAGATTCCCGAAGGTCTGAAGATTGACCATGCCTTTGAGTGTGTCGGAGGAAACGCATCACAGATTGCAATCAATCAGATCATTGATTATATCAATCCGGAGGGTACAATCTCTATTCTCGGCGTAAGTGAGTACCCCGTTCCAATCAACACAAGAATGGTGCTCGAAAAGGGTCTTCGTATTTTCGGTTCATCAAGAAGCGGACGAGAGGATTTCCAGAAAACAGTTGAGCTTTATAAAAAGCATCCCGACATTGTTGAGCATCTTTCAAGAATGGTAGGTCACGTAAGACCCGTAAGAAGCATCAAGGACATTATGGAAGCCTTTGACTTCGACATTCAGAATCCCTTTGGGAAAACCGTTATGAAGTGGGAAAAATAAACAGTAAAAGGTCACGGATTTCAAATTTCCGTGACCTCGATTTTTTTATTCGCAGGCTGAAAGAAAGGCGTCCCAATCATCATATCCATCATCATAGAGCACACCCGCTATTACATCCTCAAGCTTTACAGGATTTCCCTGATAATCCTTCAGCTTAATTACCTTGCCAAGCTTTTTGCAAAGAGCGATAAAAGCTTTATATTCAGGTGTATCAGGCGAATATGTCTCTGTTCCGCTATACATATTAAGAATTACCTGACAGATGAAATCAATTATGCTTCTGTCAGCAATTTCTTTTTCAACATATTTACCGCATCCGCAGAAGGTGCAAAGATTTTTAAATGTAAGCCGGTTAGCAATCTTTCCTATTCCCTGTACAATGGGTTGAAGCTTTCTGAGCTTGAGCCCTTCCCCGCTGAAGCCCTGTGAAAGAACAATGAATTTTTCGTAATCGTGTTCAATTGAATCAAAAACACTCTTTATCATATATGTGAAATGCTCTTTCGCATAGTCAAGAACATCTCTTCCGCCGAGGTCGAAGTCAATTTCTTTTACCTGAACAGTTTTTACATCCATTCCCTTGTCGCTGAATTCAACCTTTCTGTAAGCGAGAGGATAAGCAATAAGCGATGCAGTATTGATGTGATAAAGTCGGTTACCCTTTTTGCTTTCAATGAAATCGATGTCGTGAATGTGGGTGTGGCCCGTGAAAATGTACTTTATACCAACATCAGCAAGATAAGGTGCAGTGAATTCATAACCACCAAGCATTGCCTTATGTGAGAATAAGGGATAAATCGGTGAAGGCTCAACAACGGGATGATGTGTCATTGCGAAAATCTTACAGCCGTTTTTCTGTGCATCCTCCGCCTGCTCCTTAATCCAGAACAAAAGATCATTGTAAAAACCGCAGAATTCATCGAAATCCCCGTCATCGTTAAGACAGAGAAGTCTCACATCATCGGAAAGCTGGACACAGTAGGAATAGGAATTTTTGTGCTCTGCGATGGCTTCACTATAACCGAAATCATTGTAAAGCTGACGAAGCTGGGCACGGGTGTACTTTGGAAGCTCAGTCTCCCCTTCCTCATCTGTGTACTTTCTGGCGTGCATGTAAAAATCGTGTGTCGCAAAGGTTGTGAAAACACGCTTGCCGCTCTCCTTGAGCTTTGTAAGCTTTTCAACAAGTGCATCATGGCTCTGCTGCTCACCGTCAAAGGTAAGGTCACCTGAAATAAGTACAATTTCAGTTTCTGTATCTTCACTTACACTTTTGAATGCAGCATCAATGATTGCTCCGCTTTCAGCCATACACTTCTGATCAAGGTCGCATTTTAGCTTGTAAGCCGCACCGCTTGAGCCTATTCTTTCATTAGCATAATAATGCAGATCGGTTAAATGATAAAATTTCAAATTCTTCATAATTCACCTCAAAAAAATCAGCACAGCATAAGGATCCCCTACGCTGTGCGCCCTTTTAATCAAAGACCGGTCTTCTCTCTGATGTAATTTCTTGCAAGAACAGCATATTCATAGGGATTTGCGATTGCAGGATCCTGCTCAGCCTCAACTACAACCCAGCCTTCATAGCCGGCTTCGTCAAGAATGTCAAAAACGGGTGTGAAATCGAAGTCACCGTCACCGGGAACAGTGAATGAGCCTGCACGCACACAGTCAAGGAAGCTGTATCCCTTAACCTTGGCTTCGTCAATAACGCTCTGACGGATGCTCTTAAGGTGAACATGCTTTACTCTGTGAACATACTTTTTGAGTACACCTACAACATCCTCACCGCTGAATGAAAGATGGCCTGTATCGAAAAGAAGGTAAACAAGATCAGGATCAGTGAGCTCCATAAGCTTGTCAATCTCTTCCTCTGTCTGCACACCGGTACCCATATGGTGATGAACTGTAAAGTACATACCCTTTTCCTTTGCAAGTCTGCCCATTTCATTGAAGCCCTTTGCAATAAGCTCCCACTGTTCGTCAGTATAAACGGGCTTTGCACCGAAGATACTCAGATCCTTACCCTGGATGCTGTTACCCTGTTCAGAAGCACCGATAACCTTTGCTCCGAGAGCATGAAGGAAATCTCTGTGCTTGATGAAGGCTTCAATTGTTGCCTCATAGCCATCAGAAAGAAGAAGTGAGGAGAACCAGGCGTTACAGATTCTCATACCTCTTACATCAAGCTTATGCTTGAGAGTTTCAACATCCTTGGGGTACTTGTTACCGATTTCACTGCCGGTAAAGCCTGCAAGTGCCATTTCGCTGACACATTGCTCAAAGGTGTTTTCTGCACCGAGATCGGGCATATCGTCGTTTGTCCATGCAATGGGTGCAATGGCAAGATTTACTTTTTCTTTGTTAAGCATTTTTATTTCTCCTTTATTTATTAGTAAAAACGGGCTTTTTCTATATTTGCCTTCATATCTTCGTAGCAGGCCTGAACAGTTTCACTTTCGGAAACCTCTGCAACACCGACTCTCCACCAGGAATCGTAACCGTCAGTCATTGACTTGTGACCAACCTTGATGTCAAAGAGTGTTGAAACTGTCTGCTTTTTGCTGTCTTCAAGAGCAGCATAGAGCTCTTCTTCAGTATAAATGCTATAAGCCTTACAACCGTAGCCTTCAGCAATTTTGGCATAATCAGTCATAATGATTTCTCCGTCAAGAAGTCCGCTTTCTGTGTTTCTTCTTGTAAAGCGTGTGCCGAAGGTATCTGTACCCTGATTGTTCTGAAGATTTTCAATGCAGCCCCAACCGCTGTTGTCAAAGAGCATTACATTGATTTTCTTATCCTCCTGAACGGCGGTATAAAGCTCACTGTGAAGCATAAGGAAGCTTCCGTCACCTACCATTGAGTAAACCTCTTTATCAGGGCAGGCAAGCTTTGCACCGAGTGCACCGCAGATTTCATAGCCCATACAGGAGAAGCCGTACTCAACGTGATATGTGTAGGGAGCCTTTGTCTTCCAGATTCTCTGAAGACATCCGGGAAGTGAGCCCGATGAACCGATAATTACGGAATCATCTGCTACAACCTCATTGATGATACCGAGTGCTCTCTTCTGTGAAAGCACACCGTCAAGCTTTTCGTTGTGGCAGCGGTCAATTTCAGCAACATAAGCAGCCTTAATTGCCGCAACCTCTTCACCCCAGGCTGACTTATAACTATCAAGCTTTGCCGTAATTGCATCACAAGCTGCTTTTGCATCAGCAATTACTGCAGTTGAGTCCATCTTGAAAGCATCAAATGAACATACATTGATTGAAAGCATCTTAACATCAGGATTGTGGAAGCCCCACTTTGAGCAGGTTGTGAAGTCAGTAAGTCTTGTACCGACTGCAATAACAAGGTCAGCCTTTTTAGCAATTGCGTTTGCTGCAGGTCCGCCCGTTACACCGCAACCACCCATATTAAGAGGATGATCAAAGGGAATCTGCCCCTTACCTGCCTGGGTTTCACCGATGGGAATATTGTACTTTTCAGCAAGTGCAAGAACTGAATCAGCGCTTACTGAATATGTAACACCGCCGCCTACGATAATCATAGGATTCTTTGCGGCTTTAATCATTTCAATTGCAGTGTCGATTTCTCTTTCAGAAGGAAGGCGTCTGTCAACATACCACACCCTCTTCTGAAGGAAGTAGTCGGGATAATCAAAGGCTTCTGCTTCAACATCCTGTGGCATTGCGATACAGACTGCGCCTGTGTCTGCGGGATCAGTAAGCACACGCATTGCGTTGATGCAAGCAGTCATAAGCTGCTCGGGACGGTTGATTCTGTCCCAGTATTTACAGACAGCCTTAAAAGCATCGTTAGCAGTGATTGCGCAGCTGTCATACTGCTCAATCTGTTGAAGAACGGGATCAGGCTGACGGCAGGCAAAAGTGTCGCCGGGAAGCACTAAAAGAGGAATTCTGTTTGCAGTTGCAGTACCACAGGCAGTTACCATATTAAGTGCACCGGGGCCGATTGATGATGTGCAGGGAATAATCTTTCTTCTGTTATTCTGCTTGGCAAAGGCAATAGCCGCATGAGCCATACCCTGCTCGTTGTGTCCCTGATAATAAGTGAGACTGTGTCCGCCTTGCTCAAGAGCCTGACCGATACCCACAACACATCCGTGACCGAAGATACCGAAAATGCCGTCAACAAATTTTGACTCTTTTCCGTCAAATGAGATATACTGATTGTCAAGGAATTTTACAAGAGCCTGAGCCATTGTAAGTTTCATAGATAATCATCCTTTCTGATGAATTTATTATCACTGAAAAAGCCGCAGCCGTTACCAACTGCGGTTTTTACTGAAATTAGCCGATTTCTGAAATCTTGACTGCTCTGCCTTCTGCAACGGATTTCTTTGCAGCAAGAGCAACAAGAATTGAATTGAGGCCGTCAAGACCTGTTGTGGGAGTGGGCTTGTCATTCTGAACAGCGTCAACAAACTGAATCATTTCGTCACGGAATGACTGCATATATCTTTCAAGGAAGAAGTAAAGAGGCTTGTCGGTTGTTACACCGTCAGCGTTCATAACAGTTACATTTGTGGGAGTATCGTTTGCAGCCATTGCAGCACCGAGAGAGCCGAACACTTCGATTCTCTGGTCGTAGCCGTAAGCAGCGCGGCGACTGTTGTCAATTACGCCGAGAGCGCCGTTTTCAAACTTAAGGTTGATAATTGCTGTATCAACATCGCCTGCTTCACCGATTGCAGGATCAACAAGACAGGTAGCATTAACATAAACCTCAGTAACATCTGAGCCTGCAAGGAAACGTGCCATATCAAAATCGTGAATTGTCATATCAAGGAACATACCACCTGAAACTGCAGCATATTCTGCTGACGGAGGTGCCGGATCACGTGAAGTGATTTTGATAAGCTCAAGGTCGCCAACCTTACCTTCGTTGATAAGTGAGCGTACGTGTGCAAAGTTGTGGTCAAAGCGTCTGTTGAAGCCTACCTGGAGCTTAACACCTGCCTTTTCAACTGCAGCGATAACAGCCTTTACCTTTTCAGGGGTAAGGTCAACGGGCTTTTCACAAAAAACATGCTTACCTGCTTCAGCGGCTTCAATGGAAATGTCAGCGTGTGTGTCTGTTGATGAGCAAACAAGAACTGCATCAATGTCCTTATCTGCAAGCATTTCCTTATAATCCTCGTAAACTTTTTCAATACCGTACTTATCAGCGAGCTCCTGAAGACCGTCTTTGAAAACGTCTGTGATACCGAGAACCTTTGCAGAGGGTACATTATAAGTAATTGACTGCATATGTACCTTACCGATACGGCCTGCACCGATGATACCAATGTTTAACTGTTTCATGGGAATTCCTCCAAGATTTTATAAATTATTGCGGCATAAAACCGCATTTTACATTCTACATTATAGCACAATGACCAACTATGTTCAAGAAAAACTTAGTTGGTCATTTTTACGAATATTAGGTTAAATTATTGTACAATTTGTAAAAATCAAAAAACAGGTCTCATCCAGAACGCAAATTCAAGCTCATCATCAAGCACAACTCTGTATTTTTTAAGAGTATTCGGACCGCAACTGTTTGAGCCTGTGCCGCGAAGATAGCCGTCAATATTAAGGCTTGTTACCTCGCCGTGTACAATATCTTCAATGTGCTCTGCCTTACAAATACACTCCTCGGTATAATCATGAACACCGAAGGAGAAGAAATTCTTGCAAGCAGAAATTTCGATGCCCGTGCCCTCATTATCTGTAAGAGTGAGCCAACGTGTTCTTCCGTGGTTTCCGTGATCCTGAGGCTTAATATAAGGCTCATACATATCACTCACCTTACCGCCGTAAATTCCGACTGTGCTTTGGGCATCAAAATCACAGAGATTTTCTTTTTCACCAAGACCGTAATACTTCACATTTTCAAGAGAAGCATCAAATTCGGCATTGAGTCCGAAACGTGGTATTTCATAAGAAGCAAAGTCAAGCTTTCTTTTTTCAAGCTCGCATTTAACCTTCATAACACCGTTGGTATAAACGGTAAACTTGCATTCGAATTCAAACTTCTTTTTACCGTCCAGATAAAGCCAGCCTTCACTTTCAAGCTCAACTTTTTTGCCTTCCTTTGCTTTGAAAGAAACAAGCTTACCCTTATAATCAACCTTGTCATAGCCGAGCTTTTTCCAGCCCTTGACAATGTTTCTGTCATTGTCAAGGAAGGCTCTATAAAGCTGAGGAGCAAAGCTCTTCTTCAAAAGCTCCTTGCCTGCAACAGAATATCTTGTAATCATACCTGTCTTTTCGCAGAATTCAGCAAAGCCTTTTTCAAAGGTAACTCTGATTGTTCCGTTTTCTGTTTCACTTCCAAGGAAGCCTTCTTTCTCTATTTCAGGCTTTTCGATGTGTTCGCTGATAGTGTGCTGCTCCTTTACAACAAGATTGCCGCCTTTATCGTGATAGATAAAGTTAATGTGACAGTCCGAATCAGTTGGGAGATTTTTGTGAGCAATGACAATGCTCTTTGAATTGCAAGGTGCAATGTCAAGCTTTAAATTGCCCTTTTCCACACATTCACCGTTTGCAAGAAGCTCATAAGTAACATTATACTCATCTGCATTTAAAAAACGGTTGGTGTTAGTGAATTTATAGAAGTTTTCGCTAAGCATTTCACTTCTGACGGGACGGTAAACCTCTTTCATTTCGAAAGCACCTGTGTGAGGTCTTCTGTCGGGATAGAAAAGTCCGTCAACACAGAAGTTTCCGTCGTGATACTCTTCGCCGTGGTCACCACCGTAAGTGAATTTATATCTGGCATTTTCATCATAAACACTGTGGTCTGCCCACTCCCAGATGCAACCGCCGGTAAGGTTATCATGCTTATAGATAAGCTGCCAGTAATCCTCAAGTGAACCTGGGCCAACACCCATTGCATGACAGTATTCACAAAGAAAATAAGGCTTGTTCATGTATCTCCTCGTGAGCTTATGCTCGCCGATTCTTTTTATTCCACCCGGAAACTGATACATTTCGGAAATAACATCATAAGATCCTCTAGGAGTTCTGATAACAGCCTCATAATGAACAGGAATATCTGAAAGTGATTTCAGAATATCATAGCAGACATCCTGGTTCTTCCATCCGCCTGACTCATTGCCAAGACTCCACATTGTGATTGAAGCGTGGTTTTTATCTCTGTGATAAAGACGAAGCACTCTGTCACGCATTGCAGGAAGCCATTTTTTATCGTTACTGATAATATTCGGAGTAAGAGTTGGTCTTAATTTTAGATCAACCTGAGTTCCGTGAGTTTCAATGTCGGCTTCATCAATTACATAAAGTCCGTACTCATCGCAAAGCTCAATAAAAATGGGATCGGGAGGGTAATGCGATGTCCTTACTGAATTGCAGTTGAATTCTTTCATAAGAAGAACATCCTTGAGAAGCTCCCCGGCTGTCATTACATAACCGTTAATGTGATGGGTATCGTGATGATTTACACCCTTGAATTTTATAAGCTTACCGTTGAAAAGGAATTTTTCGCCCTCAATTTTTATTGTCCTGAAGCCTACACTTCCTCTTATTACCTGAATTTCCTTTTCATCTTCGGAAAGAGTTATATAAAGAGTGTAAAGCTCAGGCTTTTCAGCATTCCATTCCTTTACATCAAGAGGTGCAAGAGCAACAGAAAGATCAGGCTTTGCAGCTGACTGTACCTTTCCGACAATTTTGCCGCCGTAAAGTAATTCTACGGAAAGCTTTTTACCCTTAAGGTCACCCTTTAAATCAAAATTGGCAGAAAGGATATATCCGTCATCAACCTTTTCGGTATTGACCTGATAGTCATAAACATAAACGGCAGGGTTTTCGGTAATATAGACATCACGGAAAATGCCCTTTTCTCTGAACATATCCTGACATTCAAGATATGAACCGTTACACCATCTTGTTACAATGGCAACAAGCTCATTTTCACCGCCGATAACATAATCCTTAAGCTCAAACTCAGCGCTGTTATGGCTGCCTTCACTATAACCGACATACTTTCCGTTAACATAAAGAGTAAGGCTTGAACATACGCCAAGGAAGGTGATGATAGGGTTAACACATTCATCGGAAAGGGTAAATTTCTTTCTGTAAATACCCACACTCATTTCCTCGGGAACATCAGGAAGTGTCATTGGATGCTCATAACGGGTGTTTATGTACTTTGGAGGCTCATAGCCTGTTCTCTGCCAGGTCGAAGGCACGGAAATTCTGTCAAAGCTCATACTGTCAGTGTCAAGAACAGACGGGAGCTCAGAAATTTTTTCCAGATAACAAAAATCCCATTTGCCCGAGAGCACCTGCACGGCATCACTCTTGTATCTGCGATTAAGGGTATCAGTTTTTTCAAGGCGCTTTCTGCTCTTGTAAGGAATGAAATAGCTTCTCGGTAAAAGCTTGTTTTCCTCATAAACTGCAAAATTGTTTATATTGAGTTTTTTCAAAGAGTATTTCATATTCGACCTCCAAAACCAAATTTTTATTATTATAACACATTATAGTAATTTTTTCAATTACTAAATAGAGCCTTTATTGCCAATACTTATCCCAGAAAGGTTTTGTGGGGGTTATAATTTGTATTACAATAAGGTTGAGATATGCGGAATTGATACAACAAAGCTCAAGGTACTGAAAGAAGCAGAAAAAACTGAGCTTCTGAAAAAGATTCGTCAGGGAGATTCCGAAGCAAGAGAAAAGCTGATAAACGGTAACCTTCGGCTTGTGCTTTCGGTTATTCAGCGTTTTTCCACAAGAGGTGAAAACAGTGATGACCTTTTTCAGGTTGGATGCATCGGTCTTATTAAGGCAATTGACAATTTCGATATAAATCAGAATGTGCGTTTTTCCACCTATGCCGTACCAATGATAATCGGAGAAATAAGGCGCTATCTTCGGGATTATAATCCGGTAAGAGTAAGCCGTTCGATAAGAGATACGGCTTATCACGCTATGCAGATAAAAGAAAGAATAATAAATGAAACGCAAAAAGAACCCACCCCCGAGGAAATTGCCAGGGAGATGGGCATAAAAAAAGAGAGTGTTGTGCTTGCTCTTGAAGCTATTGTTGATCCTGTTTCACTTTACGAGCCCGTTTACTGCGACGCAGGAGACACAATTTTCATTATGGATCAACTCGGTGACAACAACAGTGATGTTGACTGGATTGATGAAATCCTTCTGAAAAAATCTATGAAGGAGCTGCCCGACAGAGAAAAGAGGATACTTGCAATGAGATTTATGGCAGGAATGACTCAGACCGAGGTTGCAAAGGAAATAGGCATTTCACAAGCTCAGGTTTCACGGCTTGAAAAGGGCGCACTTGACAGAATCAAAAGCCACCATAAGGTGATTATATGATATATACCTTCAAAAAAGCATCACTTTCATCCTTGCAAGTTTTATTTATCAGGCTGATTATATCACAAAACAAGGAGCTTTTCAATGATTTATCGCTGACGCGATATGATATACTTGCTACGCAAGCATGATATAATATCCGTTCCTTCATACACGAAGCGTATATCACCTGCGAAGCAGATATCATCATAGCGTTTGCTATATAATCCGTGACCATGGGGAACGGATATCATTGAAAAAAGTCACCTTTGTCGGTAGACAAAAGTGACTTTTTTCGTGCGAAAGAGCGACCAAAAGGTATATAAGTAGGGGTAAAAACGACTAAAAGTAGTGTGCCTGCTTCGTTCGATAAATTGGGGTTTGGAGACTAGTCGTTTTTATTGTATATGGTTTCTATATATTCAAACTCATTTACAACAGTAGCATCATAAATTGTATCACTGTCCGAGCCAATTTGAAGGTATCTATGCTCGCCACTTTCGATAGGCAATTCATAATAGCAGTATATGTTTTCTGCATTTGGGTGTCCAAACTGTTTTGTAAATTCAGAAAAACTATTGGAAACTTTGAAAAAGCTTCTAATAGCATCAATATTCAGCGGTTCGGTCGAAGTGGAGTACATATGGGGATGGCTGCTAATACATCTTATTTCGTTTTCTATTGTAGCATCGGCATGAACAGTAAGCCCCACGGAATCGATTATTTTTAAATTATCATCATAATCTAAAATACAATACTCATCTGCGGTATAAAAGTCCATTTGAACGATACCCATTTGTTGGTCATCATAAGTGTTTTCATACATCAAGTCCAAATAGCACCAGTAATAGGTGTTGCCAGAACGGATAGGAAAACTTGTGAAGGCGTTTTTGCTATGATTACCATCATCATAAGTTGCTCCACCGCCCAAAAGACCATCCCAACCTATTTTATCAGTTGGGCCTGCATATATTGATAACAATTTGTCAATTTGGTCTTCTAAATCTTCATCTTGTTCCCTAACAGAAGGAGAAAATAAATTGTAAATTGCCTCATTGTCTCTTTTATCTAAGGCATTAAATAGTGAGGTTATAGCATCATTATACGCTGTTTTTTCTTTTGAATCATCTATATATACAAGGCCGCAACCAGAGAGCGTTAGTAGATAAAGTATACATACCAAAAAAATAGCTACTTTTTTCATTATCTTCTCCTCCTCACCAAATTGCCTTTTTTCGAATTAATTATATCACAAAACTATGATTTTTTCAATAGAACACAAAAAACTCTCTTGTCTTGGTAGACAAAAGAGGTTTCTTTGTTGCGAAAGACTACCTAAACGGAGCAGGAATGGGGGTAAAAAAGCCCAAAAGTAATATGTCTGCTGCTATCTTATGTCGATATCCAGCGGAAGAACAGGAACGCAAGGAATCCCAACCCCAGTATTGTCTTAAAACCGCTTTTGCGGAGCTGGCATTATTTCATCAGTTTTGCAATGAGTGTATCTAATTCTGTTTGCTTAGACTTAATGGCTTTTTCCAGTTTGCCGCAGACGTCGATTGCAGCTTCGAGCTGCCTGCAGCGTTCCAAAATGGAAGCATCTTCGGATGTCAGAAATCCATTCATGAACGCCATTGTGATAATGAACTTTGATGTTCTGCTGGCAAACTCGACCTCGATGTAACTGCCGTTTTGCTTGATAACCTTACCATTACCGAACATCTTATGGCGCACCGTCTGTCCTTCGATGAGGATTTCGGGGATGTTATCCAGCACATCCTGTTCGCGTTCCAAGTCTGCTTCCAGCACTTCAAGTTCGCCACGCTTGATTTCGATTTCTGTTTCAAGGTTCTGCTGCGCGATATCTGCCTTGCTTCTTTTAATTACCTTCATATAATGCTGGTATTCATAGAAGCCATAAACGATGCTGCAGTAAATGATGTCGAAAGTCAGAATGTGCAAATTGTCTTCGGGATCGCCAACTCTATTCCAACGCTCATTGTGGCGTGCTATCAGTGCTTCGTGCGTAGCGAGGTATTCTCGTACTTCTTCGCACATTCTGTAATAGCGCGAAAGTTTGAAATACTGACCGTAACCGATTTCTTCACCGTATTCTAGATATCTGAAGAATGGCTGACTCTGGGATGATTTATAGAAATAGTTTTGCTCTGGCTGATAGAAAACGAGGTATGCAAGAACGGAGCGGAAGTCCTGCTTGTATTTCCACTTGCCGCGCTCATATTTTTCAAGCAGCTTGTTCGCTTCATCTACGAAGTGCTCGATTTTGCTCTGGCGCTTATCCAAGTCGCCACCATCGTCAGCGTAGAGCATAGCGAAAAGATTGCGCATTGTTTCTGGCTCATGACCGATCAGTTTCAGTACGCCGTTAACCGGCTGCACGGTTCCGTTGTTAATGATAATGCTCGATTCCGACATGGCGTACTTGAACATCTCATAAAAGTCGGTGGCGTTGATGTCGAAATTCTTCTTGAAGTGGTGTACTGCCACCCATTTCATATTCTCAAAGTGGTCATCGTTATTGATGACATCGAACTGGTCGATGTATGTATCGATGATTGCATTTAATCGCTCAATATTCATGAAGCGCCACCTCCGTTGGTATTCCTGGAAATAGGTATAAAATATCACTAAACATTATAGCACAAGTTTTGTCGATTTACAAGGATTTGCTGTCAGTTTTCTGCGACATCTGGCGTTTTTTCGTATTCAAATCCCGTCGACTGCTGTTTTGACTACTTCTTTGCTGTGTAAAGAAGTGCGAAAAGTAAACCCTGCATTTGCCGCTCTGTAACGCAAAAACAGGGGCTGGAGCGGCCTGAACAACCGTTCAACCCCTGTTTTGAGCGTATTTTCCTATATAATGGGTTATTTTGTCCCGAAATGCATGAAAAAACCTCTCTTGTCTTGGTAGACAAAAGAGGTTTCTTTCGTGGTGCCGGTGGCGGGGGTCGAACCCGCACGGTATCGCTACCAACGGATTTTGAGTCCGTCACGTCTGCCAATTCCATCACACCGGCCTATCAATTGTACCTGATGATTATATAATATATTATCATCATTGTCAAGAGAAAGAAAAGCAAAAATTCAGCCGTCATTTTACTGACGGCTGAAAATGTTATACGATAATCTGTGATCTGATAAAAAGGATACTCAACGCAAGAAAAATCTGTGCAATAAAGTATGTAACAATATTGAAAATTCTCGTTCTCCTCTTTACCTCGTCTCCCATGAGTATAAGACCGAGGGAAGCATCGGAAAGCAGGAAGAACAAGCCGCCAAGTCCTGCAGTGATGATTGCCGGATACATATAATCGTTTATACCGTATGACCACTCGGCAACACAGTAAACAATTGACTTTACAAACATCGCAACAAGGAACACTCCGTAAAGAAGAAGTGCAAACACCATCGGACCTTTTTTCTGATAATATTTCTTGCAGATACCAAAAATTGTTACGGCTGCAATTATAACGGCAATTGCAAGAAGCTCATACCATGTAAACAGCGTTGCTTCGGGATTGAGAGTCTTGATTGCATGATGAAAAGCTGCCACAAAGAAAATGTGTCCGACAAGGAAGGAAACAACGCCGAGAGCAAAGTGAACCATCTTATCCTTGAGGCTGTGAAGAAGCAGGTCACCAAACCAACCGAAAACAAATCCGATAAGCATAAGAGCTGCATAAGAGGTGTTGTTTGCTGCAGCCTTCATTGCAAAGAAGCCGCAAAGAACAAACAAGGTTGCTGAAATCATTTTAAATGTGAGTGACTCCTTGCATTTCTTCGGCCAGTAATACTTCAGAAACATAGGAACCGTAAAGAATTCAGCAAGCACCGTAAGTGCTAAAAGAATTTTAAATAACATAATAACCCTCCGTTATAAATCTAAAATCAATCCTTGATTTTACCTCGCTGAACAGCATCAATAAGGGGAACAATTTTAGGAAGCGCCTTGCTTACTGCATTCTGAACAAGAGGCTGCTTGATAACACTTTTTACTGTTTCCTTGAGCGTTTCAGCCATAACCGAAACGGGAGGATTTGATGAAGGTCTCATTACAACATTGTCACCGTTAAACTTGAATGTAAGGATTCTTTCAGCAACAACCTCAATGCAACGGATGTGAACCTCAAGCTCACTATCCGTGTTCCAGCAAGCAGTTGAACAGGTGTGATAAGGAATCTTACCGATAACAATATCATCCCAACGGTATTCGCCGTCCATACCAATTTCAACACTGTTGATTTCATCGCCTTCAGTCCAGGTCATTACACAATGCTTGTCGAAGAATCTGAAGCTGAGATCACTGATGTTGCCGGCCTTGTCACTTTCCATAAAGAGAGCAGGAAGAGGTACAACACTGGTGGGATAGCCTGCAATGTTAACGGCAATCGGCTTTGAAAGCTTCATGCTCTTTCCGTCAAGTCTCTGTTCAAGAGCTGAACGGCTCTTTTCAGGAAGACATTCATAAGAGGGAATGCTGATTTCAACAGTTTCACCTGTGTTTTCCTCAAGAAATGCCTTGGGGAAGTGCTCCCAGATTACATCACGCATACCCTGCTCATAGATTTCACCGCCGGTTGAAATAAAGCAGGCATCAAGATCCTCAAATACGATGCCGAACTGACAGAACATACCGTCAGCACGGTAGCTGTTTTCATAACCTGCATTTCTCCAGAAGCAATAACCGTAACCAACCTTACAGTCGGAATCATTGTTGTTCAATTCAGTATTGGCATGATAACGGACAGACTCCTTCACCCAATCCTCAGGAATAACCTGCTTACCGCCAAACTTACCGCCCTGCTGATAGCAGTAAATATACTTTGCAAGATCCTCGGTTTTAATCATAAGTCCCCAACCGCCGGTTTCAATACCTTTGGGGCAGGTTTCCCAGAAAGGATTCTCAATGCCGAGAGGCTCAAAAAGACGGGGTGTGAGATAATCAATTACACTCATTTTGCAAAGCTTATGAATAATTGCACAAAGCACATACATATTTTCGCTTATGTAAAGAAATTCTGTGCCGGGCTCATAAATCCAACGGGAATTCATAATATCCTCAAGCCAGGTGTCCTTTGTTCTGTCAAGGAAAACGCTTACTTCCTTACCGCCTCTCATTGTGAGAAGATCCTCAACTGTAAGCTCCTCGAGGTATTCGTCAGGTTTGTTTTCCTTGCGAAGCTCGGGAAAGATGTCGACAACTCTTGTGTCAACGGTAAAATATCCCTCATTTATCGCAAAGCCGATTGCGGTTGAAGTAAATGATTTGCTTACTGAATACATCATATGCTTATGCTCAGGACCAAGAGGTGCCTTGTAGGCTTCGCATGCAATCTTACCGTGTCGGATAATTATAAATGAGTGCAGTTCTTTGCCAAGCTCAGTGCAATGATCGACAAAAGCCTTGACTTCCTTTGAAGAAACACCGACCTCTTCCGGAGTTTTTGCTCTTTCAATCCAAGATGTTTTTTCTTGTGTTTTCATATGAATCTCTCCTTTGTTTATTGTTGAGGGTTACCCCTTAGTTTTTTTGCTTTTTCTCATATTATAGACATATATCTGTCCTGCAAGAAGTGCCGAGCCGACAAGTACGGTGGCAACAATCTTACCCGCAGTTACATTAAGCGCTCCCCTTGTGTCAACCTCGCCCGTTGAAATTTTCATTTCCTCAAGTGCAAAAAGCAATCGTGAATAACATTTCTCTGCTTCATCAAGTGAAAAAACAGCTCCCGCGATAAGAGCTTCTGCATTCTGCTTTGCCTTTTCAAGATTAGAAACACTTATCTCAGAATATCCCGCCGGGTCAACATAAACGGATTTCTCAAGCAGCTCAGCAATTGATTTTTCAAGTCTCTCAGCTTCCTGTTTATACATAGCAAAGGCTTCAATGTTATTTGTTTCTATCACGCTGTAGCCCTTCCCGATAAGCTCATTCCAGCCGTCAAAGCTGTCCCCTCTCTGTCCGCAAAGATCCGGAGAGTATGTTGCGGCAACGGCACGGACATTCTCCGTTACAAGGTATCTGTTTGTAAAAAACGCACCAAAAGCAACATTGAAATAATTCTTGCTCTCATACTGTACTGCTGACAGCTCAGCATCGGTAAGATTTTTAATCTGTGAAATTGTACTGAAAATAATGTTTCCGGTATACTTTCCGATAATATGCACTCTTTCATCCTTGCTTTCCGCCCAGGAAGCAAGCTTACATCCGCTTTCGTCAACACGGAGAATGATTCTGTCAAGAGCATTGTTGTCCTTGAGAACACTGTAAACCTCATCTTTATATTCAGGCTTGATATCAAGAATTATACCGTCTTTACTGTCGGTTTCATTGATGAGCTTTTGGAGAGATGTCATTCTGAGCTTTGTCTCTTTACCGTAAATATCATAAAGATAATATTTCTCTACCTCGGCAGCTTTCATTTGCGAAAGACTGTCGTATGGAGCATCACAGACATTTCCGAGTGATTCATCCTCGCAGAGATAAAAGACACCGTCAGAAGTTTTTTCAAGATTAACCGAAACAAAATCAGCACCCTTTTCCAATGCCGATATTACTCCCTCAAGAGAATTTTCGGGATAAAAAGCTGTATCGCCTCTATGTGAAACGCACAAAAGCTTTTCATCATAAGAATAGAACCTGCTGACGGTAGTTACTTTGTCAGAAATTGCAACCGCAGAAAATATAAAAGTATATAATAATATAAGCAATACAGTAGCTGTACTGAAAAATCTTTTAACTGAATTCATTTATGCTGACCTTTCGCCGAAGTTGTACATTATTATTTATATATGATAACACAAATTTCACCCTTTGGCAATAATTTTTATCACAAATTAACAAAATCGGAAACAAAAATTTTCCGATTATACCATCACAGTATAACCGGAACTTTATCTTTTATTATCATTTCATCTTCACTTATGTGGCAGTCATAAGCAAGAATTCTCACCCCGTTGCTTTCAGCAAATCTCAAAGCTTCCGAAAAGACGGGATCCGTTGCATCATTAGGCGAAAAACGTGTAACACCCTTCATCTGTACAACAAAAAGAACATAGGCATCGTACCCGTTTTTTACACAGTCGCATAACTCCCTGAGATGCTTTGCTCCCCTTTCTGTTGGTGCATCCGGAAAGTAAACCGCCCCGTCCTTTTCGAGGGTTACACCCTTGACCTCAAGAAAGGCTTTTCTACCGTCTTTTTCAAAGTAAAAATCGAAACGCGACTTTCCGTAGGTTTTTTCAGCACAAAGATTTTCAACGCCTTCAAACAAGCATCCTGACGAAAGGAACTCCCCTGCCGCTTTGTTCGGTGCCTGTGAATCGATGTTTATAAGTCGGTTTCCTTTTCTTACAACAACAAGAGAATAAGCGTATTTTCTGTTAGAGTTGTTGCTTTTTTCAAGATAGCATTCTACTCCCTCAATAAGAATTTCACCGCATCTACCCGTATTTTTCACATGACAGTAAATCTCTTCTCCGTCAATTGAGCAAAGAGCAACGAATCGGTTAAGCCGCTTTATAAATATAGCTTTTACAATATTATTGTACTTCATAGAATCCCCTTTTTTAGGGGTTAGGAAAAAATGCGCAGAATGAACAAACCGAGCCAAAATAAAGCTTTTTGCTTTATTTTGGGTTACCCGACGGCGTACAGAGGTACTCCGAGGGCGAGGTTTGTTTATAGCATAAAACGCAAAAACCTTGTTTTTGCCT
>JAZSAM010000083.1:0-4939 GCA_045601905.1 Acutalibacteraceae bacterium | reverse complement strand
CATAAAACGCAAAAACCTTGTTTTTGCCTGCTTTTGCTGATTTTTACAGCTTTAAAGGGTTTCTTTGGTAGTTCAATACCGAAAGAAACCCTTTAGTTATCTTGTTTTATGCGGTCTGCACTTTTTTTACAGCCCCTTTTTGCGTAGCTTATGTAGCAAAATCCGATCCCGAAAGACCAAAGCTTACTGACAAAGCCTTATCAATTTTATACATATCCGTCGGATCGAGATTTCCCATTTTTTCCCTCAGACGCTTTTTGTCAATTGTTCTGACCTGCTCGAGAAGAACAATTGAATCCTTTGCAAGACCGCAACCGTCCGCATTGACTCTTATATGAGTCGGTAAGTTTGTCTTGAAGCGCTGGCTTGTTATTGCCGCAGCTATTACCGTGGGACTGAATTTGTTTCCGACATCGTTCTGCACAATCAGCACGGGACGGACTCCACCCTGCTCCGAGCCGATTACGGGACTTAAATCAGCATAATATATTTCTCCGCGTTTTATGTTAGACATATCTGCCTCCGAATTGTTTGTTTGATAATAGTTTTACCCTTGTTTCAACCGTTTAAACAGAGGTTTTACTATTATTTTATGACTGAAAGCAAAATATGTTACAAAAAGAAAGCAGACACTCTGTTACAAAAATAAGTGTCTGCTTTAGTTGGCGAGTATAAATCAGTTTTCAAAATGTCCCATTGCATAAGCAAATTCGTTTACAACATCCGACGGAAGCATGCCGGTTTTAGAGGTTCTGTCACTGACAGCATCACCCGTGTAGCCGTGAACAAAAACTGCACTTGTTATTGCATCAGCAAGCTTAAAGCCCTGCGCAATAAAGCCTCCCATAAGACCTGCAAGAACATCACCGCTACCGCCCTTGGAAAGTCCTGTGTTGCCGGTATTATTGATGTAAGCTCTTTTGTTGTCCGGGTTTGCAACAACAGTATTTGAGCCCTTCAGAACAAGATATACACCGTAATGCTCGCTGAACTTTCTTGCAAGAGAGATTTTATCAGAAACAATGATGTCCTTGTCGAGATTTGTAAGTCTGTGCATCTCGCCGATGTGCGGTGTGAGTACAATCGGGCATTTTGCTTTTTTCAGGATGGACATATCCTTTGAAAGAACATTAAGTCCGTCAGCATCAATTACAACGGGAGCCTTTGAATTTTCGATAACAGCCGAAAGAATTGCACGGG
The DNA here is from genome assembly GCA_045601905.1 of Acutalibacteraceae bacterium. Lineage (GTDB taxonomy): Bacteria > Bacillota > Clostridia > Oscillospirales > Acutalibacteraceae > UBA6857. Next base: position 3,739 of record JAZSAM010000083.1, on the reverse strand, counting down.
TGTCCTCATTCACTCCCATACCGCAACCGATTACAATAGAATCGAATTTATCAAGAGATGACAAAAGCTTTTTAAGAGCAAGAACGGAAAGTGTGCCTTCCTCATTTTCAGCAAGAGGCATAAGAAGTGCTTCCGTAAGCTTTGGTGCAACGGCTGAATAAATGCTTTCAGGGAAAGCGAGGGTAACAAGTCCCGCTCCGCTTCTCAATGCCGCTGAGGTTGCAAGCACGGGAGCTCCCGGCATTGTTCTGCTTCCGCAGATGCAAAGCACATGACCGAAATTGTTCTTATGAGCAGTTGCCTCTCTTTTCGGGAAAAGATTTTTCACCTCTGCTTTACTGTAGGTGTAAAGACAGTCGCCTACCACATTATAGCTTTCGTCGGGGATGCCGATATTGGCAATAATGATGTCACCGCAATGCTCCGATGCAGGATGAGTGATATGGGCAGGCTTAAGAGCAGAAATTGCAATCGTGAAATCTGCTTTAAAGGTATGCTCGGCACAATGTCCGCTGTCACAGTAAGCACCACTCGGAACATCGACTGCAAACTTAAGCGCTTTGGACAGATTCATTTCACGCATAAGCTCCTTCATTTCGCTGTCAAATTCACCGTAGAAGCTGAAGCCGAAAACCGCATCAACGATCACATCGGCATTTTTGATCGTCTGCAGGGTTTTAAGCTTATCGGCATCGTACCACACCGTGGGAATCGACTGATCAAGCACAAGCTTATACATATAAGTTGCTTCCTGGCTCGTAGGATAACCTGACGCAAGCACCACGCACACATTATAGCCATTTTCAAAAAGCTTTCTTGCAATTACAAAGCCGTCACCGCCGTTATTACCCTTGCCGCACACAACGGCAACTCGTTTTTTCTTAAGTGTATCCTTTTCAAGCTCGTTTCGTATGTTTCTGGCACATGCTGCACCTGCATTTTCCATCATTCTCTGATAAGAAAGACCAAACTTTACCGCATACTGCTCAACGAGCTTCATTTCTTCACTGCTTAAAAGTCTCATAATAATTACCATGCGTCACGGACATTCTCCTTTAAAGAAAACATCCGGGACGCACCTTTCTGAAAATTTATATCTTATTTTTCAAAAACAATTGTTGTAATACTGCTTGCAGGAATGTCAACAGTTGTAACACCGCAGCTCTCGTGTGAAAGCTCAAGATTTCTCTCAGCGTCCGTTGTATATGCCTTTATATCATAAAGAGGCATACAAAGATTAACCGCCTTGTCACCGCCCTGATTTACAATAACTGCAACGTAATCACCGTCAGGAGTCTTGAATGCCGAAACATTCATATTGTTGTTGATGAGATATACGGGATACTCTTTTCCGTCAATCTCCTGCTTCCACCAGGCTTCTTCAGCCTCAATGTCAGCAATGCTTACATCAAAGTTTACTGCATAGCTGCCTTCGGGAACAAACTTTGAGAAATGAGCCATAGCGTAGTATCTCTTGGCAATTTCGTAGCTGTTACAGTCATCATCCATAGCAGCAATCATACTGTCAGCATATGCGCCTCCCTGGTTTACCGCAACCCAGGAGGTCCAGCTGTTTACACCTGTGAGAGTTACATCTTCGCTTATGGTTCTTGCCATAATGAGTGCGCCTTCGATTTCATCAATTGTGTGCTCGCAGGGAAGCTCACACCACTCACTCATTTCAAGCTCAACATCCTTGTAATTCTTTCTGATGTAATCGCCGTATGCCTTCTTGAGAAGGAAATCGTTTGTCCAATAGCTATGATAAGCATATGTTCCGAGAACATCAACTATGTCATCATTCTCGTAAATTTTGTCAATGCAATCCATTGCGTGATCGCCGACCTGACCGCTTTCAGCAAGTGAAAGCTTGACATCAATGCCTCTCTCCTTGATTTCAGCGGCAAAAACCTTGCCTAATTCAATCACCTCGTCAATTTCATAATGGCAGGCTTCCTGGCCAACCCATTCACCGCCCCAATCCCACTGAGGCTCATTGATGGGGCTGATGTACTTGACGGGAACGCCCTTATCAATAAAGTATTCGGCAATATCAAGCATGTATTCAGCAAAGTCATCGTAGCAATCCTTTTTGAGATTGCTCTGTGCAGGCTTGAGTCCGCCTGAAGCCTGACCGGAAACGCACATTGAATAATGCGGGGAATTAGCAAAAAGGACAACAGTATCAATGCAACCGTAGGAAAGGCAGAGATCGAGCATATCCTGAGCTGCCTTGTCCTTATCCCAATTGTACTCATATTCGCCGCTTTCTTCGTTATAAACAAGGAAGCTTTCGCTGCTTCTCCAGGGATTAGCAATTCGGTTATCGGGGTTATCCTTTTCACCTGCACCTACATTGTAGCGGTAGATGTTAAGGCCAAGACCTTCTTCAGAGTAAAGAAGCTTTGCATAATCCTCAGCCTTTTCACTTTTTCCTGCTACCTGTGCCCACCAGGCGGCAGAGGTACCCCAGCCGGTGATTTCCTGCTGCTTGCATACTGTATCAAGCTTGAGAAGAAAATGCTCAGGTCCGATATTGAACCAGCCGACGATCGTGCTCATAATGAAAAGAAGAGCAGAAAGCCTGAAAATTATTTTCTGAATAAATGTAGTTCTATCCATAATAATCTCCTTGAAATAATATTTTAACTATTTTACCACATTTTATCAGTAAAGGTCAATAATAAATAATTAAAATGTTTTGTTGTTAGGTAATAACCTTGATTTTTATGTAACAGAGTGGTATAATTATGCAGTATATGAAGCGTATCTTATCGCATCAGAAAAATTATAGGAAACAGAGGAGTTAATTATGTCAAAAAGCATGGTAATCGCTCACCGCGGAGCTAACAAGTATGCACCTCAGAACACACTTCCCGCTTTTAAAAGAGCTTATGAGCTCGGTTGTGACGGTTTCGAAACAGATGTACATATCACCAAGGACGGTAAAATAGTAATCTGCCACAACTATACAATCAACGAAACCTCAACCGGTAAGGGTAAGGTTGCAGATATGACTCTCGAGGAGCTGAAAAATTACGACTTCGGTTCATATTACAGTGATAAATTCTCAGGCACTGAAATTCCTACTCTCGACGAATTTCTCTCCTTTGTCGAAACAACAGACATTTCTGTACTCAACATCGAAATCAAGAGCCCGAAGGAAAGCGAAACTGCAATCGTAAGAGAAACAATAAAGGCAGTCAAGGAGCACGACCTTTTTGACAAGCTTCTCATTTCCTCATTTGATCCACGACTTCTTGTCGAAGCAAAGACGATTGACAACAAGTGTAAAACCGGCTTTCTCTATTCACCGAAAAGCCCCACTCTTCTGCAAATGATCTGGAGACAGCTCCGATTTACAAAATCAATCGGTTGCGAAGCCGTTCATCCCCATTATAGCTTTGTTAACAAGAAGTTTGTTGAGGATGCTCACAAAATGGGCATTATGGTTAATCCCTGGACTGTCGACGACACATACAACATTGACAGACTCCTCAAGTACGGCTGCGACGGAATCATAACTGACCTTCCCGATGTAGTCTGCGGAATGAGAGAAAGATACATCAAAGAATGATAACAAAAATATAAAGATAAAGGGCTGTAAAAAAAGTGCAGACCGCATAAAACAAGATAACTAAAGGGTTTCTTTCGGTATTGAACTACCAAAGAAACCCTTTAAAACTGTAAAAATCAGCAAAAGCAGGCAAAAACAAGGTTTTTGCGTTTTATGCTATAA
>JAZSAM010000082.1:0-7968 GCA_045601905.1 Acutalibacteraceae bacterium | reverse complement strand
AATATAGCAACTTAACGGAAATTCATATAACCGAAAACTAACAGAACTACCATCAAAATATAGAAGAAAGGAAGAACCGTTGCATCTCCGCCGAACGAAATAATGAATTCCTTTAAAGATTTTGATTTTTCTCTGTTTTCCTTGAGTCTCTTCGGGCGTGCAAAGTAAGCAAGGTCGAAGAGAATATAGCCTACACAGTAGAAAATCCAGGTTTCCCAAAGAGTATAGCCTCTGAGAATCTGACCGACAAGTATAACTGCTCCCAACAAAATCAGGAAAATGCGTATAATCTTTATATTCTTGTAATCCCAATAGCGTTCAAGGCCGTCGTGCTGTGCAATAACATAGTACATTGTAAAGCAACAGATAATTGAAGCCATCGTTGTTGAACCGAGCATAACAAGAGCAAGAGGTCCGACCATATAGCAGGGACGCTCAAGAACCTCAACAATGTTCATATCAACCTCGCCGAAGGCACGGGTGATTTTGTTGCCGTTTCTGCGGTAAGGAATGATAAAGAGGAAAATTGTGAAAATTATCAAAGCACAGAATACCCATGAAAGAATAGTATCAACCTTTTCGGGAAGCATATACCAAAGCTTTCCTGCCGCTTCAGCCTGCTCAAGATTCTTGGCAGCAAGAGGCCAACCGAGAACAAAAGCTCCTGCGATACCAAGACCGTTGAAGCAACCCTGTGTAAATTCCATTATTTTCCAACCATCAATAACATTAAGTGTATCCAATTTACCGAAAAGGCGTTTGCCGTTCTTGAGAGGATGAATCTGCTTGTCATAGAAGGTGATGGCGACAACCCAACCGACAGAGCCTGCAAGTGCGCCGCCAATCCACATAATGATACCGAAAATATCACGGCGGATTGCCATCATAAGAAGCAGGCCGGCTACTATAACAAGGTTTCTTCCCCATTCCTCTCGGCTGTCTTTAGAGAAACAGACTTTAGGCATTCTGCCGTGTTCAGGGTCGTAGGGTGTGTTGAAAATTCGGTATCCTATTTCCTGTACCAAAGGAACGAGTGCAAAGAAGATAACGAAATCATACCATTTATATACAACACCGCTCATTGCAGAAAAGCTTACACCGAGAAAACCTGCGCCGAGTCCGCTCCAGATTGAACCCTTGAAAGCAAGAGCGAGATAGCCGAGGGAAGGATTGTATCTTGGGCTGTCGTGGTCAAGCACGAGACCCATTGTCGAACCGTAGGGCTCCATACCGCCGTAAAAATAGCCGAGAGCACAGGCTGCCGCGAACAGGAAAACATTGTTCATTAAAAGCTCCGAACCGGTATACCATACACAAAGAATACCCATAAAGGCTCCGGGCAACATAGCACCTTTTTCGCCACCGATTGCAGAGCCGCGCATACCCCATCCGAAGCACATAGTAATCATACTGATTGCCAGAAAAGCAAATATATTTTGAGTTTCCATATGCAATACCCTTTCTTTGTTTTAGTTCTTTTCTACACGAACAACCGCATAGCCGATTTTCTTGCGTCCGCAGGTATAAACCATATGGAGAAGATTATCCTCCGCAACAATTGAGGGATATGAAAATTCAACACCGGGTTGAGTCTCAAGGTCAATGCGGACGGGGTATGTAGCACCGTTATCCTCGGAAAGGAAAAGGCACAGAGGTGTGCGGTCACCCCAGTTTTCACTTACGGGATTGCAAATCAATCCCAAAACACCGCAATCGGTCATTGCCGCACCGATACCGCTGTTATTATTGGGCATATCAGTGGGGCGCGCTACAGACCAGGTGCGTCCGAAGTCTGTTGACTCGCTGCGATAAATCCAATTAAGGTTTGTACGCGCAAGCATATAAACTCTGCCGTCGTGTGACTGGTCTTCCCATATCGCAGGCTGAATCAGGCCCTCACCGTCCTTGGGAAGCTCTTCCTTACGGTTGCATATCGTGCCGTCGGGAAGTTCAAATGCAACTGGAGCAGACAGTTTCCAGGTTTCTCCGTTATCTTCACTGCAGTCTGTCCAGGATTCCCAACGGTCGCACAAATCCTCAGTTGAGCCGGGAGCAAGAAGTGTACCGTTTGAAAGCCTTATCATCTGATTTTTAACGGGTCCTCTTCCGCCGATGTCACCCGGGACAAGTTCCTTCGGTTCTGTCCATGTTTTGCCACCGTCAAAAGATACCGTTTTCATTGAGTACCAATGACCTTCATCAATACCGCTTTTGTAAATCAGCGTAAGAACACCGTTCTCAGCAAAAAGAGTCGGGTTCCAGTCCGCCTCGCCATCATCCGGAGTTACGGGTACCGGCGTGCTCCATTCTCCGTTACGCTCAGCAAACCATATACGCACATTCGGATTCTTTTCTTTGATACCGCCGAACCAGGCGGCTGTGGGTTTACCGTCGCAGATAGCAACTGTGGCTGCATGACATTCTCCAGTTTCTTCGTTGATACCTTCGGTTGCAAGGTATTCCTGATATAAAAGTTCTGCCTTAATCATTTGAATCATCTCCTCGTCAGAAAGTAATAAATAGTATAAAGCCCAAAAACGAAGTATCCTTATTTTGGGCTTTAACTTGTTATCAACAGCCGTGAAGCTCTTTATAAATACGAATAACCTCCTGTAGGTCCTCCTCTGTGTCTACGCTGACAGCTTTGTAATGAGCCGGTGCGGGAACGATTTTGATTTTATATCCGTGTTCAAGAACCTTAAGCTGTTCGAGGGACTCTGCCTCTGAAAGAGGAGTGGGAGCAAGCTTGGTATATGCATTAAGAAAATCGTGTGTATATGCATAAATGCCGATATGCTCAAAATATCTTGCTTCTTCCTCGTGACGGGGATACGGAATAGGTGAACGTGAGAAATAAATTGCATTTCCGTTTACATCGCTGACAACCTTGACTACGGTGTTGTTGAGAATATAGTTTTCATCCCCCGTAATTTCCAGGCTACCTGTTGCCATAACGCAGTCCGGACTGTTAATCAGTGCAGAACCGATATCATCAATTATTTCGGGAGGAACGAGAGGCTCATCACCCTGAATATTGATAACATAATCACAGTCGTAATTGCTTGCAGCCTCTGCAACTCTGTCCGATCCTGTGGGATGGTTGACACTTGTCATAACAGCTTCGCCACCGAAAGCGATAACAGCATCATAAACACGCTGATCATCAGTTGCAACAACAACCTTACTGAGTACCTTTGACTTGCTTGCATTTTCATAAACATGCTGGATCATAGGCTTTCCGCATATATCCTTAAGAGGCTTGCCCGGAAGACGGGAAGAACCGTAGCGGGCAGGTATAACACCTAAAACTTTAGCGCTCATATCAAAATCTCCTTTAATTAAAAATTGTATTTTTCACGGATAGCGTTTCTCATCTTGTTGAGAGAGAACGGCTTGATTTCATCGCAGATGCGCTCACGCATCTCTTTGCCTTCATCGGTATTCTGCGGAGCAGAGGTGAATTCAAGAGTTACACCGAGCTCTTTACAGATGCGGTCAACAAAAATCGGCCAAAGCTCACCGATATCGCCGATAACGGGAATGCTGTTTTCAAGGCGTGTAAATGCTGACATTTCCATACGGAACGGGATCTTTGTGAGCTTTGTCTTTGGAAGACCTTCATTGATTGCTTTCTGTATAAGCTCGCTCTGCTTGTTGAGATCCCATGAACGCTTAAGGTTTTCATCAAGGTCAAAACGGATGAGAGTCTTATCCTTGAGGCTGTATGTAGGAAGACCATTCATTGAAGCCCATATACCGTGACCTGTGTATGTTTCAAAGGGACCGTCGTGGATTTCTTGAGTAAGAGCGACAGCAGATTCAATAATGACATCAGCCTCAGAAAGCATTTTGGCAATACGCTTGCAACGTTGACTTACGGGAATACTGTCTGATATGCAAAGACCGACCTGACCGCCGCCGATGAGCTGGGGAACACTGACAAGGACAGGAACACCCTTGATTGCACCCGCACCGATCATTGTGTTCGGGTCAGCACCGAGACCTGCAACATACTCAAAGCTTTCTCCGAGTGTTTGTGCAGCAACCATAATTTCTGTTGAAACCGTTTCATTGAAATAACCGACAGGATAAGCCATATTGCCTGCTGCCTTTATGATAACCTTACCCTCTGCCTGTTCGCAGACGGAAACAAGCTCTTCGTCAAGAGGAAGCTCCGAACGAATTCGTGCCCATTCCTCCTCGCTGAGCTGTGTAAGCTCGTAAATATTGCCGCGGCAACGGATGTTTTCGGGACATTTGTCGCCGAGAATATCCGCATCGAAGCGTTTTACTCTGTCAAGGGTGCCGCCCATTTCGTGGGAAATTACTGCAGAACTTGTTGTTACGCCGTCAATAAGACCTGCGTGAATAAGAGCAGCAATAAGTGTTGTAACACCTTCGTGAAGATTCGGACCGCTTCCTATAACAGCTGCAACCTTACCGCCGCGTTTTTTTACTTCTATAACCTTTTCAATCGCTGTGTTTAAAAATTCCTTTGTTTCATCAGGGAGTGCCTGATAAAGCTGTTCAACCAAAGCAGGTGATGCCATAGTATATTCTCCTGTTCATAAATACTTAAACATTAATTTTTTTGCCGAAGCAAGCATCGTCGTAGTCTATAGACAAAAGTGTAAAATTGTATTTTCTGTAGAAGCCCATCGCTCTTTCGTTTCTCGGTCCGCAGGTAAGACAGACTCCGCAGACCCCTTTTTTTGCCAAATGGTCACACAGAGTGTCAATGAGCTTACCGCCCAGCCCCAGTCTCTGATACTCGGGAAGAATGTTTATATGAAAATGTGCAGGATATTCTTCCTTGAATCTTTCGGGAACATTATATGCTGTCGATGCCCACTCGTATCTGTCATCTCCGTAACTGTCCGAGCGAGGAAGATATTCACTGTCGAAGATCTTTTTGAATCTGTCAAAGTTTTCTGCACAGATTATATAACCTACCACTTTGTCTTTATCTTCAAGCACAAAGCAGTTCTCAGGTTCATGCTCAATGTAATAATCGCAGAATGTGTTATGATAAAACAGTCCGGTCAAATAATTCGGCACTTCCTCGGGCCCTTCACTGTTATCGCACACGAAATGCATATCAGCACGGTCCTTTTCCTCATATTTTCTGATAGATACCATTATATATCACCACCCTCAATCCGGTTTACAGGAATAGATTATCATAATGAATTAAAAAAAGCAACAAATTACTTGAAATTTTTTTGAAATAAGTGTATAGTTAAGATATACAGTTTTTGGGAGTAATTGCTATGAAATTTAAGGATAGTTTGACAAAAAAATCAGTAAAATCCTTGATAAATTTAATTATTTCAACTATGCCGAAGAGGTATTTTACAACACAGGAACGCTCGGATGAATTTATGCTTACGGGAGACAAAAAATTCCGTTCCGTACCCGGTAAAAATTGGACTGTCGGTTTCGGTAAAAAAGCATACACCCCTGATGATTATAACCATAAGACATATTATATTGCCGGCTATGATTCTGATAATCCCGTAAAAGGGGTACTTGATGACCTGTATGCAAGAGCAGTTTATCTTGATGATAATACAGGTGACGGCGGTGTGATTTTTTGTGCACTTGATTGTGTCGGAATCAGCAGAAAGGATATAAATGACATAAGAAAGCTTGCTGTTGAAAGCGGAAGGCTCGAAAAGGTTAAATCAATCAACATTTCTTCAACTCATACGCACGCAGGAATCGATACTCAGGGGCTTTGGGGTAAAAAGATCTATAAAAGCGGTAAAGACAAAGCTTTTATGGATAAACTCAAAGAATCCGCGGTTCAGGCTGTCATAACAGCTTTTGAGAACAGAAAAGACGGGAAGCTTTATTATGGTTTCGCTCCTGTTGAAGATATGCAGGCTGATGTCAGAACTCCCGTAACCTATGACAAAAACCTGACAAAAATCCGCTTCTCTCCGTATGACAAATCCGGTGACATTTTCATAGTTAATTTTGCTTCTCACGCAGAGCTGCTCGGAACAACATCGCTTGTCAGTGCCGATTTCCCCGCATATCTTATCAGGGAAATTGAGGACAATGTTCCGAATGCTGATGCTGTTTTTTTCAACGGTGCCGTAGGCGGTATGATTTCTGCTAAGGAAATAAAAAAGGTCTACAGAGATTCTATCGACTGTGAAGCCTATATGAAGGACTTCGGAAGACAATTGGGCAAAGCAGTTCTTTCAATCCGAAATGAAACAGAGCTGAAGCCGATTCTTAATATAAGATCCAAGGGTGTTATTATTCCGGGTGAAAATACTGTGCTGATTCTTGCAAGATATCTTAAGGTTCTCAATAACGATATCGGACGAACCGAAAAAAGGAGCAGTGCTTGTATTTATTCGGAAGTCGGATATATGGAATTGGGTGATAAGGATGTTGCTGTTTTTCTTGTTCCCGGCGAGCTTTTCCCCGAGCTCTATAACGGTGAATTCCTGACAGAAAAGGACAGTGCAAACCACAGAAGGGCAAGCTATAAAACGGTCCTTTCCGAAATGACAGAGTGCAAGCACAAATTTGTTGTCGGGCTTTGCAACGATGAGTTGGGCTACATTCTTGCTGAAAATGATTTTCTGCTTAATGAGACCCTGCCATATATCAACAAGGCTACTGATGATATGGACAGAGACCACTACGAGGAAACTAACTCAACCGGACCTGAGACAGGCAGAATTATTCTTGAAGAAACTGAAAAGCTGATCAGATCGGTTTACAATTGATTATAAGGAGATGTCAACAATGAAAAAGTGTTCCCGTTCTTTTATCGCAATTCTTCTTGTATTTACTATGTTTTTTTCTGTAAACTCAATAACTGCTTTCGCAAGCGGTGAACAGGACAATAATCCCATTTACTTTGTTTCAAATATGCTCGGAGGCTTTATTGACAGCTTGATCAGACTGTTGGGTGTTCTTACTCCCACGCCTGACTACCCGACGGTTGAAGAATACTTTGCTTCAGACAGTGAAAATTTCTATAAAGGAACTGAAAGCTTTATTGACAATGCTGCAGACGGAGCAAAATGGTCTCTCGGCTTCGGCAAGGAAAGCATTGTTCCCGACAATCTTCGTGACGGAAGCAAAAAATACTACACTGGCGGATATTTTACCCAGAAGGTGAACGGTGTGTTCGACGATCAGAAGGCTGTTGCAATTGCCCTCAACGACGGTTCGGGCAGAGGCACAACAATCTTTGCTTCAATCGACGGTATCGGTGTTGCCAATGCAGATGTCCGCGCTATAAGAAGTGCTGTAGAGCAAAAGCTCAAAGAAAAGGAAGTTGACAGCGATATCAATGCCATCAATATCAACGCTACACACTGCCATACGGTTATTGATACTCAGGGTATAGGTCTTGACCTGTTGCCTAAAATCTTTCTCAGTTTCTTCGGCGGAGCAGGCAGGTCAATGGATACTGAGTTTCTTGAGGTTATGATTGACCGTGCATCCGATGCGATTGTTGAAGCATATACGAATATCGAAACCGGTTCGCTCTATTATTTCGAAACAGCAGGTATGGGCAAGGATGACGAGCACGGTCTGTATGCCGATGATGAATACCCGTATCTTGTCAACAAGAGATACTATACCGAGGGCTATCAGCACAAATTTGCTTGCTTCAAATTTGTTCCCGACAACAAGACTTCAGCAGCAACAATCTTTACCAATATCGGCGCACACCCAACAATTGTTGATGAAGAAACAAATCTTCTTTCTGCAGACTTTCCTGCATTTATGGAAGAAAAAATCAACGGTGCCGGTATGAATTTTATGTTTATTCAGGGTGCACAAGCACCTGTTTCTGTTAACAAATGGGCAGATGTTCCGGCGTCAACCATTGGTGAGGTTGATGAAAAAGTCGCTGTCAATCCTACTGCAGAAGATTATAAGACAGCCATCCTCTACGGCTATGAATACGCAAGACTTATTCTGGAAGCCCAGGAT
>JAZSAM010000081.1:0-12141 GCA_045601905.1 Acutalibacteraceae bacterium | reverse complement strand
GGCTTGCCTTCTTAGCAGCAGAAGCAAGACCCTTTTCTCTGAGAATATCAATAGCCTTGTCGATGTCGCCATCTGTTTCTACAAGAGCTTTTTTACAATCCATCATACCAACGCCGGTCTTTTCGCGAAGAGCCTGCACGTCTTTAGCTGTAAATGCCATAATAGATTCCTCCTATATATCTTTTAAAGATACCGCAAAATTACGCGGTTTATTGTTTTAATTATTCAGCAGCTTCTTCAGCAGCTTCTTCTGCTGCCTCGGGAGCGCTCTGCTCGCCCTGTCTGCCTTCGATAACTGCATCTGCCATTGCGCCAACGATAAGTTTAACTGCGCGGATAGCGTCGTCATTACCGGGGATAACATAGTCGATTTCATCGGGATCACAGTTTGTGTCAACGATAGCGATGATCGGAATACCGAGTCTGTGAGCTTCTGCAACTGCGATTCTTTCTTTTCTGGGGTCAACGATGAAGAGTGCAGCGGGCTGCTTCTTCATTTCTGTGATACCGCCCATGAACTTTTCAAGCTTTTCGATTTCGAGGTTGAGCTTGATAACTTCCTTCTTGGGAAGAAGGGCAAATGTACCGTCCTGCTCCATAGCCTTGAGCTGAGCAAGTCTCTTGATTCTCTTCTGGATTGTCTGGAAGTTTGTGAGCATACCGCCAAGCCAACGAGCGTTAACGAAAGGCATACCGCAACGGATTGCTTCTTCCTTGATTGAATCCATAGCCTGCTTCTTTGTACCTACGAAAAGAACTTCACCGCCGTTAAGGGAAACCTCACGGATGAAGGAATAAGCTTCTTCAAGCTTCTTCACTGTCTTCTGAAGGTCGATGATGTAAATTCCGTTTCTTTCAGCGAAAATGTATTCGCTCATTTTGGGGTTCCAGCGTCTTGTCTGATGACCGAAGTGTACACCGGCTTCAAGAAGCTGTTTCATTGATACTACTGACATGTTAATGTCCTCCTTAATGTTTTTTAACCACCGCAGGTTCAAAGGTACACGGCACTCCGTCCGGAGCGAAACGGGCATACCAATCCCCTTGCGTGCGTTATCTGCGATAGTATATCACAAGAAAAAGCAAAATGCAAGGGGTATTGTAAATTTTTTTTAGTTTTTTCGAAGGTTATCAGCCTTCCCCGTACGGGCAGACCTTCATGCAGATTCCGCAGACTGCTCCCCTGCCGATGTGCTTGAAATGCTCCTTCATATAGGTACTGCACTTTTCAGCATCAAAAATATCCTCCCGCTCGCAGTCGGGCGTCCACATTTTTCCGCTGATTGCACCGCTCGGGCAAGCCTTTACGCAGGCATTGCAGGTCTCACAGGGTGAAACAGGAAGGCAATTTTCCACTTCAAACGGACAGTCGGTGAAAACCGTGCCCAGACGGGCACTTGCGCCGTACTTGCTGTGAAGGAACATTGAGCTTTTACCCACAGTTCCGAGACCTGAAAGTGCGGCAATCTTCTTGTGAGAGTAGCGACCCTTGTAGTTCCAGCCGTCTTTGTTTATCGATTGCGAGGCGGCAACGGTGATGTAATTGTAGCCTCTTTGCTGAAGGAAAAGCCCGGCTTTAAGCAAAAGCGAGTCGATGAAGGCGTTGACGCTTCTGTAGTGGTTAAAGTAGGTGTGAGTAGGCTCCTCACCGATTTCGTTTACAATTGACTTTGAAAGGGCAACCACAACGCTCACAGCGTATCGGCACTCGCCGAAGTCGCCGTCGTCGATGCTGCAGAAGCCGACATCGCTTGCACCCTGAGAGATAAGATATTCTTTAAGCTCGTCCTGAATTCGCATTTATATCACCCTTTATAGAAAAACATCTTTTTGCAAAGGTCAATCTTGTTTTCGTCACTGTTCATAAATCTGATTGAACCCTCCTGGTCCTCATCAGCAAGAAGGTCTAAGTTTTCAAGAAGTCTTCTGCACTGTCTTGCCGCACCCTTGCCACCTTCAAAAACAAGCACCTCATCGCCGAGAATACGCTGAATCTGTTTTCTTGCAAAGGGAAAGTGAGTACAACCGAGAACAACGGCATCAACCTTGTTTCCTGCATAGGGAGCGAGGATTTTTTCAAGGTAAGCAATTTCCTCGGGTGAATCAAGGTTACCGCTTTCAATGAAGCGGACAAGTTCAGGAGCAGGAAGAGGGATGAATGTTGCCTCACCCTCAAAGCGTTCAACGAGTCTGAGGTATTTCTTCTCTCTTAAGGTAAGCGGTGTTGCAAGCACAAGGACAATCGGTTGCTCCATCGAAAGAGCTGCCGGCTTGACTGCAGGCTCAAGACCGACAAGTGGATACCCCGGATACTTTTCACGAAGTCCTGCTGCAGCCGCACTTGTAGCGGTGTTGCAGGCAATAACAATTGATTTAGCACCCATCTTCATAAGCATCTCAACGCCGTCAACCGTAAGCTGACGGATTTCTTCCGTTGTTTTAACTCCGTAGGGTGCATTTGCCGAATCGCCGAAATATATATAGTTTTCGTTAGGCATGAGCTTATAGAGCTTGCGAAGCACCGTGATACCGCCCATACCCGAATCGATTACTGCTATAGGATCAGATTTTTTGTTATTCATCACATTTTCACCAGCCTTTTCGTTAATTATATCACATATTTTGAAAAAAGAAACCGCAGAAACTCTTTTTTTACAAGTTTCTGCGGATTTTTGTGACAAATTTATGCTCTGTGCCACTTTACGCCCTGAGGTGTGTCCTCAAGAACAATTCCTTGTGCCTTAAGCTCGTCTCTGATGCAGTCAGCTTCTGCCCAGTTCTTGTTCTTTCTTGCATCGTTTCTCTGCTGAATAAGAGCTTCGATTTCATCGTCAAGGCTTGAAGCTGTGTTTCGGTTATAAAGAAGACCAAGAACATTCATAAGCTCATCAAACACCTTGATTGCATACTCAACAAGAGTCTTCGACTGAACGCCGTCATTTACATTTGTGTTGATGTCCTTCACAAGCTCAAATACTGCACCGAGAGCCTCACCTGTGTTGAGGTCATCCTCCATTGCTTCAATGAACTTATCCTTCTTACCGTCGATAAGTGCAATGATTTCAGCATCCTTATCCCCTGCTTCATCCTTTGCATTTTTAAGAGCGAAGTCAAGGTTGTCACGACAGGTGTAAAGTCTTTCAAGTGAAGCCTTGCACTGAGCAATTGCATCAAAGCTGTAGTTGATTGGGCTTCTGTACTGACAGGAAATCATAAGGTAACGGATGGGCTCGTAGCCGTACTGCTGAGCAACATCGCGGACGGTAAAGAAATTACCGAGTGACTTTGACATCTTGACCTTGTCAACAGTGATAAACCCGTTGTGCATCCAGTAATTTGCAAAGGGTGCACCGTTGCAGCACTCACTCTGTGCAATTTCGTTTTCATGGTGCGGGAAGATAAGATCCTGTCCGACGCAATGAATGTCAATAGTTACACCAAGGAACTTACGTACCATAGCTGACCATTCGATGTGCCAGCCGGGTCTGCCGTGACCCCAGGGGGATTCCCAGTAAGGCTCACCTGGCTTTGCGCTCTTCCAGAGAGCAAAATCCATTGGCTCACGCTTTACTTCACCAACATTGATTCTTGCACCTGCCTCAAGATCTTCAAGAGGCTGATGTGAAAGCTTGCCGTATTCATTGAACTTCTTTGTGCTGAAGTAAACATCACCGTTTACCTCGTATGCATAACCCTTTTCAACAAGTCCGCTGACAATGCTGATGATTTCATCTATTGTTTCTGTTGCCTTGGGATGAGTTGTTGCTTCACGGATGTTCATACCCTTGGCATCAACCCAGAATTCCTCGATGTACTTTTCGGAAATATCCTTGAAGGTTACACCCTCTTCGTTTGCACGGCGGATAATTTTGTCGTCAATGTCGGTAAAGTTCTGTACGAAGTTTACCTTGTTGCCTCTGTATTCAAGATAACGGCGAAGCACATCAAAAACGCAGAGAGGTCTTGCGTTACCGATGTGAATAAAGTTGTAAACAGTGGGACCGCAAGCATAAATTTTAAACTCGCCTTCCTTTATAGGTATGAGATCCTGCTTCGCTCTTGTTAGTGTGTTGAAAACTTTCATTGTTTTTCCTCCAGTTCTTTTATATGTTTTTCAAGTTTATCTATTTTAGCTTTTAACAAGCAAAGTTCCTGAGATAAGGGGTCGGGTGTGTGGATGTGGTCAAGCTTGTCAACTCTTCTGCCGTTACGCTTCACAACTCTCGCAGGTGAGCCTACTGCGGTTGAATTTTCAGGGATTGCCGAAAGAACAACAGAGCCTGCCGCAACATTTGAATTATCACCGATGGTAAAAGGACCGAGCACCTTGGCACCGCAACCGATAAGAACATTGTTACCTAAGGTCGGATGTCGTTTGCCGTGATCCTTACCCGTACCGCCGAGGGTTACACCCTGATAAATCGTACAGTCGTCTCCGATGATTGCCGTTTCACCGATCACAACGCCCGTTCCGTGGTCAATGAAAAAGCGTCTGCCGATCTGTGCGCCGGGATGAATTTCAATATTTGTCTTTTTCACGCAATGCTGGGAAATCGCACGGGCAAGAAAGTACATTTTATGATTATAGCACCAATGTGCCCTCCTGTAGGCTCTGACTGCCTTGTAGCCAGGATAAAGAAACATTATCTCAAGGTTACTTCTTGCAGCAGGGTCGCGATCCTTGACGCACTGAAGATCTTCTTTCAATCTATCAAACATATATTATCACCTTTTAGTAAAAAAATAAACCCCTGTACCGAAAAAGCTTCGGACAGAGGCGTAAAAACGCGGTTCCACTCTGACTTATTACTCAGCTACAACTATAGCTTTACCGTTAACGCCGGTTTACGCCCTCGGATACTTCAGTTCCCCTCGGGTGCTGACGGGTGCATTTCATCACTTCTTCAACGGAACACTTTCACCTTACAGTTCCTCTCTGAGATGAAGGGTATGTGATTACTTCTCCCTTTTAACGCATTTGAATGTTTGTTTAGTATATTATACACAGTTGGCTCGATTTTGTCAATGATTATAAATCAAGTTCTATCGATTAATTTCCAACCCTTTGATTTTACAATTTCAGCCAAGATATTCTTATATTTATCAAAATGCCGGCTATAAACAATCGTTTCCATATGATGAGTCGGTCTGACAAGAATGCTTGTTTTCGGAAAGCATATTGATATTTGAGTAAGATATCTAAAATTATTTTCAATTATTAAACCGATCAATTCTTTCTGCAATATATTTCTTTTGTTCTGTTATTATTTTTTCATAACAAATCACCCAAAAAAAATCAGAAATTAAACTTATACTCATTTTCCTTAAAAAACTCATGGTACACCTTAACGCACTCAAGCTCTGTCCAATTGCAAAGCTTAACGGGATTGGAGTCAATATCGTAAATTTTTGCACCTTTAAGCGAAAGCAAAAAAGGAGAATGCGTTGAAATAATAAACTGACAGCCGTGATTTCTGACGGAATCTTCTATAAAATATTTAAGCTCAAGTTGGTTTGAGGGAGAAAGACTGTTTTCCGGCTCGTCAAGAAGATACAAAGCATCATCGGTTATGCTGTCAACGAACAAGGAAAGTGAGCTTTCTCCGTTAGAGCGCTCCTGAATATTTCTCATAAGACGTGAACGTATAAACTGTGACTGGCTTTTGTTTTTATTTCTTGCATCAGAAACTTTTTTCCAGCGCTCATAATCGTCAAGTCCGTGAAGAGCCGTATCAGCTCTGTCACTGTTGCTATCAAGCCATTCCTGCAATAGAGCTTCTCTTTTGTTATCAATGCCGTCATTCACACGACGGATATCAAGAACCCTATCAAACACATCGTCGCTTGTTATGACACAGCTTATAGGAGAAAGTGACCTTTCAAGAGTATAATCACAAAGCTCAACATAATCGCTGAAAAAGTCCGTACGGTTAAAGGGTGAATTTCGTTTTAACCCCAATTTTTCAGCAATAACATTGAGAATCGTGCTTTTACCGCTTCCGTTATTTCCGCAAATGATTGTTATGTCAGAAAATTCAAAATCGTCAGGCAGTCCTCTGTAGCGGAACATTCCAAAGGGATATTTTGATTCGTAGATGTTTCTCATATTTTTTGGATTGAAGCCGAAGAAGAAATTTTCATCCTCATCCTGCGAAGGGAAATGAAAAGTGCTTAAATAAACCATATTGCACCTCTGAATTGTTATTCAATAACCTCACCGACAAGGTCACAGTCATCAACACCGAGGATTTTAATTTTCACAAACTGACCTTGCTTGAGCTCATCCTCAGTTGAAATAATTACGCTTGAATCAATTTCGGGAGCATCCATGTAGGTTCTGCCCATATAAAGCATATTTTCCTCATCAAAGCCGTCGACAATTGCAGTCATAACTGTACCGACTCGACTTTCCTGCTTCTGAGAAAAAATCTCATACTGCTGCTGCATTATGATTTCGCTTCTGTGAGCCTTGATTTCATCGTCAATCTGATTGTCCATCTCAGCAGCAAAGGTACCTTCCTCCGGAGAATAGGCAAAGCAACCGAGACGGTCAAACCTTATATTATTTATGAAACGGGAAAGGGTTTCAAAGCTTTCTTCACTTTCCCCGGGAAAACCTGTGATGAAGGTTGTGCGGATTACAACATCTGGAATTTTTGCTCTTACCTTTTCAATGAGTGCAGTAAGGCTTTCTTCATTGCCCGTTCTGTTCATTCTTTTGAGCACATCACCGTCAGCATGCTGTAGGGGTAAATCAATGTAATTGCAGATTTTTTCCTCACTTGCCATTACATCAATAAGCTCATCTGTAAGGCACTCGGGATAACAGTAAAGGATGCGGATCCATTCGATTCCGTCAATTCGGCAAAGCTCCTTAAGAAGTGCAGGCAATTTAAGTTCACCGTAAAGATCAATGCCGTAGCGTGTGGTGTCCTGAGCAACAACAACAAGCTCCTTGATGCCATTTGCCGCAAGACTCTTTGCCTCTTCGATTATATTTTCAATTTTACGGCTTCTGAATTTTCCGCGGATTGAGGGAATTGCACAGTAGGTGCAGCAGTTTGAGCAGCCCTCTGCAATCTTAAGATATGCATAGTGAGGCGGAGTTGAAAGAATTCGGTCGCCTTCAAGCGGCATACAGTATTTGGAGGGAAACTCAGAAACAGTTTTGCCGCTGAGAACCTTTTTGCAGATTTCTGCAATCTCGCCGTTTGCTCCGATTCCGACAACTGCGTCAACCTCAGGTATTTCATTAAGAATTTCCTGCTGATAACGCTCAGCAAGACAACCCGTAACAACAACGCCATTGATGACGCCTTCTTCTTTTAAAGAAACGGCATAAAGAATGTTGTCAATTGCCTCCTTTTTTGCATCGTCAATAAAACCGCAAGTGTTAATTATCACAAGGTCAGCTTCCTCAAGCTCACCGACAATGTCGAATCCACCGTCAACAAGACGGGAAAGAAGCATTTCACCGTCAACCTGATTTTTCGGACAGCCTAAGCCTATCATAGCAATTTTACTCATCGTACACCTCGCAGATAATTTCATCGTCAATTTCTTTTAATGCATCACGTATTTCACCGTAAGAATAGCCAAGGCGAATAAGAGCATCAACCGCTTTTTTTCTGCCTTTTTCATCAGTCATTCTGGAAAGATGCTTTCTTCTTATTATATCAGTTAATTTTTCGCTGTCAAAGGCAATTTCTTCAAGAATATTAGTTACGGTTTCACGGCTGACACCTTTTCTGTAAAGCTCCTGCTCAACTCTTCGTCTTCCGTAGCCTTTAAGTCTTATAAGCTCCCCTGCAAAAATACGGCAGAAGCGTTCATCATCAACATAGCCGCTGATTTTCAGCTTTTCAATTGCCGCCTCAGCGCCATCGGAATAACCTTTCTCCCGAAGCTTATGAAGAAGCTCCCTTTCGCTGTGGTCTCTTCTTGAAAGAAGAGAGACGGCACAGTTATAAGCACGGCGCTGATTAACCGTGCTTTCAAGCTCAAGATATTCTTCTTCGCTTATTTCCTGTCCGTCCTTCAGATACAAAGAGGCAAAATACATCTCATCGACGGTAAGCCTGTACTCACCGTCGATGCTTATGTGTATTTTATCGCCTTTTCCTTTTTTATAAGTAAGTTTCATTATTCATCATCGTCAACAGCAATGTCAATTCTTGCTCTTACATTGCCGGAGGATCTTTTCGGAGTGAGAATAACCGGCTCTTTTTCAGCAGGCTTTTCTTCCTTTTCATCCTTACCAAGCATTGCCTTGCGAATTTTCTCTTCTATTTCAGCGGCAAGTGCTTTTTCTCTTTCAAGAAGAAGCTTTACATTATCTCTACCCTGACCGAGTCTTGTTTCGCCGTAAGAGAACCAGGCACCGCTCTTATTGATAATGTCAAACTTAACGCCAAGATCAACAATTTCACCGATACGGGAAATACCCTTGCCGTACATAATGTCAAATTCAGCCTCCTTGAACGGAGGAGAAACCTTATTCTTTACAATCTTTGCTCTTGTTCTTGCACCGATGAATTCATTACCGGGAGCCTTGAGCTGTTCGATTTTTCTTACATCAATTCTGATTGATGAATAGAACTTGAGTGCCCGTCCGCCGGTTGTGACCTCGGGGTTGCCATAAATTACGCCGACCTTTTCACGAAGCTGATTAATGAAAATAACAAGAGTGTTTGACTTTGCAATTACACTTGTAAGCTTTCTCAAGGCCTGTGACATAAGTCTTGCGTGAAGACCTACGTGACTGTCGCCCATTTCGCCTTCAATTTCAGCTCTGGGTACAAGAGCTGCAACAGAGTCAACAACAATAATGTCAAGCGCACCTGAACGGGCAAGCGCCTCAGTGATTGAAAGAGCATCCTCACCGTTGTCAGGCTGTGAAACAAGAAGTGAATCAACATCAACACCCACACCTCTTGCGTAAACGGGATCAAGAGCGTGTTCAGCATCAATAAATGCGGCTTCACCGCCTGCCTTCTGTGCTTCAGCAATGCAATGAAGTGCAAGAGTTGTTTTACCCGATGATTCAGGACCGTAAATTTCAACAATACGTCCCTTTGGAAGTCCACCGATACCTGTTGCAAGGTCGAGACCTACCGAACCGGTTGAAATCGCTTCAACATTCATTTCTGTATTTTGACCAAGGCGCATTATTGCACCTTTTCCATACTGTTTTTCGATCTGAGCAAGAGCAGCTTTAAGCGCACTTTGTTTATCAGCCATAACTGAATTCCTCCTCGGCGTACAAATGTTCGATAAATGTATTATACAATAGTAAATCAGAAAAATCAACTGTTTTTCGATATAATTTTGTTATTTTTAATCTTTTTCATTACAAAACCAGAAAATCAACTATAAATTCTGTTAAATTTAAAACATTTTATTGACTATACAGTAAAAATATGTTAAATTTAATATACTATATATTATTAAAGGAGAAGTTTTATGTCAACTCAACTCAACAAAAAATACGGATTGCTTACAGCAATCTGCACCGTAGTCGGTACTGTTATCGGTAGCGGTGTTTTCTTCAAGGCTGAGAAAATTCTCACCGAAACCGGCGGCAACCTTCCCGTTGGTATTCTTGCGTGGATCATCGGCGGTATTATTATGGTTGTTTGTGCTTATGCATTTTCAATCCTTGCAACCAAGCACGAAAAGGTCAGCGGTATCGTTGACTACGCAGAAGCAATGTGCGGTAAGAAATACGCTTACTTCATGGGCTGGTTCCTTGCAGTACTCTATTACCCCACCCTCACATCAGTTCTTGCATGGGTTAGTGCAAGATATCTCTGCGTTTTCGTTAATGCATTTCTTCCCGAAGAAGCACAGCTGAGCATTACCGGACCCCAGTGTATGACAATTGCAGGTGCACTTCTTATCGCTGTATTCTTCATGAATACAATCGCTCCCAAGATTGCAGGTAAATTCCAGATTTCCGCAACCTTTATCAAGCTCATTCCCCTTTTCCTTATGGCAATCGTTGGTACCATCAAAGGTCTCACAGGCGATCAGCTTCTTGTTCAGAACTTTATGAACGTTGTTAACGAAGACATTTCCACTTCAAGCGGTCTCTTCAAGGCAGTTGTTGCTACTGCTTTTGCATACGAGGGCTGGATTTGTGCAACATCAATCAATGCAGAGCTTAAGGATGCAAAGAAGAATCTTCCCAAGGCTCTCGTTATGGGTACACTTATTATCGTTGGCGTTTATATTACATATTATATCGGACTTGCAGGCGGCATCGAAAACGAAGTTATTATGGCCGGCGGCGAAGCAGGCGCAAGAATAGCTTTCTCATCAGTATTCGGTAATTTCGCAGGCACAGCTCTCTTCCTGTTCGTTGTTATTTCCTGTCTTGGCACTCTCAACGGTCTTACACTCGGATGCTCAAGAGCTTTCCATGCTATCGCTTCACGTAACATGGGTCCCAAGCCCGAAATCTTCAAGCAGGTTGATGCTGCAACAAATATGCCCGCTAACTCATCAATGATGGGACTTTTCATAAGCGGTCTCTGGCTCCTCTACTTCTACGGTGCTAACCTCGATACACCCTGGTTCGGTCTTTTCTCATTCGACTCATCAGAGCTTCCCATCATCACAACTTATGCTATGTATATTCCCATTTTCATCAGCATGTTCATCAAGAGTAAGGATCTTGGCGTTGTAAAGGGAAAAATTGCTCCCGTTCTCGCTATAATCGGTTCAATCTTCATGGTTGTCGCAGCAATCTTTGCACACGGCATTTATCCCTATCAGGCAGCAAAGGCCAACGGCACCTTCTCACTTCCCGTTCTCTTCTACCTTATTACATACATCATACTTATGGTAATCGGTGCATTCTTCTTGGGAAAGAAAAAGTCAAAGAAATAAATAAAGCATAAGATTATCCCGGCAGATACTTCTTTTTTGAAGTATCTGCCATTTTTTTGAAAAATTAATTTTTTCTAATCTGTCTTTAATCTTTCTGATATATTATTTGGGTGTAGACAAGAGATAAACAAACCTTGTGTAACAAAAAAATATAAACCAAACAAATTCAAGAAAGGTGGAACAAATATGAAAAAATTATTCAAAAACTTCTTATCACTCACTCTGGCATTACTCTTAACATTCTCAGTTGTATCATCGGCTACTGCAGCCTCACCAACTCCCGCCAAGGTAACATCACTTAAAAGCTACAATGTTGACGATGATGAAATCAATCTCAGATGGAAAAAAGCCTCCGGCGCAACAGCATACCAGGTTTACATCTACACCTCAAACGGTTGGAAGCATCTCGACAACACAAAGAACCTCGCTTTTGAAGTTGATGACCTCGCAAGTGCAAAGCAGTACAGATTCAAGGTAAGAGCTTACCACAGAAGCGGCAACAAAAGAGTTTACGGCCCCTTCTCAAGCGTACTCACAGTTGCAACAGAGCCCAACGAGGTTGAAAACGTAAAGGTTGTTTCAACAAGCAAATCCTCAGTTTCTCTCAGGTGGTCCAAGGTTAACAGAGCAACCGGCTATCAGGTTTATGTTTACTCCGACTCAAAGGGAAAATTCGTTAAAAAGGCAACTGTCAGCGCAACGAACGCAACTGTTGAACTCAAGAAGAGCAACAAGGTCTACAAATTAAAGGTAAGAGCATACTTCAAGCCTTCATCAGGCACTGTTTACGGTGAATTCTCAGACCTTGTTTCTGCTAAGACAAGCGCAGCTGCCAACGCACCTGCAAGCAACAAAAAATCAGATACCGTCTCCGCATCAAAGGCTGTATCAGCAGCACTCAAAAACGCCGGACTTTCAAGAGATCAGGTTTATGCTCTGGAATACGAGCTTGATTATGAGCGCGGCATCAAGGTTTATGAGGTCGATTTTGATTACGGCAGATACGAATACTCATACGTAATCGACGCATCAAACGGAAAGGTTCTTCACAGCGAAAAGGATTATGATTAATCGCAAAAAAATCATCAGCCTCACGGCTGATGATTTTTTAGGGGCTAGGAAAAAATGCGCAGAATGAACAAACCGAGCCAAAATAAAGCGTTCAGCTTTATTTTGGTTTACCCGACGGCGTACAAAGGTACTCCGAGGGCGAGGTTTGTTTATAGCATAAAACGCAAAAACCTTGTTTTT
>JAZSAM010000080.1:0-17044 GCA_045601905.1 Acutalibacteraceae bacterium | reverse complement strand
GAGGGCGAGGTTTGTTTATAGCATAAAACGCAAAAACCTTGTTTTTGCCTCTTTTAATAATTTTTATTGTTTAAAGGGTTTCTTTGGCAGTTCAAAACCGAAAGAAACCCTTTAGTTATCTTGTTTTATGCGGTCTGCACTTTTTTTACAGCCCATTTTTCTTTTTATTTAGTCGATATACAGGTCTCTGATTCCTTCAAGGCTTCTGATTGCAGAGATTGTAAGGTTCAGGCTTTCCTCGTCACGGGGGAAGACAACAGCCTTCATAACAACGGAATCACTTTTTCTCTTTGTGGGAGAGGAGTCGGCATAAAGGACCTCAAGGGTATGAAGGTTTCCGCCGTAACGCTTGACAATGATGCCGATTTCCGCAGCCTGACGTGACATATTTTCGGCTTCGATGTAAATGTTTTTAGAGGGATTGCTTTTTGCGACAAAACGCTTGAAGGTGTTAAGGGTAAGATAAATGACAAGCGTTGTCACAAGGGCACCTACATAGTAGCCTGCACCTACTGCAAGCCCGATACACGAAACTGCCCAGAGTGAAGCGGCAGTTGTGAGTCCCTTGACGGAAAAGCCCTCTCTGAGGATTGTTCCTGCGCCGAGAAAACCGATTCCGCTTATAACCTGAGCACCGAGTCGTGTCGGGTCAAAGTTGGCAAGTCCCTCGTATTCGAGGAAAACATATTTTGATGTCATCATTACAAGAGCCGAGCCGACGGCAACAAGAATGTGGGTTCTGAAGCCTGCGGGTCTGTGGGAATGCTCTCTTTCGTAGCCGATTATGCCGCTGAAAAGAATCGCAAGAAGCATTTTTATTACGGCATCAAGGGCATATTCTACCTGAGGAATTTCAAAAAGCTTTACAACAGCTTCTCCTATATTCACTCAGATCATCTCCTTTTACTGTGTTTGAGATAATTATATCATCAGAAAGTAAAAAAAGCAATTGCATTTGTGAACAAAAATACAGTTGAAACATAAAACAGTTGAAAACTTTTCAGCTTTATGGTAAAATATTATATTGTGTAATATATAAACAAGTTTATCAATCAATTTTTTAATGAGGTGAAATAAATGAGCTTACTTAAAAAGATTTTCGGCGATTATTCCTCAAAGGAAATCAAAAGAGTCAAGCCTCTTGTAAACAAGGTGCTCTCATATGATGAGGAATACGGCAGACTTACTGATTCAGAGCTTAAGGGTAAAACCGTCGAATTCAAGGAAAGACTCGCAAAGGGTGAAACTCTTGACGATATTCTTCCCGAGGCATTTGCCACCTGCCGTGAGGCTTCCTGGCGTGTTCTCGGAATGAAGCACTTCCCCGTACAGATTATGGGCGGTATCGTTCTTCATCAGGGCAGAATTGCTGAAATGAAAACCGGTGAAGGTAAAACCCTCGTTGCCACACTTCCCGCTTACCTTAATGCACTTTCCGGTAAGGGAGTACACATTGTTACCGTTAACGATTACCTTGCACGCCGTGACAGTGAGTGGATGGGCAAGGTTTACCGTTTCCTCGGTCTTTCTGTAGGTCTTATCGTAAACGGCCTTGAAAACAATGAGCGCCGTACTGCTTATGCCGCAGACATCACTTACGGCACAAACAACGAAATGGGCTTTGATTATCTTCGTGACAATATGGTGCTTTATCTCGACCAGAAGGTTCAGCGCGGTCACAATTATGCTATTGTCGACGAGGTTGACTCAATTCTTATCGATGAGGCAAGAACTCCCCTTATTATTTCGGGTATGGGCGGCAAATCCTCAGAGCTTTACTCTGTTGCAAACAGCTTTGTAAACACCCTCAAGTGCCTTAAGATTGCCGAAACCAATTCAAAAATGAATCTTGAGGATATGGCAGCAGAAAGCGGTGCTGATTACATCGTCGATGAAAAAGCAAAAACCTGTAACCTTACAAAAAGCGGTATCCAGAAGGCAGAACGCTTCTTCAATATCGAAAACCTTTCAGATCCCGAAAACCTTACACTTTCTCACCATCTTAATATAGCCATCAAGGCTCACGGTGTTATGACAAGAGACATTGACTATGTTGTAAAAGACGGTCAGGTGCTCATCGTTGACGAATTTACGGGACGTATTATGCTCGGCAGACGCTACAACGACGGCCTTCATCAGGCAATCGAAGCCAAGGAAAATGTTAAGGTTGCCCGCGAAAACAAAACTCTCGCAACCATCACCTTCCAGAACTATTTCCGCCTTTACGATAAGCTTTCCGGTATGACCGGTACTGCAATGACAGAGGTTAACGAATTCCGTGAGATTTATTCTCTTGATGCAGTTGAAATTCCCACAAACAAGCCTCTTCTTCGTAAGGACAACAACGATGTTATTTATCAGACAGAGCAGTTCAAGTTCAATGCAATTATTGAGCAGATTCTTGAATGTCACGCAAAGGGACAGCCCGTGCTTGTAGGTACAATTTCAATCGAAAAGAGTGAAAAGCTTTCTGCGGCACTCAAGAGACGCGGAATCAAGCATAATGTTCTCAACGCAAAGCATCACGACAAGGAAGCAGAAATCGTTGCTCAGGCAGGTAAGCTCGGTGCAGTTACAATTGCAACCAACATGGCTGGTCGAGGCACCGACATTATGCTCGGCGGTAATGCTGAGTTCCTTGCAAAGAGTCAGATGAGAAAAATGGAATATTCCGAGGAGCTCATCAGCGAGGCAACTGCCTTCGGTGATACCGACAACGAGGACATCATTGAGGCAAGAGAGACCTTCAAGCGCCTTGAAAAGCAGTTCAAGGAGGAAATCGCTGAAGAGGCTGAAAAGGTGCGTCAGGCAGGCGGTCTTTACATCATCGGTACAGAGCGTCACGATTCAAGACGAATCGACAATCAGCTCAGAGGCCGTAGCGGACGTCAGGGTGACCCCGGTGAAAGCCGTTTCTTCCTTTCAATGCAGGATGACCTTCTTCGTCTTTTCGGAGGTGACAGAATGGTCGCCATCATGAACAGCATGCCCGTTGACAAGGACACACCCATTGAGGTCGGCATGCTCACAAAGCAGGTTGAATCCGCACAGCGCAAGGTTGAAGGTAATAACTTTGCTGCACGTCGCCACGTTATCTCATTTGACGATGTTATGAACCGTCAGAGAGAGATTATCTATACACAGCGTGATCAGGTGCTCAAGGGCGAGGATATGAAGCCCGTTATCACCAAGATGATTGACGACTCTATCGGCGATACCGTTGAATTCTTCTGCCCGGCAAATGTTCCTTCCGATGAGTGGCACTTTGCTTCACTCAAGGAAAAATACATGGGCTGGCTCACAACAGAGGAGGACTTCACCGAGGACAGAAAGTACAAGGCTGATGAGGTCTACGACCTTCTTACTGACCGCGCTCACAAGCTCCACGAGGCCCGTGAAGAGCTTTACGGTGAGGAAATGATGCGTAACATTGAGCGTGAAATGCTTCTTCGTAATGTTGATATGAAGTGGATGGATTACATCGATGCAATGGACGAGCTCAAGCGCAGTGTAGGACTTCTTGCCTACGGTCAGAAGGACCCGGTTGTTGCTTTCAGAGAAATGAGCTATGATATGTTCGATGAAATGACAACCTCAATCCGTGAGGATACAGTAAAGACTGTTCTTGCAGTACGCTTCAAGACCGACGAGGAAATCAAGCGTGAAGAGGTTGCCAAGGTTACAAGCACCTCAACCGGCGGCGACGGAAGCGAAAAGGCCCGTCCCAAGAGAAATGAGGGCAAGAAAATCGGTGTAAACGACCCTTGTCCCTGCGGAAGCGGCAAGAAGTACAAGAAGTGCTGCGGAAGACCCGGTGCGAATACCGAAGGCTAAGCCTTCGGTAATGCAGAATGCAGAGTGCAGAATGCAAAATGAAGAGCCGTGGAGTTTTCCGCGGCTTTTTTGTTGACAAATATTTTGTGTAATGTTAAAATTTCAGCATAGTTATAAACTGTATTGTGAGGTGAACGGTGTGCAGGTATTTCTCAAAAATGAGTCCGACAAACGCATAATAATTGAGCTTGATAAAATCAGCTACACTGTAGCGCCGAATGCAGGTGTTTATGTCAGGCTTGAAAAAGAAAGTGCTGAGCTTTCAGTGTGTGCTGATGCAGAATACCGCTCCGACCCCGTGACGGGCAGACTCGGACTGAGCTATTTCCACCGCTTTGTTGTAAAATCAACCTGCACGGTAATTCTACGCGGTGATTGCACCATAAGATTCTATTGCGAAACTGCTCACGGAAACAACTTTGAAAGCTACACCCGTATTTACCCGTTTTCTGATTTATGCGAATTTTCAGCCCCGTTTTATACCGTTAAGGGTGAGAGAAAAATAAAAGAAAAAATTGCCCGAAGCGACAAAAACGAAACCGTAATTCTTCAGGGTGCGGGAATTGCAGGTAAGCTTTTTAAAGCAAAAAATACCTTTGACGATATTGTTGCCGGACTCATTGTTGGGTTGATTGCTCTTGTTGCTTTTGTGCTTATCTGGATTTTCAAGGATTTCAGAACCGCCGCTTCGATTTACGGAATGATCGCCGTTATCGGCTTTTTACTGTGGAAGCTCATTCTGGAAAGGGCTCTCAAAAAAGCTAAAGCAAAGGCTAAAAAGAAAGCAGAAAACAAGATAGAAAAAATGTTCCTTCCCTGCGAGAATATGCCTGAAGGGATTTTCAGGGATAAGAATTCATACTTTTCACACGAGTACATAGAAGCTGTTTTCAGGCACAGCAGTAAGAGAATATAAAGAAAAAGGGGCTGTCACACTTTTTTGTGCAACAGCCTCTTCGTTTATTATTTTTCGTTTGCGTCCGATTCCTGACGCTTAGCCTTCGGTCCTTTGACATAAATCTTTCCGTATTGCTGCTTCATTTCACCGATGGCATTCTTTCTCTCCCTAAGATAGCCATCGATTTTTTGAAAGTTGTACGGGTCTTTTTCGTTGCTTTTCATTTTCTTCACCCTTAGTTATTTTGTGCTTTACGGGTGATTTAATGAAAGGCAATTTTTTCTTTTTTGACCTCTCCACCGCTCACGCGGTCCCCCTCCCTTTTCCGGAGAGAAAAAAATTTTGCTCCCCTGAAAGGGGAGCCGGCAAAATCTTTGATTTTGACTGAGGGGTTACTCTCAGACCTTTTCCGGGTCAAGACTCAGCGTAATGCTGTCACGCTTCGGTGTGAGCATTGTCATCTTGACTCCTGCTGCCTCAAACATTCTCTTTGATGCACGGACTCCTGGAGAGTCAGCGTACTTATCGGAAAGGTAAACAACCTCTTTTATACCGCTTTGAATGATCGCCTTTGCACATTCGTTGCAGGGAAAAAGAGCGACGTAAATGCGGCAGCCTTCAAGATTTGTTCCACGGCAGTTAAGAATTGCATTAAGCTCAGCGTGACATACGTAAGCGTACTTTGTGTTGTACATATCTCCTTCTCTTTCCCAAGGGAATTCATCATCGTCGCAGCCTGAAGGAAAGCCGTTGTAGCCCATTGACATAATTCTGTTTTTCTCGTTGACGATGCATGCACCTACCTGGGTGCTGGGGTCCTTGCTTCTGTAGGATGAAAGAACTGCAATGCCCATGAAGTATTCATCCCATGATAAATAATCCTGTCTCTTTGCCATTTTATTTTCTCCTTATTTTTAATATCTTTTATAATCCGGAGCGAAACGACCATCAGTTTTGCATTCTGCATTTCAAGGCCGAAGCCCCTGTCCCTATTCCGCACCACGGTAATAAAGTCCTCTTGTGTAATCGCCTTTTACTGCTTTTCCTTTTCTGTAGGCATCAAGCACCGCTTCGATTGCCTCCTTCTTTTCAGTTGTGAAATAGAGCGTAAGCAGGTCGGTGTTTTTGATTTCATCGAGTCGGTCTGCCATATAAATCGGCTGACTGTTAAGAACCTCGCTGCAACCGAAATTGCACACAACGGGGAACCTTTTATTCATTCTGTCGGTGAGGTAACCACCGCCTTTGCACTCCTCACAGTCTCTGCCGTTTTTGATCGGGCAGTTTCTTGTGAGCATCAGGGGGAGTCTTCCGTAGGCTATGATGCTTCTTTTTGCTTTACTGTGAATTTTTGCAAGTTGTCCCAGCGTAAGCTCAGGTGACAAGGCAATTACCTTTACATCTAACTCTTCAAGGAATTTTGCTGAAAAACTGTTGAAAACATTCATTGAAAAGCCTGTATGTATCTCAAATCCGAGCTTTTTTGCAATTGCAACAGCGTCGAGTGTGCTGCAGTAAGCAATTTTAATGCCGTGAGTTTTGAACATCAGGAGTCGTTTTTCCACAAGCTCTTCTGCACCGAAAATGCCTCTCGGGACCTCGATTCCCACACAAACAGGCAGGTTTTTAACTTTTTCCACCGAGTTTTCCGCAGTCATAAGGGGAATGTATAAGTTTTCCACATCCCCGAGATTGTCGGGAATACGGCTGACTGAAGGCACTCGGATGCTGAATTTCGACTTTTCAGCTGATTTGCGGTGAGTTTGCTTTATTTCTTTTTCCGAATCCTCGAAAAAAGCATCTGTAAAGCTTATTGCCTTTACAGTTTTCAACTTGTTTTCAAGCTCCTCAAGAGCTCTTCTTCTGAGGTTATTTATGACGCTTGCGGGGACGATAAGGCCGTCATCAAGGTCAATTTCAATTTTATCAGCGTAAAACTGTGTGCCGCCGCATTTTGCAAGTCTTTCTGTAAGCCCTTCTTTTGTAAGAGGCTTGTTGAGTGCTTTCTCGGGGACGGTATCATTCGTGATGAAAACATTTTTACCGTTGCAGGAGGCTGAAAGGCTGACCTTTTCGCCTTCAAGGATGCTCAGTGAAAAATCAACGGCAAGCCTTGGCTGTTCTTTTTCGTAAAGCCTTGAAAGCTCCTTTAAAAGCGAGGCAGAGGCGGCGGTGACATCTTCCTTCTGTCTCGTGCCGAACATCTCTCTTCCGCGTTTGTTTTCAAAGTAAGCGTCCGTGAAGCCTGAACGGGAAAAGACGGCTTTAAGCTTTTTCATCATTTCTTCATCGACTGACTCGTCACGGCTTTTTCTTACTGCGGTGACTGCCGCCGCAACATATTCCGGGCGCTTCATTCTGCCCTCAATTTTAAGTGAGCTGATTCCGAGATCTACAAGCTCACCGATTTTGTCTGCAAGCGACAGGTCCTTAAGACTAAGGTCAAAGCCTGTGCCGTTTTCTGATGAAAAGGGTAAACGGCAGGGCTGGGCACAAAGGCCTCGGTTTCCGCTTCGTCCGCCGAACATGCTGCTCATATAGCACTGTCCTGAAACGGACATACAGTGAGCACCGTGAATGAACATTTCTATTTCGATTTCGGAGCTGTCGCAGATTTTCTTTATTTCCGATTTGTTTGCTTCTCTCGGGAGCACTACACGGTTAAAGCCCATTTCGGTAAGGAGTCTTACACCGGCAACAGTCTGTACTGACATCTGCGTTGAAGCGTGGCGATCAAGGTCGGGTGCCGCTTTTTTCACAATTGATGCAAAGCCGACATCCTGCAGTATAACTGCATCGGCACCGGCTGAACAAACATCCTTCAAAACAGCTAAAGCGGCGGGTATTTCACCGTCGCTTATAAGTGTGTTCATTGTAACATGAACCTTCATGCCGTGGCTGTGACAGAGGTCAACTGCTTCCTTGAGAAGGTCGCCGTCAAAGTTGTCAGCCTTTATTCTTGCGTTGAAGCCCTTTGCTCCCATGTAGACCGCATCAGCCCTGCAGCGTACTGCCGCAACAACCGATTCGTAAGAGCCTGCGGGAGCAAGTATTTCAATCTGTTTTTTCATTGTCAGCTACCGATTCTGTCGAGGACGGCAGAAAGCTCTTTTCTGAGTCTGTCGTTTTCGGCGCGCAGGCCTTCAACCTCTTTTTTGAATTTATCCGTTTCGTGTCGCGCGATGTCTGCCTTGCTTTTTGCAGCGGAGGCATCGTCAAGGTAATCCTTGATCTGCTCACGGAGTCTGTCAGCAGTTGCGGTAGCCTTTTTGCTTTCGTCGGCGTAATCCAGAGCTGCGAGCACTGCTGCCTGAGTTACGGAAAGACGTCCGCTTGCCTTGATAATACCTTCCATTTTTGAATCGAGTTCCTTGCCGAGAAGCTGAACATAAGCCGGATCGTCCTCAGCAATTACGGAATAATCCGTACCCATTATTGTAAGCCTTACTTTATTAGCTGCCATGAATTATCACCCTTTCTATTATTTATAACCGTTATTTTCGTTTTTAAGCGACAACCTGCTTTGTAATTTGTTTTGCTTCGGAAATGCCGCCGTCAGCCTTTTCTTCGTAGCTGATTTTTACTGTATCTCCGATGTTGAGAATAACTACGCCTTCTTCGTCGCTTGCCTTGATTGAGAAGTAGCTGCTGTCATTTTCAAGGCTGATGTAGTAAACGCTGTCGCCACCGATAACTGCAGTACGGATGTCGTCGATGATGCCTTCCTCGCTAAGAACGGGAACCTCCTGCTTTTCGGGCTCGGCGTCTGTGTTGTTTGTTGCATCCTCGATTTCGGAAATGTCAACATCAATTTTGATGTTGTTCATTTTAAGTGTATCAACATAATCCTTTGTACATTCGGCAATTGTCGCACCTGTTGAAACAACCTGATAGTTCTGAACGTTAACCATTGCATAACGCTTTACAAGGCTGTCACTGTCCTTGAGTGACATAAAGTAGGTGGGCTCACCGCTGATGTTAAGGAGAATGGGGAAGGTTGCCTGATACTTATAGTCCTGAACTTCACCCTGGGCAGAAGCCATTGCGGAATACTCCTTGGCACCTGAAACCTCGTAGAAGTTAGCATCCTTTGTTCTCATATTCATAAGAACAAAGCCGATAATTGCCTGGTCATTACCTGCAGAGGTAACACCTGTGTATGCGTAAACGTCGTCGTCCTTTGCAATGTAGTTTGTACCCTCTGTAGCAATCTTAACGCCCTCCTGACCGAGGATGGAGTTGATGAAGCCGTTTTTGTACTGTCCGTAATAATTGAACTGTTCAACGAGAAGGGCATCGGAGTAGATACCGTCAATCCACTGAAGGTCCTTGCTTGTGCTGACCTCGTCAACGGTGTATTCCTTCATTTCGCCGGTGATTGCATCGACAATGACAACTCCCTTTACATCTGTACCGCCGAAAAGACCGATTGTTTTATCAAGCACGGTGCAAAGCCAGAAGGGCCTTCCGCTTTCGTCAATTTCGAATCTGGGAGTATCAAAAATATATGTGGGATAGCTGAAGCGTACGTGACGCATAAGATATTTACCGAAATGCTCTGTTGTTGCGTATCTGATGTACTCGCCCTCGGGAAGAGTTACAAGCTCTGCCTTCTGTGTAACCATGTTTACAACAACATAGCCGGGAAGACCGGAAGATGTGTTCTTGAGCCACTTGAAAACATCGCCGTAAGCAAGAGTTGTAAGTTTGACGGGGTTGTTTTTGTAGTTGATCTGAGTGAAGGCGGTGTTGATTTCAAACTGTGAAACCTTACCGATTGAAGCAAGATCACCGAGAGTACGGTTGGCAAGAGCCTTTGCTGAGGCGTTGTCAAGGACGGGAACATTTGCAAAATCTGCTTCCGCAATGTCGCTTGCGAAGGTTTTCGTTTCGTCAACCTCAATGATGTTGCTGTAGGTTTTTGCTCTGAAGAAAACAGAGGAAATCACCATACCGACACCCACAATTACAACAAGAATGCCCACAAAGATAATGGGTATAAGTGATTTCTTCTTTACATAAGGGACATACTCCGGCTTGAGATATGCTCCGCTTGTGATAAAGAGAAGAGCAACGAAAATGGCCACAACTGTTCCGAGGAACATATAGGTGTCCGTGCTTTTGAAATTGAGGGGAGGAAGCATAAAGTAGTATGCAATTGCTCCGCCGATGATTGTTCCGATAATGCTTATGATAAGCTTTAGCCCGGATTTCTTTGGTGTGAGGTAAGCGTTTTTGCCGCTGCCCTTTCCGTTTCCACCGTTGCCGGTGAAATCAACTTTGATTGGTTCCATAGTTATACTCCTTTAAATTAAATTACCTTAAATTTCTTTATTATTGATCGGTTGAAATCAATATTTTCTTGAAAGCCTGCTTTCAGCTTCCTCTATTGTGATTTTACCGAAGTTGTAATCAGCCATAATCTGAACATCCTTATCGTTAAGCTTATAGAATGACCAGAAAACAAGAGCGATGACAAGTCCGATGATGGGCACTACATTATAAGTGATCCAGAGACCGTTGATGGCTTCTGCTGATTGCTGTGAAATAGCATCAATTGCCTGAAGATCGGCGAAGGTGCTGACTTCTGCTTCAACACCGTCAACCATAAACTTTGTCTTGAAGTTGAAAAGACCGAGAAGAATAAGACCGAGTGAGCCTGAAGCTGCAGCGGCAAGCTTAACTGCAAAGGTCTGGATAGCGAAGGTGATACCCTTTGCCTCTGTGCCTGTTGTGTACTGACCGTACTCTGCACAGTCGGGAGTGAAGGTGAAGGAAAGAACACCGATAATGCCGAGAGGAATTGAACGGAGAGTAAAGGTTATCATAAAGAGAACGAGACTGTTCTTTGTGGGAACAACGAGAAGAGAAAGAACTGTTGCCGCAACGGCTGAAATCATAAACAGCTTTGTTTTGTCTGTCTTTCTTATGATTTTGGGAACACACAGAGCCATAATAAGCTGAGGAACTATAGCAACTGCACCGACAACAAGTGAGAGCTGCTCGTTTCCGAAGATATAATAAGCTGCAAGAAGATGGAGTGAATTATAGGTCTGTGCACCGGAATAGAAGATATAACCGAGATAGTAAAGAAGAAGATATTTATTACTGATAATATATTTAAGCATTCTTCTTATTGTGAACTGCTCCTCCTCAGCACTCTGCTTTCTTTCTTTACATTTGAAGCAGACGGGGAACATAGTTGCAGCGGCAACTATTGCGATGATGATTGATGTGGGACCGTAACCGATATTGATTGACTGACCGATGAAAAGTGTTACAAGCACGGTTGTGATAGCGGAGCCTGCACCGCCGCTGATACCCTTGAGGGAAAGAATGGTATTTCTCTCTTCAACATTGCTTGTCATAGCTGTGATGATACCGAAGGCGGGAACATCACAGATAGTATAGGCTGTATCCCACAGAATATAAGCAATTGCAAACCAGATAAGCTTTACGGTTTCACTTGCGGCTGTGGGCATTACAAACACGGCAACAGTTGAAAGCGGTGTAAGCACGCAGGCGATTTTAAGCCAGGGTATGTATTTCTGTCCGTTTTTGAATTTGATTTTGTCAAAAATAACACCGAAGATGGCGTCGTTTATTGCGTCCCAAACCTTGACAACCATAACAACCGCACCTGATTTGAGAGGATCAATTCCCTTGAAAACAAGGAAGGTTGTAAGATATGCGGCCAGCATATTATAGATCATATTCTGACCAAAGAAATAGGAATAGTAGCTTTTTCTTTCTAAAGAGTCCGTTTGCCATAAGGGGTTTTTGTTAGGTTTCATAATGTTTCTCTCCTTTTCCGCCTTGCAAAGCAAAGCAAAAATAATCATTCATTTCATTTTACCATCTGCTGCCGATTTAGTCAATGAAATCGTAGCTTTTTTACTTTATTTTTATCCTTTTTTTGTTTTTAGGTGCATAAAACATACTGCCGTGTTCATAATAAATACAAAACAAAGAAATACAAGGAGTCGATTTAATATGAAAAAGCTTTTACCCTTTATTGTTGCACTTGTGCTTGTTACGGTGCTTGTTGCCTGCGGTGAGGAAGCAAAGGACGATATGAAGAATGAAATGACAACACTCAAGGACGGAGCTACCTCAATGATGGACGACATCAGCTCTGCTCTTGGAGAGCTTGACGATGACCTGACACAGAACGGCAATGTTACGGATGAGGGCAGCTCAACAGGACTTTTCGAATCAATGACATCTGACGGCTCAACAACTGAGAAGGAAACCACTAAAGAAAAGGGCACTACCGATAAAAACACTACTGATAAAAACACAACAGATACTGCAGTCAATGCAGAGTAATATTACAGCTTTATAATAATGGTGACAAAATTGTAACTGAAGGATATGTTGCAAAATGTTTCCGATTATGTTAAACTGTTCGAGTAGTTAGTTATCAGTTATGATATTACCTACCTTCTTTATATGAAAAATCGGAAAAAGAAAAGGGGATTTTAAGAATCTTCTTTTCTTTTTTTATTCTCAAATTTTCCGAAGGACAACAAATATTAATTATCACATTTTGAGATAATTGTAATCGTATATTTTTTTGCATTGTATAATTGTTGCAACGGTTATTAACAGAAAGGATGAGAATATGGCAGAGAAAATAAACAAGCCCCGTGTTGTGTGGCTGGATTTATTGCGTGTGTTTGCAAGCTGTATGGTTCCGCTTACGCATCTGTGCTCAAATTGCTGGAATCTTGTTGAGGTCCGTTCAGCTGACTTTGTTGCAATGAATTTCTATTCGGCTATGTGCAGATGGATTGTCCCCGTTTTTGTTATGATAAGCGGTGCATTTTTCCTTAACCCCTCAAAGCCCTGTGATCCGAAAAAGATTTTTACAAAGAATGTTGTAAGAATGGCAACGGCCTTTCTTTTCTGGTCGTTCCTTTATGCTTTACAGTGGACTCTTTTCAGACCGCACGCGCAGAATGCAACGGTTCAGCCCTTCAGCAAAAAGTTCTTCCTCAATGAGCTTATCATCGGTGAATACCATATGTGGTATCTTTATATGATTGCTCTTCTTTATCTGATTACTCCTCTTATAAGAGTTTTCACTGATAATGCGACAAAGAAGCAGATGGAAGCATTTATGGCTCTTTCCTTTGTGTTTGTAAATGTTATTCCAATGATACTTAAGATTCCCTTCTTCAAGCAGTTTACCTTCTCCGATGTTTACGGTTACCTTAATATCGGATACATAGGTGGCTTCACGGGAGTTTATGTCGGCGGTCAGTATATGGTCAGGTATCCCTTTAGAAAGAAGATAAGGTATATGATATACGCCTTGGGTGTGCTTGGTTATCTCATCACCGTTTTCGGAAATATATGGATTTCCTATGTAAAGAACGACACCGTAAAGGATTTCCTTGTGGTAAACCTTGGTTGCTGCGTTATGATAGCTTACGCAATGTTTACGCTTTTCCAGCACGAATTTTCGAAAATTCAATTCAAGGAAAAAACCGTAAAAAAAATACAGTGGCTTTCGGCACGCTCCTTCGGTGTTTACCTTTGTCACGTTTTTGTAATGAGAGCCTTCCAGTATTTCGGCATACAGATTATTCATATAAGCCCCAAGCACGCAACGGTAGATATGAGCTTTATGCCCTTTATAAAGATACCGGCAATCATCGGTGCTCCGGTGCTGTGGATTCTGGTTGTTATCGGCTCCTTCCTTGTTTCATGGGGAGTTTCCAAAATTCCGAAAATATCAAAATATATTTCCTGATTATGCCTTTTACAGGTGTTCAGTCTGAGATTGAGCACCTGTATTTATTTTTTTAGGTGTCTTTTAATTTTTTGATATATATGTTATAATATAAAAGATTATATATATCAAGGAGTGATGCGGAATGTCAAAGATGGAAAAATACCCGTATAACAGGGATCTGAAGATTTTCAGCTTTCTCAATCCTCCCGTAATTTTACCGATTCTGCCTTTTATGCAGTTTTTTATGAAAGGCTTCTATTATACTGATATTTCCGACAAAAAAGTAAGCAGAGAAAAGCTTACAATACCCGTTAAGGATGATACTGCAATCAGAGCGTTTGTTTATACACCCCGGAATGCGGCGAGAAAGGATTCTCCCTGCGTGATCTTTTATCACGGAGGCGGCTTTGTGTATAATGCGGCGCCACACCATTTTTCTCTTGCAAGAAGCCTTGCAGCAGGTCTTGGTGTGAAGGTGTTTTTTATCGATTACCGCCTTGCACCGAAGCACCCCTTCCCTGCGGCAGTTGACGATGCCTTTTATTCCTATAGATATATAAGCGAAAATGCAGAGCTTTTCGGTATCGACAGAAAAAGAATTGCCCTTTGCGGTGACAGCGCCGGCGGTAATCTTGCGGCAGTAACCTGCATAAGAGCAAGGGACGAAAAAATTGAAATGCCTTGCGCACAGATGCTTCTTTATCCCTTTGTGGATGATGACACCGAAAGTGAAAGCATGAAGAAATTTACGGACACACCGATGTGTAACACTGTTGCGGCAAGAGCTTACAAAAAGGCCTACATCAACGAAGAGGATTACTCCCCGAGGGAGTGGTTTTCAGCGGTAGATGTCGTCAGCCTTGCATCTCTTCCCGAAGCTTATGTTGAAACGGCGGAGTTTGACTGCCTTCATGACGGGGGAGTGCGTTATTACGAAAGGCTTATCCGTGACGGCGTAAAGGCCTGCCTTTTTGAAACAAAGGGTACAATGCACGGATACGATATTGCGACAAAGAGTGAAATTTACTCTGTGTGCATGAAAAAAAGAACAGACTTTCTTAAGAGGATATTTGATGAAAGGAAGCAGACATTACTATAAAGGATGAGGTGAATTATGGAGCTTATCTGGGCTTTATCACGGTATATTCTGCCCGTGATTACGGTGGTGATTGTTGTCAAGTGCATTATGACGCTGATGCTCGGCCACCCGAAGGAAAAAATTTACGGCTATATAATTGATATGAGCAGCGGGAACAGATATCCGCTTAATATGTGGGAGACATCGGTAGGAAGAAGCAAAAGCTGCGATGTTGTTCTGCCTTATGACACAGTTGCACGCTCCCACGCTGTTATTACAAGGAGAATTGACGGCTGGTATGTGCACGACCTTCTCACTAAGGCTACACTCAAGGTCAACGGACACGATGTTGAGCTCAAGGCACTTCTCAAGGACGGGGACATCCTTGACTTCGGAAAAAACCGTTTCCGCTTTGAAATTGCCGATGATCCCGTTCAGCCCGTCGGAAGAAAGACGAAGAAATCGGGAAAATCTGCGGCTGCGGCAAAACCGGCTCCGCAGAGAAAGGCTCCCGGTGCAGGCAAGCAGGGCTATTATGCCGATGAAAGCCTCAGAAAGAGAGAATCGGCTTCAAGGTCTGCGGGTGCTTATTTTTATGACGATGATAACAGACCTGAGCTTAAATTTGAAAAGAAGCGTCCCGTCAATCCGCCGTCATATAACGGTAAACCGAACAGCTTCACCGTTGAGACGGCAAGCAGACCTCAACCTAAAAAGAAAACAAAAAAGCAGCCCAGAATTGTCAACAAGGACACGGGCGAGGTATTCATCCTTTGCGGAAATGAGGTCAGCATAGGCTCGTCAAGAAAAAGTGACATCCGTCTTCACGGTGCTGAAAAGCTTCACAACCTGCTCGTGCTTTATGAGGACGGCTGGGCAATTGACAGAGTTAAGGGAAAGGCCTTCCTTAACGGATATGAAATCAAAAGCCCTCAGCTCCTTTTTGACGGAGACATTATAGCTATCGGTGACGACAGACTTCACTATTACAACTGAAGGGAGGCAATGAAATGAAAAACAAAACGGGCGCAACGCCCAGAAGAGACCGTATAAGAAAAAAATACAAATATGTTGACAGTACATTCATTCTCTTTCTTATAACTATTTTTCAGGTGGTAACCTTTATTCCCGTTATTTTCACAGACGGAGAATTTTTCCCCGTATCTGCAATGATGGCTTTTTCCTACATTGCCTTCGAGTGGTTCTATGTTGCCTTTATGCAGGGCGTTGTAAGAAAGGTTAACTTTGAGCTGGAGCTTATTGCATTCTTCTTGAGCGGAATCGGAATGAGCCTTACGGAAAGCGTTGAACGCGGCAGTATGAAAATGCAGCTTATCACAGTTGTGCTGGGTGTTGTTGTTTATGACGTGCTCTTGTGGTTCATTAAGGATGTTAAAAGGGTGATGATGATAAGAACACCCCTTGCAATTTTTGCGGTTGTCTTTTTTATAGGTTCATTCATTTTTATCCGTCTTACGGGAAATGAAATCAACGGTGCATATAACTGGATAAGCCTCGGTCCCATTTCCTTTCAGCCTTCGGAGTTTGTGAAAATTGCCTTCGTTTTTGTCGGTGCGGCAACTCTTGACAAAATGCTGACATCGAAAAATATATATCTGTATATTCTCTTTTCAATGTGCTGTATAGGCGTGCTTTTCCTTATGAAGGACTTCGGAACTGCATTGATTTTCTTTTTCACCTTTATCGTAATTGCTTTTATGCGCTCGGGTGATATCCGTTCAATCGCATTTATCTGTGTAGGTGCTCTTGTCGGAGCCTTTCTCATTCTTTATTTCCGACCTCACGTTGCGGCACGCTTCGCAACCTACAGACACATCTGGGACGATCCCTACGGAACGGGCTATCAGCAGACGAGACTTCTTATCTATGCCGTAAGCGGTGGGCTTCAGGGACTCGGAATCGGAAACGGAATGCTCCGTTATGTTTATGCCAGCACAACCGACCTCGTTTTCGGTATGCTTTGCGAGGAGCTGGGAATGATAATTGCATTTACCGTGGTAATCACCTTTGCGGTTATAGTTCTCTATGCGGTAAAATGCTCGAGAAGTGCTCCGTCAACCTTCTATTCGATTTCGGCAGCTGCGGCGGCATCTCTGATTCTTTTCCAGACCTGCCTTAATATTTTCGGCGTTACTGACATTCTTCCCCTTACGGGTGTAACCTTGCCCTTTATAAGTCAGGGCGGCTCAAGCATGATTTGCTGCTGGGCGCTTTTTGCCTTCATCAAGGCGGCGGACATCCGAGCTTATCCCAAACTGTATAAGGCATAGGTTGGCGAGCATAAATCCGAACTCGCCTAAAAGTGTGACTTTTTGAGCCTTTTCGGCGTTTCGGACTTGAAAGGCGGCAGCCTGTCGGCACCCTCAACATCCAAAAAGCCTTACAAAAATTCGCACTTTTGGGTCTGATGATTTTTTACAGAGCGAATTTTTGTCAAGACAAGGCACAAAACGCAGTAAATCCTTTCGGATTT
>JAZSAM010000079.1:0-30839 GCA_045601905.1 Acutalibacteraceae bacterium | reverse complement strand
GGTTTTTCGGGCTCAGGCTCGGGCTTAGGTGCCGGCTCGGGAGCCTTTTCCCAGACTGCATAAAATGTTGTAGCCTCCTGAGTCAGAACCACCGTATCACCGGGATAATAGTTGACACCGCTTCCGTCAGCAGCAGTATTCCAGCATTTAAAGGCCATACCGCTGGGCGGACGAATGGAGCTGTTGCCCGTAAACGCACGTATTGTTGCTGTGTCACCGATTTCAAGAACAGGTGTTACAAAAGCACACCAGTTGATTTTTGCACCGCTGACATCATAATAAACATAGGCTCCCTTTTCGCCGAAGCCCTTATCAAGCGTTTTTGTTCTGTTCTGAACAAAGCTCATACTGCTTCCGGCTTCCGCAAGCCATTTTTCAAGAATAACGTTACGGTCCTGTGTGCTGAAATGATTCCAGCGTATGCCATTCATAACCGATGATGCCTGAAGATCGTTTACCAGATTTTTAACCGTAGTGTTGACATTGTCAAAAGCTCCGTTTTCCTTAAGCTCTGCCCAACGCTCACGTACTGCAGCTCTGAATTCGGGATGACGGTAAGCTGCGTGCATAACTGTGGGAGTACCGTTACCGCCGCCGATCATCTGATTTACCCACCATAAGCTGTAATCTGAAAGTGAAACATTCATATTTTTCTGATTGCTGCCAAAGGCATTATCCATATCCCATACGGGTGAATAAACAATTTTATCCGAGTCCTTATCCTTGTATGCAAAGAAGCTGGAAAATCCGGCATCAAAATTCATTGAAATTTCCTGAAGAATATATGTATTTATCAGGGAGTCCATATCAATATATTCACTGTAGTGCTTACCCTGATCATTATATCCCGTCTCTGAGAACAGAGCATCGGTTGCAGCTCCGACGAAATCGGCAATATAATTAACCTGTGCCTTTGAGGCATATTCCGGAGATTTGAGAACAACAGACTGTCCGTTAGGCAAAACAAAACCGCTTACTTCATTATCATATCTTTTGCCGTATTCATATTCAAGAAGATATCCGCCGCTGATATTTTCGGGATTCTGCGGAATTTCAACCCACTTACGTGAGCCCTTTGACGTGTACGGCTGTACAGCACCGTTTGCGCCTGTTCCTCCGCGGGGAAGTGCCTCGATATCTATATCGGGGTTAGCATCTTCATTCGCATCTTCAAGGTCCTCAATATCCACACGGTTACTGCCGACCTCTACACTTTCACAGATAACATAGTTGCCGAGATATTCACCGTTGATATAAAGGTCAACATATCTGTATTCCGAGCCGTACATAAGACCGAATTCATCAGAAAATTCCCATGCAAAAGCGTTATGAATAAGCGATTTGTCAGCATAATTGGCAAGAAGCGTCCATTTCTTTGCCTTTGCCATACCAAGCAGTGCCGTTTTACTGTCGAACTTAATATTATAGGGCTTTTTCGGGCAGAACCATGTAGCGTTTCCGCGGCCCTTTATCTGCTTAAGCTCACTGTCAAGAGTCATCTGACC
This sequence comes from Acutalibacteraceae bacterium, assembly GCA_045601905.1. GTDB lineage: Bacteria > Bacillota > Clostridia > Oscillospirales > Acutalibacteraceae > UBA6857. The sequence goes on along the minus strand of JAZSAM010000079.1, from coordinate 29,334 downwards.
GTTTTCATAAACACGGATCATGCCGGACTCTTTGTTCTCTTTATTCTCATGGATATGGGAAAGACTGCCGGATTCCGTCGTAATAAATACGGCAGGGATATTCTGAGAGAAGCAAACCGTAAGAGGATACTTCTTGAACCCGCAGGTAAGAGTGTGATCTCCGGGAGTAAAATAAGCTGCACTGTCACCGGAGGAAATTGATTTGTCGTCTATATCGACAGAAAACATTGCTGAAAAATATACCTTTGCTTGTTGCAAATTAACATTTTCAGGCAAAAGAAGGAAATATCTGTCTGACTGCTTATACCAGGTAACCGTATCAATAGAGTCAGCACCCTTGCCGTAAGGGTTAATCTGCATTTCTTCTATTCCGATTTCCAGAGCTGATGCAGGCAGACAAAGGGAAAACATCAGCATAAATGCCAGTAAAAATGAAATTATTTTCTTCATAAAAAATTCACCTCTCTGTTTTGATATTAAAAGTATATCACTGTACAGTATAAAAGTCAACTTCTATAGCTTCTGTTAAAGACAGGGAAACGAAAAAGAGGCCGCATCTGCGACCTCTTAATTTTATCTGTTAAATACAGCTGAAAGTCTCTTCATAGGCTTCTTTCTTCTGTGCTTCTTTGTTGTCTGGATAGGAGTAGCGATAAGCATCTTAGTAAGAATACTCCAGAGAATAACAAGAATATACATACCGAACACTGCATAGAAGCCTGCCGAAAGAGTTGCAGAATTTACGGTAACAACAGCTTCAGTAGCCTTATTAATCGCTTTAATCTGATAATCTCTGAGATTAAGTCCTGCCGAATCCATCATGAATGAATCATCAGAAGTTGTCAGCGTCTCATTTGCTTCCTCAATATTTTGACCTAATTTTTCAAGCAAATCATTAGGGCTAAACCAATTCCTGATAGGATAAGATTGATTTGCAGAGTTTTCTGCATCGATATTTGCTAATATATTTGCAGGTCTAATAACGGGATTGATTATATGTTTAGTTAGTGGTGCAAAACAAAAAAACATTACTGAACTTAACGCCAAAAGGGAATGGTTAAAAGAATTAAGCACAATGATACATAGGTATTTAAATGGATATAATCATTTATCTCGTTTTAAATTTGATAAGTTCAATGGTGACGAGAATATATATAATTTCATCTATGATGTTCATGTCTATGCCAATGATATAAATGCAGAAATTTTACAGAAGCAGTTCGATAAAACAGTAAATTTTAAACCGAGAGAATATTGCAAAGAAAATTTTAATTATGATGCGTGTTTATTAATAGATTCTTTTGATGAATTACATGACAAAGTAGAACACATAGATATTGATTGTCCAAGTTCAAAAATTATCATTGACTACTTTAGACCAACACATTTTGAACTGTTAAAATTAAATATGAAAGTGCACGTAGAAATTCGAGAGCTTGATATTCAAATTTCAAAATTATCAAGAACAATTATTTAGTTTTAACTATTTCCACACATTCGACAAAACACAGACCTCCTTGTAAAATGGTATTACCAAATACAAGGAGGTCATTTTTATGTTTAATGTTATGCTTTTTGTGTATGTTATAATTTTAAAGCAGACTTATGTCAACAGAGCTTATGTTATATATCCCCCTTTACAAAATCCCTCCTACAATGTAAAATAATATAGTTGCATCCAAAAGGAGGGGTGATTATGCTGCTCATCATTTCACAGATTATCGGACTTGCAGCTGTGGGACTTTATCTTCTGAGCTATCAGCTGAAAAAGCGTAAGCACATCGTCTGGGTTACCTGCGCTTCAAATGCACTTTATGTTCTGCAGTATCTGCTGCTTGGTGCCTTTTCGGGTGCAGTTATGGATTTTATGTCAACGGTGTCATCCTTTCTTGCCGCAAAGAAAAACGAGCCCTCACTGAAGCGCCATTCAAAATGGCTCGTGTGGGCAAACCTTCTCACGATTACCGCAGTCGGTCTCGTCTCAGCCTTAATCAAGGGCGAGTGGCTTGAGCTTCTGCCCATCGCAGGCGCCCTTTTCCAGACGGGCGGACTCTGGTGCGACGATGAACAGACCATCCGTAAATTCGGGCTTTGCAGTGCACCCTTCTGGCTTGTGTACAATTTTATCTCGCAGGCCTACGGCGCCTCACTAGGCTCGGTGATTGCAATTGTTTCCATCATCATTGCCATGATACGATACCGAAAAAAAGATAAATTCATCTGCGCATAACGTTTTTTTCATCAATGCTTATACAATAATATATGAGGTGATTTTATGGGACTTTTTGATTTGTTCAGAAAAAAGAGAGAGCTCACAGATGACGAACCCAAGTGGAATAAAATGTGGGACCTCTGGGCTGACGGTAAAATAGCCTCCCCTTATGCCGAGCTTATGACCTACCAGAGCGAGGTCAATAACGGCGGACACGACCAGTATTTTCTGAATGTCGGAAACACCGGAAGCATCGGAAATGAAATGACTATGCTCGAAAAGCTTCTTCCGGCAAGGCTGTACTCAAATTTAACCGATGCCTACAGGGCTTATCAGGCACTCGAAGAAAACGAGGACGACGAAAAAGCCGCTGAGACACTCGAAAAGTGCGATGATTTCTTCTACGAAAACGAAGAGGAAATCAATCAGATTCTCGAAAAGCACTCTTCTCAGATCAGTCTTTGATACATCTGTTTTCTGCCCCTTTTGCACCTTTTGTTAATTTTCTTGACAAAGGTGCTTTCTTTTTGCTATAGTTATCGTTGGATAGGAGTGTTTATATGACAGACTTAAAGCGTTTTGAATATGTGCTTGCCCTTGCTGAATGTCTCAACTTTTCCCAGGCGGCGGCAAAGCTCAATATTTCCCAGTCTACTCTCAGTCAGCAGATACAAAAAACCGAAAAGGAAATCGGTGTCAGTCTCTTTGACAGAACAACCTCAACTCTGACTCTCACTCAGTACGGTCAGATTTATATAAAAGGAGCAAGGAAAATCCTTGACATATATACGGAAACTCTCGACAGCATCAGCGATGCCGACTCCGGTGCCTCGGGCAAAATAACTGTCGGAATCGCTCCGTCAAGGGCGCCCTTTCTTCTGCCGGGTGTGGTTGCCGAATTCAGAAGGACATACCCCTCGGTAAGCCTCAATTTTGCCGAAAACAAAACAAGGGACATCATCAAGGACCTGAACGACGGCAACATAGATTTCGCCTACACCGTTCTTTCCTCTGAGGATGAGGTGAAGGACTTCACGGTGGTTTCCGTAACTGACGAGGAAATTATGCTCGTGTGCAAAAAGGGTGAAAGCATCAGCGGTCTTTCTTCCGAGGGCACGGTTGACTTCAGAAGCCTCGGAAATGAAAAATTTATTGCTCTTCAGGACAGTCAGCTTCTTACTGATTACTTTTACTCCCTCAGACAGAAAAGCGGACTTAAATCGGACATCAACCTTTATGTTTCAGAGCTTTCCACCGCCATTGCCATGGTCAGGGAGGGCTTCGGCGTAATGCTCCTGCCCTCAAGCTACAGAAAGTACGGCACGCTTGAAAAGGAGCTTGATTTCTACCGCATAAAGCAGGTTTCCTCGAAAAGAAAAATTGCCGTCATTTACAGAAAAGATAAGTATATCAATAAGCCGATGAAGGAACTGATTGAGATTCTTGTAAAAAAGGCATAACAGTTTCTTTACATTTAATTTTCCTCACAGTATTGACTATTCAATCGGTTTTTGTTATAATCATTATCGATAAAACCGATTAACATTATTGTAACTATGAATAAAGGAGCGACAAAGTATGAAAAGGATCCTGTGTCTCGTGCTGAGCATTTTAATGGTTTCAGCCATAGCTTTCTCTTTTACGGCCTGCAAAAATGAGGAGGATGACGATGTAATCAAAATCGGCTCCATCCATCCCCTTACGGGCAGTATGGCTTATGAAGGACAGGCACTTGTCAATTCCCAGAAAATAGCCATAGACAAAATCAATGCAGAAGGCGGAATCAACGGCAAAATGCTTCAGCTCAAGGTCGTTGACTCTCTCGGTACGGCAGGCGGCGCCGCAACTGCAGCACAGAAGCTTATCAATATGAACGTGTGTGCACTTACGGGCACATACACAAGCGGCTCTGCCCAGGTTGTTTCAAGAACGGCGGAAAAATTCAGCGTGCCCTTTGTTGTAACCGTTGCCGCAAGTGAAACCCTTCTTACAAACGGCTACAAGTACTCCTTCAGAATCCAGCCGAGCACCACTGTTTTCAGCTCAAACTTCATCGAGTACCTTCCGTCAATCAAAACCGAGGATATGAAAACAGTTGCCATCATTTACGAGGACTCAAATTACGGCACAGGTATTGCCGAATACATCAAGTCAAGAATCGATGAAACAGGTCTTGAAATTGTCGGCATGATGCCCTACAGCGCCACAGCCTCAACCCTCAGCTCCGAGGTTACAAAGCTTGTCTCCCTTGATCCCGACATTCTTATTCCCGTCGGCTATTACTCAGACCAGAATCTTCTTGCAAAGGAGCTCATCGACAGAAAAATCACCTTCCCTGCAATCATCGGTGTTGCCAACGGTGCTTTTTCCGATGCAAAATTCACTGCCACCTACGGCACCGACGCTGACGGCTTCTTTGACATCAACTACAGACACAACCCCAACAGCGAGGAAGCAGATTATCTTCTTAAGGAATACTACGAAAGACACGGAGAGGAAATCCCCGTTTGTGCAATTTACGGCTATGAATCGGTTATGGTCATTGCCGATGCCCTCAGAAGAGCCGGCACCTCAGAGCATGACGCCCTCAGGGACGCCCTTGCTGAAACAAATATGACCGACCACCTTCTTCCCCAGAAGGAAATCACCTTTGACGAAGCAGGCGAAAACATCAACTCTGCAGGCGTTCTCATCCAGATTCAGAACGGTAAGCAGGTAATCGTTTTCCCGAAGGAATACGCAGAAGGCGAAATTATACTTGATAAGGAGAGTGACAGCTAAATGAATATGCAGTTTTTTCAGGCGCTTCTTGACGGTACGCTTATGGGCGGCGTGTATGCTCTGGCTGCTCTCGGACTTTCCCTTATTTTCGGCGTTATGAAAATCACAAACTTTGCCCACGGTGCTATGATGACTGTCGGTATGTACGCAGTTTATGTTGTGTCAACCGGCCTCGGAATCAGCCCCTACATCGCACTCGTTTTTGCGGCAGCTGCTCTTTTCGGCCTGGGCTATGTTGTTCAGCATTTCCTTATCGATAGGATTTCCGATGCTCCCACCCACAATCAGCTTCTTCTGACTCTCGGTGTGGCATACATCCTTGAAAACGGACTTCTTGCCGTTTTCAGCCCCAACTACAAAAGCCTCGAGGTTGACGATTTTGACGGTGCAATTCAGCTCGGCTCAATCTCATTAAGCCCCGAAAAGCTTGTAGCCTTCGCAGTTGTGCTCGTCGTTACAACGGTTATTTACCTCATTCTTTATAAAACAAGAACGGGTAAAGCCATCAGAGCCTGCTCACAGAACAAGGAAGGTGCAAAGCTTATGGGCATCGTAATCAAAAAGACCAATGCCATTGCCTTCGGAATCGGTGCTCTTTGCACGGGTATTGCAGGTGCACTTCTGACACCCATTCTCAGCATTTATCCCACCCTCGGTGAGACCTTCCAGCTCAAATGCTTTGTTATTGCCATTCTCGGCGGTATGGGTAACCTCTGGGGTGCACTGATTTCAGGTCTTATTGTCGGCATCGTTGAATCCCTTACGGGCTACATCGCAGGCGGCAGCTGGAGTGACCTTACGGTTTATGCCGCATTTATCCTTATCTTATTGGTAAAGCCCTCAGGACTTTTCGGAAGGAGCAATAGACGTGAACACTAAGAAATTCAACCGTATTACACTTATCGCACTGATTGCTGTTGCCCTTATCTTTCCGTTTGTCGCAGACTTCTATGTCCTTTGCATCGGTATGAATGTTCTTATTGCGGCTCTTTTAGGTCAAAGCTGGAACATTATGAGCGGCTACGCAGGTCAGTTTTCCTTCGGACACGCCGTTTTCTTCGGAATCGGCGCCTACACCTCCACGGCACTTTATACAATGTTCGGCATAAGTCCCTGGATCGGAATGATTCTCGGTGCCCTGCTCGCCTCACTTGTCGGCGCAGGAATCGGTTTCCTTTCCTTCAGATACAAGCTCAGGGATGACTATTTCGCACTTGCAACCCTTGCCTTTGCGGAAATCTTCCGTATCGTTGTAAACAACACCTCCACCTTAGGCGGTGCTACGGGTATTCTCATCCCCTATCTTGTAAATCCCGCTGAATATCAGTTCTCAAACGACAAAACCTATTACTGGGTAATTCTTCTGCTTGTTATCTTTGCCACACTGTTTATATACCTTATGTCAAAAAGCAAGACAGGTCTCAACCTTGTGGCAATCAAGTCAAACCAGGAGGCTGCAGCAGCCCTCGGTGTAAATGTACTCAAGTACAAGCTTATAGCGATTTCTTCCTCGGCATTCTTTGCCGCCCTTGCAGGCACCTTCTACGCCCAGTACTACGGCTTTATCGACCCGTCAATTGTTTTTGCAAGCAGCATTTCCGTTGAGGCGATTGTTCCCTGCATCATCGGCGGAAGCGGCACCCTTTACGGTCCTCTTCTCGGTGCTTTGCTGATTATACCTCTGCAGGAAATCTGTAACAGCCTCTTCACCTCAATCAGCGGCATCAATATGATCATTTACGGTGTTCTCATCGTTCTGTTTATCATGTTCTGCCCCGACGGCATCTACGGCCGTATGACAAAATATATCACAAAGAGAAAGGGTGAATGATATGCCGTTGCTTTCAGCACAGAATGTATGCAAATATTTCCACGGTAACAAGGCAGTCGATGATGTTACCCTTGAAATAAACAAGGGCGAAATCGTTGGTCTTATCGGCGCCAACGGTGCAGGTAAAACCACCTTTTTCAACTGCCTTACCGGCTATTACAAGGCAACCTCGGGCAAAATCCTTTATAACGGCAAACAGATAGAAAGCCTTAAGCCTCATATTATCTGCCGTCTGGGCATAGGAAGAACCTTCCAGATCGCAAAGCCCTTCGGCGACCTGAGCGTGCTTGAAAATGTTGTTGTCGGAGCCTATAACAAATGCAAAACCAAGGCCGAGGCCTATGACAAGGCAAGACAGTGCATTGTTTTCACAGGCCTTTCCGGCAAGGAGGACATCAACGCAGGCACTCTCAACACAGGCGAGCAGAGACGCCTTGAGCTTGCAAGAGCACTTGCCACAGACCCGGAGCTTCTTTTGCTTGATGAGGTAATGGCAGGACTTACTCCCACCGAATCAAAGGAGGTTGTGGAGCTTATCCGCAACGTAAAGGAGCAGGGCGTTACCATTCTTATGATTGAACACATTATGCCCGTTATTATGGCTCTTTCAGATACGGTTTATGTTCTTGAATCGGGCAGACTCATCTGCAAGGGAACTCCCGAGGAGGTTTCCCGTAACACTCAGGTAATCGAGTCTTATCTCGGCAGAAGTCAGGAGGATCAGGATGCTTGAAATTAAAAATTTATATGTCGGCATAGGTAATCTCAGCATTATCCAGGACGTTTCCCTTTCAATCGGCACCGGTGAAATCGTCGCTCTTATCGGAGCCAACGGAATGGGTAAAACAACCCTTGTAAGAGCAGTTTCAAAGCTCAATGAGATAAAAAGCGGCAAGATTTTCTTCAAGGGTGAGGATGTTACTGACCTTTCAGCCGATAAAATCGTTGAAAAGGGAATCATTCAGGTTCCCGAGGGAAGAAAGCTTTTCCCCCAGATGAGCGTAAAGGAAAACATTGAAATGGGTGCATACTCAAAGCGTGCAAGAGCAAAGGAAAAGGAAAACCTCGAATATGTTTTTTCCGTTTTCCCCGAGCTCAAGACAATGCAGAAGCAGGCCTGCGGTAACCTCAGCGGCGGTCAGCAGCAGATGGTGGCAATTGCAAGAAGCATTATGGCCTCCCCCGAGCTTCTCATCCTTGACGAGCCCTCAATCGGACTTTCGCCCATTGCCACACAGAAAATGTTTGACGCCATAAAGATTATCAACAAAAACGGCATCGGCATACTCATCACAGAGCAGAATGTTCAACAGGTTCTCAAAATGGCTGACACAGCCTACGCAATGCAGCAGGGTAAGATCGCTTTAAGCGGAAAGGCAAAGGAAATTGCCGAAAATGAAGAGCTTAAGAAAATCTATATCGGTATGTAATTAATTAAAAAGGAGATATAAAGCTATGAAACATGCATGGGAAGACTGTCTTACAGAAGTTGACAGAATAGTAATCGAAAAGGGTCATTACGGTCAGCCCAGAGGCTTTGGCAAAAAGCCGTTACTTCTTATAATCGACCTTCAGCCCAACTACATCGGCGCTGACAAGCCTATTGAGGAGCAGCTTGACGAGTGGCCCTCAGGCGGCGGTGCAGAAAGCTGGGCAGGTGTGAGAAAAATCCTTTCACTTCGTGATGTTGCAAGAGAATGCGGTGTGCCCATCTTCTATACCCGCAATGTGCAGAATGCAACCAACGCCTTTGACAGCTTTGCAACAAAAACAAAGCGTGACCAGACAAAGTACATTGACGGCGCACCCGAAGCAGACCTTCTCCCCTGCGTTAAACCCCTTCCCACAGAAATGATCATTCCCAAAAGCTATGCCAGTGCATTTTACGGCACTCCCTTACAAAGCTATCTTGTAAAGCTCGGCATTGACACGGTTATCATTGTCGGCGGCTCCACAAGCGGCTGCTGCAGAGCTACTGCCGTTGACGCTGTCACAAGAAACTACAACCTCGGCTATGTTGAGGACTGTCTGTTTGACCGCATCACAATTTCCCACAAGGCAGCTCTTCTTGACGTGTGGATGAAGTACGGCGATGTTGTAAACAGCGATTATGTAAAAGAGTATTTTTACAGTCTTAAGGAAGAAAATAAATAAAAATAATACTTTACTGAGCTCTGCATTTATGATATTATAAATGCAGAGCACTTTTATACAAGCAAAAGGAGAATGTGTTATGAAAAAACTCATCAAAAACGGTACCGTCGTGTTTGAGCACGAGGAAAAAAAGGTTGATCTTCTCATCGACGGTGAAAAAATTTCAGCCATCCTTGCACCCGGTTCCTTTGAGGGTGAAGCCGAAATTATCGATGCTGAGGGACTTTTTGTTATGCCCGGCACCATTGACCCTCATATGCACCTGGGCCTTTACAAGCCTCTCGGTGATGCCTTCAGATACGACACTCCCCGTCAGGCTATCGGCGGACTTACAACCCTCATCAACTACCACAGAGGTAAAGGCAACTACTTTGAAACCGTAAGAGAAGCAATCGACGACGGTGAAAGCAACTCCCTTGTGGACTTTGCCATTTCCCTCGGACTTTGCGCCAAGGTACACCTTACTCAGATCGAAGGCTACATCGAGGAATTGGGCATCACATCCTTCAAGTTCTTCTTTGACAAGCAGGACATTGCCCACCTTTTCTACGACATTCCAAAGGAAGAGGCACTCACTCTCGACAAGGCTGACCTTTACTTCATCTTAAAGCAGCTTCGTGAAATTTCACCCAAGCTTCTTCTTTGCGTTCACTGTGAGGATCCCGATGTTTTCCGCGCCCTTGAAAGAGACCTTAAGACTCAGGACATCGACAGATACTCCCTTGCCAACTTCGGCAAAACAAGGCCCACCTTCGTTGAAACCGCCTGCGTGGCCGACTCAATGTGGCTTAACAAGGTTGTTGACGGCAATATGTATGTTGTTCACACGGCGGCAGGAAGCACCGTAAAAATGTACGAAACTCTCAAGGAAACCTTCGGCGGCAACGTTACACTCGAAACCTGCCCCCAATACCTTACACTCACCGACGAGGCAGAGGCAGGGCTTCTTGCGAAGGTCAATCCTCCCCTTCACGCCCAGAGCGACATCGAGGCTCTTTGGGAGGGCATCCGAAACGGCAGCGTCAAGACTATGGGTACCGACAATGTGCCCGTTGACAAGGCAAAGAAGTACGAAAGAGGCGACGACATCTGGGGCGTTTATGTCGGCTTCGGCGGTCCCGGTATGATTCTTCCCGTGCTTCTCAGTGAGGGATACCACAAGAGAAATATCCCCCTTCACACCCTTTCACAGGTAAACAGCATCAACACCGCAAGAGTTTTCGGCCTTGAGGATAAGGGTGAAATCGCAATCGGAAAGGACGCTGACCTTGCCATTGTTGACCTCGAGCTTGAAAGAACAATCACCCCTGAGCTTTTTGGCTACAGCGACTTCTCAATTTATGAGGGAATGACCTTCAAGGGCTGGCCGAAGTACACCTTAAGCCGCGGCGAAATCATCCAGAAGGACGGCGTTATTACCGCCGAATGCGGCAGAGGTAAGTACATCAGAAGAAGCATCTGACCGTAAAAGCCATAAAGCGTCAAATCCGATAACCATTTACAAAACCAGGCTGTCCGGCGTAAAAACCGGGCAGCTTTCTTATATTCATCAGCCTTTTTTCATGTGTAGTTGATTTAATTCTTTTTTTGTGGTATAATTAGTTGATTATGCATTAAGGAACATTTTGAAAGAAGGAATGGTATGATTCATTACAGCCGTATACTTTCAGATTTTGTATATAACCTTTCCTACGGCGACCTGCCCGAGGATGTGGTGGAAACGACAAAAAGGTACATTGCCGATTATTATGCGGCGGCCTTTGCAGGCATCAGGGTGAACACCACCTTCAACGATGCCGTAATCAGCGTTATAACCGATATGGGCGGCAAAGAGGAATGCGACTTCATCAGCTCTGAAAAGCGTCTTCCTGCGGCAAATGCGGCATTCTTAAGTGCCTGTCTTGCTCACGGTGCCGACATGGACGACGGCAACCGAAAAGCAATGGGACACGTCGGTGCTCACGTAATTTCCACGGCACTCACCCTTTGTCAGACCCTTGAGGTAAACGGAAGAGACATCATCACCGCCATAAATGCAGGCTACGAGGTCTATAACCGGGTTGCCGCCGCAGTTCAGCCGGGACTTGTTCACAGAGGCTTTCATTCAACGGGTACAGCAGGTGCCATCGCCTGCGGTGCAGTTGCCGCAAAGCTGATGGGAATGGATGCTGACGGAATTTACAACACAATGGCACTTTGTGCCGTTCAGGCAAGCGGACTTATCATCATTGCCGAAAGCGGTCAGAGCTGTAAACCCATCAATCCTGCCAATGCAGCAAAAACCGGCATCCTTTCAGCAAAAATAATCTTAAAGGGAGTAAAAAGCTCCGACTACTTTCTCGAAAGTAAAAAGGGCTACTTCCACGCTATGAGTGACGAGGTTGACGGCAGAATGATTACCGACGGCCTGGGCGAAGCTTTCACAATCAGCGAAAGCTATATGAAGCCCTATCCCTCCTGCCGACACACCCATTGCGGAATCGAGTGTGCTCTTGAAATAAGAAAGCAGTTGTCCGAAAGCAGCAGAATAAAAGACGTGAAGGTCTACATCTACAAAAACGCCATTGACATTGCAGGACAGATAAAGGTGCCTCAGGTTTCAGACGATGCGAAATTCTCCATTCATTATTCACTTGCAGTCGCACTTTTAAAGGGTCATTTCAATTTGTCCGACCTTGACATTTCAGGAATCGACGAAGAAACCTTAAGAGTTATCGGTGTCACCGAGCTTATAAACGAGCCATCTATGGAAAACAGAGACAAGGGCATCAGAGGCTCAAGGGTTGTTGTCACCACTGAAAACGGTGAAAAATTCGAAAAAACCGTGCTTATTCCTCTCGGTGATGCGGCAAATCCTCTCACCTGGAAGGACCTTGAAGGCAAGCTTTCAGCCTGCAGTGAGGGTCTGCTCGATGAAAAAAAGCAGAAAAAGCTGATAGAAAACATCCATACCCTCGAAAATCTTAACAGAATCGACACAATAAACCTTTATAATATATTGTCATAAAAATTTCAGGAGGTAAAAACAATGGACTCAATAGTTTCAGCAGTTGCAAAATTTGCCAAGGAAAGACCTGACAGAGCGGCAGTTATTGCCAACGACAATCAGATAACCTACGGTGAGCTCTGGCAGGAAATTCAGGGCTTTGCCGCATACATCAGCTCCTTCGGCTTCAAAAAGGGCTCAAGAATCATCGTAAAATCCGATTCGGACATCTGGTTTGCAGTTTCCTGCTTTGCCATTCAGCTTACGGGAAATGTCCACGTTCCCCTTGAAAAATCAATCGGTGCAAAGGGACTTGAGGATGTTGCCTCACAGCTCGGTGCGGCAATGGTTATCTCAAACACCGACATAACAGGCGATTTCGTCAGCGTTGATTCCGACAAGGTAAGAGAAATCGGCAGAGAAAATTACAAGGAGAACCTTGAATTCAGCTTCCCCACGAAGGAAATGACCTGCGACATTCTCTTCACAACAGGTACAACCGGCAAATCAAAGGGCGTTGTTATCTCCCACAGAGCCGTTGTTGCAGTTTCCGAAAACGTTCAGTACGGTGCTGAAATCATTGACGACAACGTTTATCTTGTCCCCGCACCCATCAACCATGCCTCTGCAATCAGAAAGCTCTATGTAAGCATGCTCACAGGTACAACCGTCGTGCTTCTTGACGGCTTCAAGGATATAAGAAAGTTCTACAGCTACATTGAAAAATACAAGGTAACATCAATTCTTATGCCTCCCGCAGCCGTAAGAATGCTCCTCGTGCTTTCAAAAAAGGAGCTTGCGAAGTATTCAGGTCAGCTTCATCACATCCACACCGGCTCAGCAGCCTTCCCCGAAGCAGACAAGGAGCTTCTCTGCTCTCTTCTTCCCGAAACAAGACTTTACTTCGCCTACGGCTCATCAGAGGCAGGCTGTGTAAGTATGTTCGACTATTCAAAGCACAAGGGACTTATCAGCTGCGTCGGTAAACCCAACAAGAATGCCGACATCTTCATCGTTGACGACAACCGTCAGAGAATCGAATCCTCCTCAACAAATCAGGGACTCATTGCAATCCGCGGCGGTATGACTATGACCGAATACTTTGAGGAGCCCGAGCTTACAAAGGAGGTTCTCGTTGACGGTACGGTTTACACCAACGACATCGGCTACATCGACGAAAACGGCTTCGTTTATATGCTCGGCAGACGCGGTGACGTTATCAGCATCGGCGGACTTAAAATTGCTCCCACAGAGGTTGAAAACATCGTGCTTCGCTTCCCCGGTATTGCCGAATGTGCCTGCTTTGCAGTTGAGGACAGAATGGGCGGCTGTGTGCCCAAGCTCAACATTGTTGAGGAAAAGGGAGCAGATGTAAACATCAACGACCTTAAAAAGCACATGGCAAGCTACCTTGAGGCCTTCAAGGTACCCAAGCTCATTGCAAAGGTTGACGAAATCCCCAAGACCTCAAACGGCAAAATCAACCGCAAGGTGCTCAAATAATAAAAATTTTTAAAGGTAAACTTATGTAATACTCAAGCTATTGACTTTATTACAAAAATGTTATACACTATTGATGATTGTAAGGACTTCCTTACGAAATACAGATGCTAAAATAAGAGGTGCTCAAAATGGAAAAATTACTTGAAATTCTCAACCAGATCAGAAGCGACATCGACTACGATAACGAAAAGGCTTTAGTTGATGACGGTATCCTTGACTCCTTCGACATCGTTTCAATCGTAAGCGAGCTTGGCATGGAATATGATATCGACATTTCAATTGACGATATGACTGCTGAAAACTTCAACAGTGCTGAAGCTATTTTCGAAATGATCACAAGAATTCAGGACGAAGACTGATAAAACAAAATAATCTGATAAAGTAGTAAGCAGCCCTTAGTGAGCTGCTTACTTGTTAGGAGAATAAACAATGTCATATACATCCTTAGCGTTTCTCGGCTTTCTGATTCTTGTGGCAATCGTGTATTACATAGTGCCGAAAAGATTTCAGTGGGCAGTTCTGCTTGTCGCAAGCTACGCTTTTTATCTTTTCAGCGGTGTAAAGCAGGTTGCCTTCATCATAGCCACCACACTCATAACCTACCTTTCGGGCTTACTGATGCAGCACATCCGTAACGGCTACAAGGCAAAGCTGGCATCCCTGCCCGAGGGCTCCACAAAGGAGGACAAGCAGGCACTCAAAAAGGCAACAAACAACAAAATCCGTGTTGTACAGTTTGCCTCCGTAATTGCAGACCTTCTTATACTTATAGTAGTCAAGTACTCAAACTTTGCAATAGGCAACCTCAATTCGCTTTTCTCTCTTTTCAAATACGACTTTCAGGTGTCCCCGTTCGAAAATATGATCGTTCCTCTCGGCATCTCCTTTTACACCTTTATGTCAATGGGTTACCTTATTGACATCGGCAGAGGACGCTATGAGGCTGAAAAGCACCTTGGCAAGTTTGCCCTTTTTGTATCCTTCTTCCCCTCAATCGTGCAGGGTCCCATCAGCAGATATAACGATGTAGGCACCCAGCTCGGTCAGGAGCACCCCTTTGACTATAACAACTTCAAGTTCGGCGCACAGCTCATTCTCTGGGGCTTTTTCAAGAAAATGGTTATCGCAGACAGAGCCTTCCCCGCTGTAGCCACAATTTTCTCAGCAAGTCACTATCTTGAATATAACGGCTCAATCTATTTCTTCGGTATGCTTATGTACGCACTTCAGATTTACTGCGACTTCTCTGGCGGTATCGACATCACCCGCGGTGCTGCACAGATGCTTGGCATAAACCTTCCGCAGAACTTCGAGAGACCTTACTTCTCAACAAGCGTTGCAGACTACTGGAGAAGATGGCACATCACTCTCGGCGCATGGATGAGAGAATTCGTTTTCTTCCCCATCATGCTTTCAAAGCCCGTTACAAAAATCAGTAAGGCCTTCCGTCAGAAGGGTAAAAAGCAGATTGCAAAGCTTGTCCCCTCAGTAATCACACCCTTCGTGGTATTCTTCCTCATCGGTGTATGGCACGGTGCATCCTGGAAGTATGTTGCCTTCGGTCTTTACAATGCAACCATCGTCGCTTCAAGCGTTGCCCTTGCACCCGTATTCAAGAAGATTATTGAAAAATTACACATAAATACAGAGGCCTTCAGCTGGAAGCTCTTCTGCATTGTAAGAACCTTCCTTGTTCTCGGTATCTCAAAGATACTTGTAAAGGCTCCCGGACTCAGAGCAGCTCTTCACATGGTCAAGAGCATCTTCACCGAGATTGACCCCGACTTCATCTTCGGACTTGACGGCAAAATCTTCGAGCTCGGCATAAATCAGAAGAATATGTTTGTACTCTTTGTTTCCGTTCTTGTGCTGATTCTTGTAAGCGTGCTTCAGGAAAACGGCATGAAAATCCGCGAAACCCTCGCAAAGCAGAACATCGCATTCCGCTGGGCTGTTTACCTTGTTGCCCTTATCGTTGTTCTTGTATTCGGTATTTACGGTCCTGCCTACAACGCAGTTGACTTCATCTATGAAGCTTATTAAGAAGGAGGAAATGACGTGACAAAAAATCAGCTTATACGCACAATTGCTTTTTTGCTTGTTGTTTCGGTACTTCTTGTAACCCTGTGTGACCTGTTCGAGTATCAGAACTCCTACATCTCCGAGAAAATCGAAACCTATCAGGATTTACCGAAAAACACCGTTGACGGCGTCGTTATCGGCACAAGCGGTATAGACCGCTTCTGGATAACACCCAAGGCCTATGATGAATACGGTATGACTGTCTATCCGCTGACCTCAGACGCATTGCCCGTCTGGATGGTGCTTCCCCTTCTCAAGGAGGCAACAAAAAGGCAGGATCCCAAGCTTGTCGTTATCGATATGAGACCTCTCATCAACGGCAAAAAGGACACCTCACTCAAATTCAATGTTCCCTCAAGAAGAATCATTGACGGACTTGACTTCTTCTCCTTTACAAGATTTGAAGCTATCAACAACACTCTTGAGGCAAGAAAGGCTCACAAGCCCAAGTCGGAAAGATTTGATCCCTCCTATTTCTTAAGCTTCATCAGATTCCACAACAAATGGGAATCGGGAGATCTCACCTTTGATGAGCTGAAGGAGCCCAAGTCACAAACTCTCGGCTTTCTTCTTCATAACCCCGTTAGCGTAACACGCCGTAAGGTTGAGGTTATCGTTGAAGAGGAAAAGACTGACGAAAAGATTCCGATGTACAGCGTTACAGAGGGCTACCTCAACGAGCTTTTTGAATATCTTAAAAAGCAGGATTATCAGGTGCTTTTCCTTGACACGGCTCACTACCACTCCCCCGAGGAATCAAAGAGCCTCAATACTCTTTGTGAGGTTCTCGACAAGGAGGGCTTCGATTACTACTGCTGCACAACAGCCGAGGGCAACCTTGACGAAGCCACAGACTTCTACAATAACGGTCATGTAAACTACTACGGTGCCGAAAAGTTCACAACCTGGTTCAGCGCTTACCTTAACACTCACTACGATCTTCCCGACCGCAGAGAGGACAAGAAGTGTGACAAGGACTGGAAGGGTGTTTACGACTACATCAGAAGCTCCATTGCCGAGTATGAGGCAGAGCTTCAAAAGCAGGAAGCCGAAAAGAAGGCACAGAAAGCACAGTAACATTACACAGATGCAATCACCGCAAATTTGATTGCATCTGTTTTATTTTCCCCTTTACACATCCTTTCTTTTGTGCTATAATGCCTTTTGTATTAAAATAAATTTCCGAGGTGATTTTATGAACCTTTCACAAGAAAGAAAGTGGGTACAGTCCCAGCTTGAGGCAGTTGCCGATTTCTGGCTGAAAAACGGCATGGACGAGGTCAACGGAGGTATTTACACCTGCCTTGACAAGGACGGTAAGGTCTTTTCAACAGACAAAAGCGTCTGGATGCAGGGTCGTTGCGGCTGGATCTTCTCCTACCTTTGCCACGTTTACGGCGTAAAGGATGAATGGCTCAAGGCAAGTAAGAGCTGTATTGACTTTCTCGAAAACCACTGTGTAAACAAAAACGCTGACGGCAGACTTTACTTCACGGTAACTGCTGACGGTAAGCCCTTAAGACAGAGAAGATACTGCTACAGTGAAGCCTTTTACTGCATCGCCAATGCTGAGTACTACGGCATCACAGGTGAAAAGGAGCATCTTGAAAGAGCCAGAAGAGCCTACGAGATGTACTGGAACCTTAACCACGGAATGGCAGACCCCACGGGAATGGGCCCGAAAACAGAGCCCGAAACCCGTACGGGCAGAGCTCTTGGCATTCCGATGATTCTTCTCAATGTCACATCCGTGCTTCTTCGTGTTGATCCCGAAAGAGCAGAGCTTTACAACAGCCGTGCAGACGAGTGCGTAAACGACATCTTCGCCTACCACGTAAAGCCCGAGCTTGGCTGCACACTTGAATCTGTTGCACCCGACGGCACCCCCCGTCTCGATGTTACCGAGGGCAGAGTTGTAAACCCCGGTCACGATATCGAATGCAGCTGGTTCCTTATGGAAAGAGCAAACGCAACCGGCAACAAGGAGCTTCACAAAAAGGCTATCGACATTTTCGATATGGCATTTGAAAAGGGCTGGGACAAGGAATTCGGCGGTATCCTTTACTTTATTGACTGTCTCGGCAATCCTCCCGAAGCCTACGAGCACGATATGAAGCTCTGGTGGCCTCATAACGAGGCACTGATTGCCTCTCTGATGATTTACAGAGACACCGGCGACGAAAAGTATCTCGACATTTTCTCAAAGCTTCTCGACTACAGCAGAGATTACTTTGCATCAGCACCCTGCGGCGAGTGGTACGGCTACTTAAGACGCGACGGCAAGCCCACACTTCCCGCCTGCATCGGTTCAACCTTCAAGGGTCCCTTCCACGTGCCCAGATGCCTTATTATGCTCGACACAATGTTAAAAGAAATTGAAGAAAGAGGTTAAATAAAATGAGTCTTGAAAAATACAAGGGTATAATCCCCGCTTTTTATGCCTGCTACGGCGATGACGGCAACATTTCAAAGGAAAGAACAAAGAAGTTCACTGAATTTCTCATTGAAAAGGGTGTAAAGGGACTTTATGTAGGCGGATCATCAGGTGAATGCATTTACCACAGCGTTCAGGACAGAAAAGAAACTCTTGAGGCTGTTATGGAGGTAGCCAAGGGCAGAATCACAATCATTGCCCACGTTGCCTGCAACAACACGAAGGACAGCTGCGAGCTTGCACGCCACGCCGAAGCTCTCGGTGTTGACGCAATCGCCGCAATTCCCCCGATTTACTTCCGTCTTCCCGAAAAAGCAATCGCCAAGTACTGGAACGACATTTCCGCAGCAGCCCCCAACACAGACTTTGTAATTTATAACATTCCTCAGCTCGCAGGTGTTGCACTTACCCTTCCCCTGTTTGACGAAATGCTCAAGAATCCCAGAGTCGTCGGCGTAAAGAACTCCTCAATGCCCATCCAGGACATCCAGATGTTCAGACGCCAGGCACAGATGAACGGCAGAGACATTGTTGTTTTCAACGGTCCCGACGAGCAGTTTGTCGGCGGCAGACTCATCGGTGCCCAGGGTGGCATCGGCGGCACCTATGCTGTTATGCCAGAGCTTTACATAAAGATGGACGAGCTTATCAAAAAGGGTGAAAACGCAAAGGCTCTCGAGCTTCAGGACGCAGCAAACGAGGTTACCTACACAATGTGCAGCGCAAAGGGCAACATGTATGCCGTTGCAAAGGCAGTGCTTAAGATAAGAGCAGGACTTGATCTCGGCGGTGTAAGAGCTCCCCTTCTCAACCTTGGGGAAGGTGACGAGGCCGTTGTAGAAAAGGCAGCTGAGCTTGTAAACAAGGCTCTTGCAATCTGATTTTCAAAGCTATATAAAAGGAGAATTGACCATGAAGAAAATTATGATCCCCGTACTCATCGTAATCGCCGTGCTTCTTATCCTTGCGGCGGTGCTTGCAAACACAGGCGACAACAAAAATTCGGGCGGTACATACCACACTCATGCTGACGGTGTGACTCATTATGACGAGCAGCCTGAGCCCACCTACCACGTGCACGAGGACGGCGTAACTCATTACGACGAGCATTGATAAAAGAAATTCTTAAGGAAGAAGGGAAATTATGAAATATATCTGGGAAAATCCTGAAATCATCAAGGAAAACAAGGAAGACGGTCACGTGCTTG
Organism: Acutalibacteraceae bacterium; assembly: GCA_045601905.1. Classification (GTDB taxonomy): domain Bacteria; phylum Bacillota; class Clostridia; order Oscillospirales; family Acutalibacteraceae; genus UBA6857. The sequence goes on along the minus strand of JAZSAM010000079.1, from coordinate 10,143 downwards.
CCCTCTGCCACGACAAGGCTGAGAGTGCAGTCAACCGTGAGACATCATCCTACAAGCTTTCTCTTAACGGAAAGTGGAAGTTTTTCTGGTACAAGGGCGTAGGTGAATTGCCTGCAAAGTACAGAAAGCCTGACTTCGATGACAGCAACTGGGAGGATATCACCGTTCCCGGTGTGTGGCAGTTCCAGAAGGACTACTCAAAGCCCTGGTACTACGCAAACTCCTTCCCCAATTGCATCTGCGTTGATAAGAAAAAGATTCCCTCCATTGACATTGCAGGTCAGGAGGTTGCAATGCACAGAACAAGCTTTGTGCTTCCCGAGGGCTGGGAGAAAAGGGAAACATTCCTTCACTTCGGTGCAGTCAAGGCAGGTATCAGCGTTTATGTAAACGGTCAGTATGTTGGCTACTCGCAGGGCTCAAACACTCCTCACGAGTTTGATGTAACCGCCTTTGTAAAGCCCGGTGTGAACACCGTTGCCGCCGAGGTTTACCGTTACACTGACGGCACCTACCTTGAGGATCAGGATATGTGGTTCCTTTCAGGTATTTACCGTGAGGTTTATCTTTACAGCGAGCCCAAGATGTGCATCCGTGACTTCTTCGCTAAGACCCTTCTTGTAAATGACTATGCCGATGCCGACCTCGACGTTGAAGTTCTTCTCAAGGACTACACAAAAGAAAATAAGACCGCAACGGTTGAGCTTTCACTCATTTCAGCAGCGGAAACACTCAGCCTCGGCAAGCTTGATGCTACGGCAAAGGACGGCCAGGCAAAGCTTACCTTCAGAAAGAGAATTGAAAAGCCTGACCTCTGGTCAAGTGAAAATCCTACACTTTATACACTTTTACTTAAAATTACCTGTGACGGCGAGGAAAGCTACAAGGCAATCAGAATCGGCTTCAAGCAGATTGAAATCAAGGGTGAAAAAATCCTTGTCAACGGCAAGCCTCTTCTCATCAGAGGCGTAAACCGTCACGATTACGATCCTGACCACGGCTGGGCAGTGCCCGACGAAAGATACATCCAGGATCTCAACATCATGAAGCGCAACAACATCAACTCCATCCGTACAAGCCATTACCCCAATGATCCCCGTTTTTACGAGCTTTGCGACGAGTACGGCTTCTATGTTATGGACGAGTGCGACCTTGAAACCCACGGCGTAAGAAGAAAGAATGTCCCCGGTGACAACCCGGTGTGGACAAAGGCCGTTGTTGACAGAATGGAAAGAATGGTGCTTCGTGACAGAAATCACGCCTGTGTGTTCATGTGGAGTCTCGGCAACGAGGCAGGCGACGGAAGCAACTTCCTTCGTATGAAGGAGGCAGCCCTTAAGCTCGACAACACCCGTCAGTTCCATTACGAGGGCGACTTCGACTTTACAAAGAGTGACGTTATCAGCCGTATGTATCCCACAGAGGATCAGGTTGAAAAGCTCGGCAAGAAGGAGCCTCTTACAATTTCCTGGTTTGATAACATTGCAAACGCCCTTGCCGCTGACAGCAAGCCCATCCCTAAGGAGCTTTACACAAAGCCCGTTGTTTTCTGCGAGTACGCTCACGCAATGGAAAACTCCCTTGGCAACTTCCAGGAATATATGGACGCTTTTGAAAAGTACGACAATCTCTGCGGCGGTTACATCTGGGACTTCGTTGACCAGGCAATCCACAAGGTAAACGAGGACGGCGAGGATATGTGGCTTTACGGCACGGACTACAATGAAAAGGACTTCTGGGCATTGCCTCCCTACAACACCTGCGCCATCGTCGGCAGTAACACCTACTTCAACGCTAACGGCATCATCGCCTCCGACAGAAAGGTTCACCCCTCAATCCACGAGGTAAGAAAGGTTTACTGCGAAATCCAGGTCAAGGCAATCGACCTTGAAAAGGGCAGATTCCTTCTCAAGAACAAGCAGATGTTCTCCGACCTTACAAAGTTTGACATAGAGTATCTCATTACCGTTGACGGCGAAAAGCTCAGAGACGGCATCCTCAAGAGAGACCTCTTTGAGAAGCTTGAGCCTCTGAGCGAAATGGAATTTACCTTCGATTACGGCATTGACAAAATGCCCGAGGGCGAGGTAATCATCACCTTCTCCTTCATCCGCCGTGACAACTGTCGATTTGCAAAGGCAGGCTATGAGCAGGGCTTTGACCAGTTCATTCTCAAGAAGGCTGACGAAAAGGCAGAAAAGGAATACGACGGCTCCGTGCTCATCGAGGGCACCGAAAAGGAATTCACCGTATCGGGTGAAGGCTTTAAGTACGGCTTTAAGAACGGACTTCTCAATTCAATCATCAAGGATGGCAAGGAATACCTTGCGGGTGAGCTCAGACCTAACTATTACAGAGCTCTTACGGATAACGACATTGACTATATCAACTTCGTTCCGCCCCTTATTCCCGTTCATCCTCTTCACGCCTGGAGAGTTGCTTCAAGCACACTTAAAACCAAGGCAATCCTTATCCACCGTTACAGCCACAGTGCTTACATTGAAACAAGCATTTCCGCCGTAGGCATGAAGGATGCAAAGCTCACCTTCACCGTTTACCCTGACGGCAGAATCGATGTTACCGAAAAGGGTACACCCATTATGGATATGGTACGCTTCGGCACGGTGCTTACAATGGCAAGAGAATTTGACTGTGTCAAGTGGTACGGCAGAGGACCTCACGAGAATTACATTGACAGACGCGTGGGCGCAAGAGTGGGACTTTACGAAATGAGCGTTACCGACCTTGAGCATCATTACATGAGACCTCAGGAGAACGGTCACAGAACAGACATCAGAACCCTTGAAGTAAAAAATGCCGAGGGTGAAGGACTCAGATTCACTCACAAGGGTGAAACCTTCGAGTTCAACTGCCATCATTACACAGTCAACGACCTTGACGATGCAACCCACATTCATTCACTCAAGCACAAGGACTTCACAACCGTCTGCATTGACCACAAGCAGAGAGGTATCGGCGGTGACACACCGGGTAATGCCTGCCTGCGTGAGCCCTACATCATGCACGGCAACACCAGGTATGAGTTCGCCTTCAGCATTGAAGTGGTGTAAAGCCAAACAGAGTTTCGCGGCGGCAAGCAGTAAGCGGTGTGAATAGTCTTCGGCTTATTGTTACTGCGGTCACCGGATGTCTCTAAAAAAACGGCTGCACCTCAGAACAGCACAAACAGCAAAAAACAAAAAGGGGCTGTAAAAAAAGTGCAGACCGCATAAAACAATATAACTAAAGGGTTTCTTTCGGCTTTAACCAAAGAAACCCTTATTTATATGAAATACTTATCCGAATCTGCCCTTGTCAAGGTTGTTTTTTTATGATATACTGAATTAATAATAATTTAAAGAGGATACCTATGAAGAAAAAGAAATTTTCCGTTTCAACAATATGGGTGATTATGCTTAGCTTCCTTGCTGTGATTTTTGTCGGAAGCTTTCTTCTGTATATGCCTGTGAGCACAGCAGACGGAAACGGCGTGTCCTATATTGACGCGCTTTTTACCGCAACAACCGCAACCTGTGTAACAGGGCTTGTGACTTTACCTGTTGTTTCAACCTGGAGTCTTTTCGGCCAGATTGTGCTGCTTGCTCTTATTCAGATCGGCGGTCTGGGCGTTATAACGGTCGTCAGCGGGTTTATGATTGCTATGCACAAAAAAATAGGTTTTTCCAACCGTATTCTGCTTCAGGATTCTTTCAATCTTAACAGCTTGTCAGGTATAGTTGCTTTTGTAAAAAAGGTTATAACAGGTACTTTTATTGTTGAAGCTGCGGGAGCTGTTATGTATATGACTGTTTTCGTTCCCGAGTTTGGTGTAAAAGGAATATGGATTTCTGTTTTCAATTCAGTTTCCGCCTTTTGTAATGCCGGTATTGATATAATAGCAGATAACAGCCTTTGCAATTACATGACAAACCCTGTAATCAATTTTACCACTATCCTTCTCATTGTCCTCGGCGGTCTTGGCTACATTGTATGGTGGGACATTATAAGAGTATCAAAGCAATTGTGGACGCACGGTCTGAGGTGCTTCACAAGGCTCACCCTCCAAAGTAAAATTGCAGTCTCATCTACAATTATTTTCATCCTTGCAGGAGCTTTTCTGATTTTTATTTTTGAGGCAGACAATCCCCTTACCGTAGGTGATAATACACTTTTTGAAAAGCTGCAGTTTTCGTTCTTTCAGTCGGTCACAACAAGAACGGCAGGATTCGCTACCGTCCCGCAGGAAAATCTTTCAAGCGGAGCTTCCTTTGTAAGCCTTGTGTTAATGTTTATCGGCGGTTCACCTGTCGGCACTGCAGGCGGCATAAAAACCGTCACGGTTGCCATACTTTTTGCTGCTGCTATGAGCACTATAAGAAACCGGAATGAAACTGAGCTTTTTAACAGAACTCTCCCAAAAAAAGCTATAAACAAGGCTGTCGCTGTATGCGGAATGTCCTTCATTATTATGCTCTGTTCAACACTTCTGCTGTCTATGGTATGTGACGCCCCTGCTCTTGATATAATTTATGAAACTGTCAGTGCAACGGCAACTGTCGGACTTACAAGGAACCTCACAGCAGGTCTTGATTTTTGGGGAAAGAGCATTATAATCTGCACGATGTACCTTGGAAGAATAGGCCCGATATCACTTGCTTTCGCTTTCGGAACAAGAAAAGAAAACAGAAATATAATAAAAAATCCCGTTGAGGAAATCAGCATAGGCTGATGCTTCAATTTAAGAAAGGAAGACTTTTATGGATATTAATAAAACCTATGCCGTATTCGGATTGGGAAGATACGGAAGATCCGTTGCCTCAGAGCTTTCAAAAAGCGGTGCTGATGTTGTTGCTGTTGATATTGATGAAGAAGCGGTAAACGATGCCGTTGATGAAATACCGTTTTGTAAATGCGCCGATGTTACCGATGAAAATGTATTAAAGCATCTTGGCGTAAGAAACTTTGATGTTGTTATTGTTGCCATGGCCGGGAACCTCGAAGGGAGTGTACTGGCAACAATGCTTTTAAAGCAGGCGGGAGTGCCCACGGTAATTGTTAAATGTGCCAATGAAATGCATCGAAGGATTTTAAGCAAAATCGGTGCGGACAGAGTGGTGCTTCCCGAAAGCGAATCGGGTACAAGACTTGCAAAAAATCTTCTTTCATCCGGTTTTATTGATGTTATTGAGCTTTCAAAGGATGTTTCCATGATTGAGTTGAATGTCAAAAAGGACTGGATAGGAAAAAGCCTTATTGAATTGAATCTGAGAAAAAAGTATTCAATAAATGTTGTTGCAATACGAAAAAATGATTCGGTTGATATTGATATTGATCCTAATGCTCCTCTTGACGGTGATATGAGGCTTATTGTTGTTGCAAACCCCGAAAAGCTGACAAGACTTAAATAAAAATTCAAGGGTTTCTTTCGGAAATCACCGGAGAAACCCTTGTTTTTTCAGTCTGCATTTTCCTGTGCAGGCTTTTATTTTTTTACCCAGGTAGAAGGTGACAGAGTCAGCAAAATAGGATAAATTTCAAGCCTTCCGAGAAGCATGGCCATTGAAAGAATAAGCTTTGAAAATGGCGAAAAGCCGGAATAATTAGCTGCAGGTCCGACAGCACTCAGGCCGGGACCAATATTATTAAAGCAGGCAGTTGCTGCCGAGATGCTTGTTTCAATGTCAAAGCCGTCCAAGCTGATGATAAGAGTCACAGCGCAAAAAATAACGATGTAAACAGTAAGATATGCACTGACGGAGCTCACAACCTGATTATGAACCGCCTTTCCCTCAAAGCGCATAGCATTAACAGAGCGCGGATGAAGAAGCTTTTTTGTCTCCCTGCGGATTTTCTTGAGCAGAATGACAACCCTCGCACATTTAAAGCCGCCTGCCGTTGAGCCCGCACAGGCACCTATAAACATCAGCATCAGCAAAAGCATTTTCGAAAAAGCCGGCCATTGATTGAAATCCACCGTTGCATAGCCTGTGGTGCTGACCACTGTAGCAACCTGAAAAGCCGAATGGCGTAATGCTTCACCCACACTATCAAAAAGAGGATAAACATTGATACAGATAAGCGTCACAGCAACCGTAACCATACTTAAATAAAACCACAGCTCTCCGCTTTTAAATGCGATTTTCCACTTTTTAATTAAAAGAAGATAATAAATATTGAAATTTATGCCGAAAAGCAGCATAAAAACAGTTGTAACCCACTGTAAATAAGGTGAATAGGAGCCGAAAGAATCAGCCTTAACACCAAAGCCTCCCGTGCCCGCCGTGCCGAAAGCGTGAACAATGCTTTCAAAAAGAGGCATGCCGCCGATTAAAAGCATCACAATGTTTAAAAGGGTAAGTGCAATATAAATGATGTAGAGTATGCGCGTTGTCTCCTTCATTTTAGGCACCATTTTTCCCACAACGGGGCCCGGTGATTCAGCTCGCAGAATGTGAATGCTTCTGTCGGAAAGGTTGTTTACCACAGCCATAACAAAAACGAGTACACCCATGCCGCCGAGCCAGTGAGTAAAGGAGCGCCAGAACAAAAGGCCTCTGCTCATGCTCTCAACATCGGTGAGAATTGAAGCACCCGTGGTTGTAAAGCCGCTTGCCGTTTCAAAAAAGGCGTCGATGTAAGACGGGATTTCCCTGCTGAAATAAAAGGGAAGAGCGCCGATTGCTGAAAGGGCGAGCCAGGAAAGAGCAACAATGACGAAGCCCTCCTTGGCGAAAATTACATTTGACGAGGGCTTGAAAGCAAAGGTCAGAAGGCATCCGACTGCAAGGGAAACACCGATTGCAACGGCAAAATCCGCAATGCAGGCCTCTTTGTAAACAACTGAAGTGATAAGTGCGGGAACCATCAGTGCTGCTTCAAGAAGCACAACCTTTCCCACCATGCTTAAAACCATTCTTCTGTTCATGATCTTACCTCACAATTTCCGAAAGGTCGTTGAGTCTGTGGCTTGCGCTTAAAACAATTACGCTGTCACCCTCGAGTATCATATCGCCACCTGTGGGGATAAGAGCCTTTTTACCGTCTCTGATGATGCCGACGATGAGGACGCCCGGCTTGATTGAAAGCTCTCTGATGGGGACGCCCGTAACGGGAGAATCCTTGCTTGCCCTGAACTCCAGGGCCTCTGCCTTGCCGTCCATTATCTTGTAGAGGGTTTCAACGGCACTGCCTCTGGAATTTCCGAGAGCTCTTGTGTAGCGAAGAACAATCTCCGTGGTCAGCTGCTTGGTTGAAACCATATAATCAAGTCCGAGGCTTTCCGCAACATCCGTAAGCTCCTGCTTGTTGACCTTTGAGATGACCGTCGGAACATCCTGCTTTGAAACGAAAAGCGAGGTGAGAATGTTCTGCTCGTCAAGGTCGGTAAGACAAAGGAAGGCATCAAGACTGCGCATACCCTCCTCGAGAAGAAGCTCTCTGTTTGAGCCGTCGCCGTGAATAATGATTGCTTTTTTCGGCAGAAGCTCACTAAGGGCAATGCATCTGTCAAGGTTTTTTTCGATTATGCGCACATCGTTGCCAGACTCAAGGAGCTTTTTTGCAAGGTAATAGGCGGTTTTGCTTCCGCCGACAATCATAATGTTTCTTGCTTCCCTTTTAAGAAGACCGAGTCCCTTGAGAAGCTTCTGCATATCTCCCGGTGAAGCGGCAATTGAAATTACGTCGCCTGCCTTAAGCTCAAAGCTGCCGTCGGGGATGATGACCTCACCGCCGCGAAGCACTGCACCGATGAGAAATTCCTCCTTCTGCCTTTCACGGATTTTTGAAAGCCTTTTGCCGCAAAGGGAGCTTTCCGGCTTGAGCCTTACCTCAATCATTTCCAGGTTGCGTCTTGCAAAATAGTCAACATCAAAGGCTGAAGGAATCTTGAGGATGTTGTAAAGCTCCTGTGCCATAAGCTGCTCGGGATTGATTGCCATTGAAAGCTGGAGCTTGTGGCGCATAAAGGCAAGGGAATCACCGTTGTATTCCGGGTTTCTTATACGTGCAACGGTATTTTTTGTTCCCATTTCCCTTGAAAGAAAGCAGCACAGCATATTAAGCTCGTCCGAGGCTGTGACGGCAATGAGCAGGTCTGCCTCTTTTGCACCTGCACTTTCAAGCACATTGCAGTCAACACCGTTTCCGCAGACACCCATACAGTCATATATATTTGTAATTTCCTCAACGGTGGCACTGTCCGAATCAATTAAAGTAACATCGTGACCTTCCTTTACAAGCTCGCAGACAAGACTGAAGCCGATTTTTCCGCCGCCGACAACAATAATGTTCATCGCATTAATTCCTTTCAGAAAAACTCAAAATATAAACAATGTGATTATACTCTAATAGGTTAAAAAAATCAAGGAGGAAAAAATCTTTGTGTAAAAGCGGAATTTGTCAAAAACTATTGACCTTAAGGCTTTACTTTGCTAAAATTATCGGTAAGTAAATTAAGGAGTGAGAAATCTTATGGAAAAGATTAAAATGGGTAAAATCGTCGAGATGGACGGCGACGAAATGACCAGAATCATCTGGAAGATGATAAAGGATGAGCTTCTTTCACCTTATGTGGAGCTCAATACAGAATATTACGATCTCGGTCTGCCTTACCGTGACGAGACAAACGATCAGGTAAGCATTGACGCAGCAGAGGCAATCAAGAAGTACCGTGTCGGTGTAAAGTGTGCAACAATCACACCTAATGCCCAGCGTGTTGAGGAGTATAAGCTCAAGGAAATGTGGAAAAGCCCCAACGGCACAATCCGTGCAATCCTTGACGGCACCGTTTTCAGAACACCGATTCTTGTAAGCGGCATCAAGCCCACCGTGAGAACCTGGGAAAAGCCGATTACAATTGCCCGTCACGCTTACGGCGATGTTTATAAGGCAACAGAGTTCCGCACAGTAAAGCCCGGCAAGGCTGAGCTCGTTTTTACAAGCGAGGACGGACAGGAGCAAAGAGCAACCGTTTACGATTTCGAGTGCGGCGGCGTGCTTCAGGCAATGTACAACAAGGACAGCTCCATTGAGTCCTTTGCCCATTCCTGCTTCAAGTTCGCAATTGACACAAAGCAGGACCTCTGGTTCTCCTCAAAGGACACCATCTCCAAGAAGTATGACCAGACCTTCAAGCTTATTTTCCAGGAAATTTTTGAAAGAGATTATAAGGCTAAGTTCGACGAGCTCGGTATCGAGTATTTCTACACCCTCATCGATGACGCCGTTGCAAGAGTTATACGTTCAAAGGGCGGCTACATCTGGGCATGCAAGAACTATGACGGAGACGTTATGAGCGACATGGTTTCAACTGCCTTCGGCTCCCTTGCAATGATGACAAGTGTCCTTGTTTCACCTGACGGCAATTACGAGTACGAGGCTGCACACGGCACCGTAACAAGACACTACTACCGTTATCTTGACGGTGAAAAAACCTCAACAAATCCCATTGCAACAATTTTTGCCTGGACGGGCGCACTCAACAAGCGCGGTGAGCTCGACGGCAACAAGGAGCTTTGCGACTTTGCAGTAAAGCTTGAAAAGGCATGCATCAGCACCATTGAAAGCGGAAAAATGACAAAGGACCTTGTAGGTCTCTGGGAAGGCTCTGAGGCAACTGCTCTTACCACAGAGGAGTTCATTCTTGCAATCAAGGCGGAGCTGGAGAAAAGCCTGTAAATTCGGAATGGGGAATCGCGGGAGACTTTTCTTATAAATTTGTTTTACTTTAAAATTCACACAAAAAGGGGCTGTAAAAAAAGTGCAGACCGCATAAAACAAGATAACTAAAGGGTTTCTTTCGGTATTGAACTACCAAAGAAACCCTTTAAAGCTATAAAAATCAGTAAAAGCAGGCAAAAACAACGTTTTTGCGTTTTATGCTATAAACAAACCTCGCCCTCGGAGTACCTGTGTACGCCGTCGGGTAAACCAAAATAAAGCTGAACGCTTTATTTTGGCTCGGTTTGTTCATTCTGCGCATTTTTTCCTAGCCCCTAAAAAGGGGATGTAAAAAACGAGTTTTTTTACATCCCCTTGCTTTTTACTTTTTCAAGGAGAGCGCCGAACAATCAAAATAACATTACTGATCTGTCGGCATCTCACTTTCGGCTTCCCGAGAAATTTCCCGCAATTCCGAATTCC
>JAZSAM010000078.1:0-3198 GCA_045601905.1 Acutalibacteraceae bacterium | reverse complement strand
GCGTTCAGCTTTATTTTGGTTTACCCGACGGCGTACACAGGTACTCCGAGGGCGAGGTTTGTTTATAGCATAAAACGCAAAAACCTTGTTTTTGCCTGCTTTTGCTGATTTTTATAGCTTTAAAGGGTTTCTTTGGTAGTTAAATACCGAAAGAAACCCTTTAGTTATTTTGTTTTATGCGGTCTGCACTTTTTTTTACAGCCCCTTGTTGTTTTACCAGGTGAAATTTTCTTTTATAACTTCATTGCCATTATTGTCAACAGCCCTGATTTCAAAGCCGTCACCGTCAAGGGTTAAAAGTGAAGCAATGTAGCCGTCACCGACCTTACCACCGTCAATGTAGGCTGTGATTTTCGGGTTAGCTTCAATATATTCCTTTTCATCTTCGTTCTCACCGATGAAACGGCATTTATGCTCGTGACCTGAAAGAAGCAGACGGGTATTAAGCCTTGTAAGCTCCGACCAGCCGTTTACTGAAAGCTCCTTTTCAACGTCACTGATTCTCCACGAGTGAGAAAGTGCAATTACCTTGTCATTTTTAACCTCTGTACCCTTGAGCCACTCAATCATATCTGCTCTGTAGGTGTTATAATCGGTAAGTCCGCCGTATTCGGGGTGACTGTCATCCTTATCCTCTCCGCTGTCAAGCACAACAAAGGAGTAGGGACCGATGTCTGCCGTATAGTAGAATTGCTCAAGACCGAGTGCTGCAGGCAGCTCGTCTGCATAAGAGCCTCTTGTTTCGTGATTCCCCCTTACATAAAGGATGGGTCTTGTACCGCCTGAAACCTCACCGCCGAACTGCACGGTGTTTGTGATGACCTGCTCTTCGAAGTCAACACCGGGTGTGGAATCTCCGAGAAGAATTACGGCATCGTATTCACTTTCAAGATTGTCAATTGCACTGTAAGCCTTGTTGAGCATCGTGTGCCAGTCGGAAATCACAAGCCAGGTCTGATTTTCCTTGTCGTTGAAGGTAAGGGTGAATTCGTCGGAAAAAACGGTTTTACCCGTTCTGCTTCCGTAGCTGAAATCCTCGATTATTCTTGTTGAGCCGACCTTGTAGGTGTTGTTTCTCAGGTGCTCGTAGGGTACGCTGATATTATGTATTCTGCGCTCACTGCTGATTCTTCCGCCCGTCTGGTCAAAGACCTTGAAGTCCTTACCCTCAAAGGTGTACTCAATCCACGCTGAGCCTGCATCATTCGTTGAAAACACAACACTGTAACCGCTTCCGTTGTCGATAATCATCGGAGTGGATGTGATTTTGTAAGGTGAAAGCGGAGAAAAGCTGTTAATGCCCAAGAGAGCGGTCACAATAATTGCAAGAGCCAGAACTGCCTTTTTGACTTTGCAACCGAGGGCGGGATAAAAAATTGCAAAGAAGGGGACAATTATAAGAAAAGCACCCTCTGAAAGTGATTTTTTAAGGTTAAGGGTAAAGACCTCGGAGTTTTCACCGAAGGCAAGCCCCGACGAATAAATGATTGCAAATACACCGAATATTACCGAAAGAACAATGCCTGCGAGAAGAAGAACATTGTAAGTCTTTTTCTGATAAAATGCATCGTCACTTTTTTTGTCTTCGTAAATTCTGAGTGCTGAAAGAACGGTGAAAAGCACTGCAGTTAAAACCATAAGCGAAAGCAGAATCACGGTGAAGGCTTCAATTCCCAGGGTTAAGTTGATGAAAACCCAGTTTGATCTTGCAGCTCTGAAAAGTATTGCCGAGATAACCGATACAACAAGAAAGATAATCGGCAGAACGGGTGATTTAAGAAAATTTGATTTCTTCGACATAAGCATATCTCCTTTTAAAAAACTACATATATAATATACCCTAACTGCCTTTAATTGTCAATTAAGGAATTTTAATATAATTACCTATTGTAAAAATAAACGGATTATGTTACTATGTTGTTAAAGAAAGGGGAAATAAAATATGCAGAATTTTATAAAATCCTTAACAACAGTTTTTATGGCACTTTTCTCACTTCTCGGCTTTATGCACACACCCTATGACAAGCCGATAGATTCTTATAACGGCGGTGATCCTTTTATCGTTGAAACGCAGGACGGATGCTACTATACCTACACCACGGGCGGCGGTGTTGACATCCTTAAAACCGAAAGCTTTGACAAAATCGAGGTAACGGAAAAGAAAACGGTTTTCTGGGCGGGTGAAAGCGGTACGGTCGGTGATATCTGGGCGCCCGAAATCCATAAAATCGGTGACAGATGGTATATCATTGCTGCCGCACTTTTTGACAGAAACGCAGTTCCTGCAGGTACAATGCCCGAGGCAAAGGAATATACTGACAACAACGACTATTACAGATACAGCTTTATTCTTGAAAGCAACACCGAAGACATTTTCGGTGATTACACTTTCAAAGGAATCATTGCTCCCGACGGACTCAATACAATTGACGGAACATACCTGAAAAAGGATGGCAAGCTTTATTACCTTTGCTCTGCTTATGTTGATGTTGCTCATCAGTGCCTTTACATCTGTGAAATGGAAAACCCCTATACTCTTAAAACAGATGCTGAGGGTAAGAATAATGCAGTAAGAATTTCAAGCCCCACCTTCCATTGGGAAAAGATCGGCTGGAAGGTGAACGAGGGACCTGCCGTGCTTTATAACGGTGATGATCTTTACATCGTTTATTCGGCAAGCGGCTACTATTCGGGCGGCTACTGTCTGGGACTTCTCACCTACTGCGGAGGCGACGTGACTGATCCCTGCAGCTGGATAAAGAGCCCGACAAGACTCAGCTTCCATAATGCCGCAAAGAGCATTTACCACGCAGGTCATTGCAGCTTCCTTTACAGAGAAAACGGTGAAATCTTTATGGTTTATCACGCAACTCCCACGGCAGATTTTTTTGATTCTCCGAGACTTACCTACATCAAGCCCGTTGAATTTGCCTTCGGAAAGCCTGTAGTCTAATTTGAAATACAAAATAAAAGCAGGGGATGTAAAAAAATCTTTTTTACATCCCCTTTTTAGGGGCTAGGAAAAAATGCGCAGAATGAACAAACCGAGCCAAAATAAAGCGTTCAGCTTTATTTTGGCTTGCCCGACGGCGTACAAAGGTACTCCGAGGGCGAGGTTTGTTTATAGCATAAAACGCAAAAACCTTGTTTTTGCCTGCTTTTGCTGATTTTTACAGCTTTAAAGGGTTTCTTTGGTAG
>JAZSAM010000077.1:0-4200 GCA_045601905.1 Acutalibacteraceae bacterium | reverse complement strand
TTTTACTCTATAACGCGGGACGGATTTAATTGACTTGACAAATTCACCGCGGTGGACTGTCTCACGGCGAAGTCCGTGAGGTGTCGGGACTTTCCTTTTTGCGACGGCGGATAAATGAATAGTTGTAAAAGCTCAGTAGCCCAAAGGGCGCTTTGGTTACTTTGTCGCTCTTGACAAAGTAACTGGCCCGCCGCCACGAGGCGTCCGGGGCACTAAAGCAGTTAAGAGACTATCGGTAAAAGATGCCGAGCAAGTAATAAAGAAAACACCTCAGTATAATTCGGAATGCGGAATGCGGAATTACGGAATTACGGGGATTTAAAGGCACAAATGCAGAGTGCAGAATGCAGAAATAAGGGCCAAGGGCCAAAGAACCGAGAGCCGAGTTGAGTAGTAGGGGCCCTCAAAGATAAATGTCATTTACTAAAAGGCAGCGACTTTGCCTTGTCATCCTGAGCAACGCGAAGGATCTTTTGAATAAAGCGTTTGAGATTCTTCACTTCGTTCAGAATGACAATTTAAACCTTAAGTTAATGATATTGCTCAGCGAAGGCGCCCCTTACTACTCACTACTTACTACTTACTACTCCAATAATCAATATTCTATTGACATTTTTTCCTTCCTTGTTTAAAATGATAGTGTAAAAAAGCTTTAAGGAATGATAAAATGGAATTTGCAGCAGGCTACGGCAAAACAAATGTCGATTTGCTTTTTGATAAAATGCCCCGTCTTCCCAATGAGGGCGAGGAAATCTATACAGATAAGTTTTCTCTTTGCATCGGCGGAGGTGTCCCGGGTACAATGATTACCCTTTCACGCCTCGGTGTAAGGACAAAAACAGTAACGGAGCTTTCCGAGGATATGTTCTCCTTTTTTGCAAAAGAGGAGTTCAGAAAAGCTGGTGTTGAGCCTGTGAATGTTTTCGGGGGAAAGAACATCGCCGTCAACATCACAGCTGCTGCGATTACTCCGAATGACCGTACCTTCGTCACCTACGGTAACGAGGAAGCTGCCGTCAAGGGTGAGGATGTTTACAAGGCTCTCACGGGTGCAAAGGCAGTTGCTATGCACACGGGCTTTCCCGAGGTTTACGAAAGGCTCAAAAAAGAGGGGACAACGGTCATTCTCGACACGGGCTTTTATGATGATATGACTCTTGAGGGCTACGAAAGGCTTCTCAGAATTGCCGACTTCTTCCTTCCCAACAGAACAGAGGCTCTCAAGCTTACGGGCACCGACGATCCCAAGGAAGCGGCAAGGATACTTAAAAACTATCTTGACACCGCAATTGTCAAGCTTGACAAGGACGGCTGTCTCGTTTATGACGGCGAAAGCTTCACCCTTGTAAAAAGCGTTGACGAGTTTGTCCGTGTTGACTCAACGGGCGCAGGCGATGCCTTTTTTGCAGGCTTTATGTACGGTATAATGAAGGGTGAGCCTGTGGAAAAATGTGTCCTTTACGGTAATCTTACGGGCGGGAAATGTGTTACTGCAGTAGGCTGTACAACCGCTTACCTCACCGAAGAGGAGCTTCTTTCCCTGGCCGAAAAATACAAAGACAACATCGTGTATAACTATTGATTTATGAAAAAGAACTGTGAAAAATTTCTTCTTGTGTCGGACATTGACGGCACACTTAACAACAAATTAAGGCGTACTCCGAAGGTAAACACCGAGGCAATCCGCCGTTTTACAAAGGATGAGGGAGGTCATTTCACTCTCGCTTCTGCAAGAAGCGTACCCTCACTTTACACTCACTACAAAAATCTTCCCGATGTGAAAACTCCTGCAATTGTCCTTAACGGTGCAGGTATTTACGATTTCACGAAGAAAAAGTACCTCTGGTTCAACAAAATTCCTTTGGGCTGTGAAAGCGTCATACAAAAGGCACTTGACCGTTTTCCGACTCTTGAAATTGCAGTTTTCACCGATGAGGATGTTTATCTTGTAAAGCCGAAGATTTCTTCGAGGGTGATGATGTATATTGATTCTCTCGAGCATAAAAGCTGTAAATCCCTTTCCGAGGTGCCGAAGGGTAACTGGGGCAAGGTAATCTTTTTCTGTATGCCTTGGAATAAGGACAGGATAAAGAGCTTTGTGTGTGCTGAAAAGCCCGAGAATGCAAGATATATTGACACTTCAATAGCATCCTTTGATCTTGTAAACGAAAGCACAAACAAGGGCAACGCCGTAAGGGTGCTTGCAGAAATGCTCGGCGTTGATGAAAGGAATGTTTTTGCAATCGGCGACTATTTCAACGATTATGACATGCTCAAAGCTGTCTCGCATCCTGCCTGCTGTGCCCAGGCTCCGAAGAAGCTTCACGAAATCGTGGAGTTTCACGCCTGCCACTGCAATAAGGGTGCCGTTGCCGACTTTATCTCCTATATTGAGGAGAAGTACGGAGAGTAGCAAGCAGTAAGGGACTCTCTGCCGGTCTGTTTATGAAAAACTTTTTTAATCATAAATGTAAACAAGAAAGGAAGTAAACAAAATGAAGAAAATCTGTGCACTTATGTTAAGTCTCATTATGGTGTTTTCAATGTGTGTGCCTGCTTTTGCGGCAGAGACACAGGAAAATGCCTATGACGGCAACCCCGTTGTTATTGTAAGAGGTATCGACTTCGGCGGCCTTACTTATCTCGACAGCGGTGAAGCCGCAATGAAAATTGAAGTTTTCGATGTAATCAACCTGATTTTCGACCTTATTATGGGCAAGTTTGTTCTCGGCAATCAGGAATTTCTTCAGGACGCAATCCTTGATGCAGTCTGGGCAGTAATGGGCCCGATTGCGAGCAATCCCGACGGCTCATCCGCAAAGGAAAATGTCGGTATGAAGCAGTATTACGGCTCAATTGACGAGTTCCCCGAGCTTAACAGTGAGACCTTCGGCCTTGCAGGTGAGGGAAGCCTTGCTCTTGAGATGAGTGACAGAATCGGTGCGGAAAATGTTTTCTACTTCACCTATGACTGGAGAAAGAATCCCGAAAAGATTGCAGCCGAGCTTGATAAAATGATTGACCTTGCCCTCGAGCAGACAGGCAAGGACAAGGTACATATTGCCGCACTTAGTATGGGCGGTATGGTTACAACTGCTTATCTTTATTACAAGGGTAACGAGAAGCTTGAAAGCGTCGCTTACCTTTCAGCTGCTCATAACGGCACTTATGTCTGCGGTGATGCCCTTAACGGCAGAATCGTTTTCACCGAGGAAACCCTCGAGCCCTTCATTCTCAGCTTTATGCCCAATGACGGACTTGACATCATCACAAGCATACTTCTTCTTGTTGCAAAGGCTCTCGGCGCAACAGATATGCTCTGTGACTTCCTCAACGGCTTTGTTGCCGACAGCACGGAAAAGGCTTATTACGGAGGACTCCGTGACATTCTCGGCACTGCAGTAGGCATGTGGGCGCTTTGTCCCGATGAGGACTTTGCTTCGGGTATGGATTTTATTTTCGCAGGTGCACAGGACAAGTATGCCGATGTAATCGGTCAGCTTAAGGAAACCGAAAGGTTTGTCTGCTCAACAGAGGAAACAATCGCCAAGGCTTATGCTGACGGTGTTAAGGTTGTCTTCACCTCAAGCTACAATCAGCCCCTTATTCCCATTTATCCCCACGCAAACCTCAACAGTGACAGCACCCTTGAAAGTGATCTTACAAGTAACTTTGCAACAATCGCACCCTACGGTGAAAGGCTTTCCGATGAGCAGCTCAAGGGCGTTGCTCCCGAATTCATTTCAGCCGACAAGGTCATCAACGCTTCAACCTGTCATTATCCCGAAGCAACCTGGTTTATCAAGAACGCTGACCATGTGGCATTCCGTCGCGGTACAGAGCTTGGTGCCTTTGCCGTTGATCTTATCTTAAGCGAAAATCAGCCTACCGTAAACACATTTGAAAAGTATCCGAGATTTATGATGTCTGATGATATGAATAATCTTTATCCTTTGGTTTAAAGCGGAGGGGAAATAATGAAAAAGTGTGCATCCTGCGGTGCTGCAGCTGAGGATAAAGCAAATTTCTGCCCGAATTGCGGTTCGGATTCCTTTATTGTAGGTTGACGAGTATAATCCGAACCCGTTTTTTACAGGCGGATTTTCGCCAATCCCTTGTTAAAATACTCGTAAATCCGAAAGGATTTACTGCGTTTTGTGCCTTGTCTTGACAAAAATTCGCTCTTTAAAAAATCATCAG
>JAZSAM010000076.1:0-30385 GCA_045601905.1 Acutalibacteraceae bacterium | reverse complement strand
CACCCTCGCCGACTGCCTCGATGTTACCGTCTTCATCAACCTTAACGATTGTCTCGTCGCTTGATTCAAAGGTAACCTCCTTGTTTGTTGTATCGTCGGGCTTTACTGTGACTGTGATTTTATCAGCTTCGCCTTCCTCGAGGTTGATTTCGCTTTTGTCGACAATGATTTCCTCAACATCAATAATAATCTTTTCCCATTTGCCGACAAGCTCAACATCACCGAAGATTTCAAATCTGCCGTCAGCTACGGTTACATCATCTGTTGACCAGCCTGAGAAGGTGTAGCCGTCAAGTGCGGGAGCATTTTCAACTGCTGCAAGGGAGCCTTCTCTGTAGGACTTTTCTGCAGGTACTGCAGGAGCACCCTCGGGGATTTCACCCTCGTATCTGTATGTAACATTGTAGTATTTGATTTTTGTCCAGGAGCCGACAAAATGCACATCATTGTTTATTGTGAATCTGCCGTCAGCTACGGTTGTATCCTCTGTTGACCAGCCGGAGAACACATAATCCTCGGCGCTTGCATCGGCTTCAACTGTTACCTCTGAGCCGCTGATGTATTCCTTTGCTTCGGGAGCAGTTACATTTTCGGGGATAACCTCGCCTATAAATTCATAGGTAACGGTATACTTTTTTGTTACGGTTACTGTAATTGTTTCCTTGATTTCAGGGTTGTCCTTTGATGTTACCGTGATTGTTACGGTGCCTTCACCGACACCCACAACAGTACCGTCGTCACTTACCTTCACGATTGAGGGATCGCTTGATTCGTATATAAGCTCTTTGTTTGTTGCGTCCTCGTTTGTTTTTGCTTCAACGTTTTTTTCTTCACCGACAAGGATTGTGAAATCCTCTGTTGCAGTAATCTCTGTTACGGGAACCTTGACTGTGACCTTAATCTCCTGACGGAGAGAGGGATCATCCTTTGACGAAACAATGATTGTTGCACTGCCTTCGCCGACTGCAGTAACATTACCGTTTTCATCAACCGTAACAACGGATTCATCGCTTGATTCGTAAATGATTTCCTTGTTGGTTGCCTCGTCGGGAGTTACGGTTGCTGTAATTTTATCAGTATCGTCCTTGTTGAGGTTGATCTCTGTTTTGTCAACAGTCAATTCCTCAACGGGGATCTTGACTGTAACAGTTATGGTATCGGTCTTCGAGGGATCGTCCTTTGACGTGACGGTGATTGTGGCGGTGCCTTCACCGACTGCGGTGATGTTGCCGTACTTGTCAACGGTTACAACGCTTTCATCACTTGATTCGTACAGGAGATCCTTTATTGTTGCATCCTCGGGCTTGACGTACACATTTAATTTTTCAGTTTCGTCTTTGCCGATTGTAATGTCTCCGCCGATGAATTCAACGCTTTCAACGGGCTTTTTGAAGTAGCCGTAAATAACAACATCGTTTTCGGGCATTATGAATCCGTCACCGAAAATTTCTGTGTCCTCGGTTTCCCAGCCTACGAAGACATAGCCGGGAACATAGGGTATACCGTATAAGGGCACATCCTCACCGGGTGCGAACCAAAGCTCTGCATCGGGAATTTCCGGAGCACCCTCGGGTATTTCAAAGCCCTCTGTGTATTTGTATTCGACCTTGTAAAGCTTGGTCCATGAGCCGACAAGCTCAACATCGTTATTGATTATGAATTCTCCGTCAACAACCTCGGCATCTTCTGTTGACCAGCCGGAGAAAATATAACCTTCGGCAGAGGGAGCATCGGCAACCTTAACAGCTGTACCTGCTTCGTAATCTGCAGGGGAGGGGACTGTAGCATTTTCGGGAATCACATCACCGACAAAGGAGTAGGTTACCGTGTATATATCGGGTATGTAAAGATCGAGGAAACCGCCGTCCTCCCTAAGCTTGGCATATTCTGCACCGGGAGGGAAATATTGGAACTCCTTGTCATAGATTTCCTTACCGCCCATTATGGCGTAGCAGCAGTTAAAGACACCGTCATTAAGGTTAGCGATGGACTCCGTTGTCCAGCCGGTACCGACATATATATGTTCAAGCTTCTGGCAATAATAGAACATAAATTTCATTGTGGTGACCTTGCTTGTGTTAAAGCTGCTGAGGTCAAGCTCTGTAAGCTCGTGGCAGTTTCTGAACATATAGCTCATATCTGTGACATTGCTTGTGTCCCAGTTTATGCCGGTGATGCTTCTGAGCTTCTTGCATTCATAGAACATACCGTAAAATGTGGTTGCGGCAGAGGTTTTGAAGTTTTCGCAGCCTCTTACCTCCTCGAGTGCTGAAAAGAAGTAGAAGATAAAGCCTGAGTTTGGGTTTGCTCCGACTCCGCCGTCACCTGCGATATACAGATCATATCTGTCGGCTTTTGCAAGAGCTGTCTGCTCCTCGTTAAGATAGATATATGCAATAACGCTGTTGTCGTTATTTGCGGAGGAGTCCCAGTACAGATAGGAACTGTTTATATCCTCCCAGTCTATTTTATCAAGGAAGGTCGCGGAATAAATGCTGCTGTAATAAGCGTGAAATTCTGTGCTTGAAGCAGCGGTGAATTGCTCCATTACCGGGTAGCTTTCATTTGCCGCAAGAGTAAACACTGTTGAGGGCAGCATTGTCAGGAGCATAATAACTGACAACAGCAATGATAACCCTTTTTTAAATTTTGATGTTTTCATAGTTGATTCTCCTTTTCTCGTAGAAATTTTCGCTATCTCTACACATACAATATACTATAAAAGAATAAAAAAGGCAACAGAGTTTTACTTTGTTTGAAGAGCTTTGAAAAGATTTAACAGACTGTTCAAAAAGAAAGTGAGAAGTTTTAACTGTTGAGTTTGAAGTGTTCAGGAATGGTGCGGAGGTAGTTTTGTAAAACATTTTACATTTGTCAAAGCGACGGTGGGAAAACCGTTGATTTTTGTTTTATATTGGTGTTATAATTGGTTCGGCAAATAAGAATTTGTCTTTGATATGAAAGAAGTAAACCAACAGTCGGTTTACTCCCTTTTATAACTGTAATATAATCATGTTAGAGAGGAGGGAAAAGATGGATGCTAAGAAAACTGGCAAATTCATTTGTGAGAATCGAAAAAAACAAGGCATGTCGCAAAAAGAGCTGTCAGATAAATTAAACATTACCGATAAAGCTATCAGCAAATGGGAGCGTGGCATATCTTTTCCCGATATATCAATGCTGATTCCCATTTCAAAAGTGTTGGAAATTAGTTTATATGATTTATTAACTGGAGGTGAAGACAATGAACAGGAATGATGCGGAATCTGTTATTAAAGATACAATCGAGTATGCCAATAATGAAATCAAAAAAAGCAAGAAAAGAAGTCGTAGAATTATAATTACTACACTTGTTTCCGCAGTTCTAATTATTATTCTTTTTGGAAGTTGTTTTATATCATATGCCACATTTAATACAGGAAATCCATTTTCTGTTGTAAGTGGTTATTTTCAAATATCTGTTTTAGACAAGGAGTATGTTGAAATTCAAGCATCGCCCAAAGTGGTACTTGCTCAGCCAAATGGTGAGGTTTTTATAGAATATATGGAATCACGTGGTTTTACAGAGATTGAAGAGGAACAAATGGGAGCAATACGAGTTTTTACAAATGGTGAAGAAACAGAGTACGTTTGGTATTCTATAAATGGGTACTATTCTAAATGGCGTTGGCAATAAAATATAGTTTGGTTATTTAACAGTTAAACAAATTCCAATTTATCGATCTGATTCTAATTTAACCTTTCAACGATACCCCACAATTTAACGATTGTCCATCCAAAAATCAACGATACCACCGTCGACAACATTGTATCAACAGTGATATTGATTATGGCGTCAGAGCAAGGGATGTGTCCGATTCGCGTTCACCGCCCTCGGCGACCGTTGCTTCGCAACAGTACCCGCCTCACGCTTCGTCGCTAAAAACAGTCCACCGGACTGTTTTCTTAACGCTCCTCACCCTCTCAGGCTTCGAATCCCTTGCTTTTGATTTCAACTGAAAAATAATAACGGCACCCGAAGGTACCGTTATCATTTTTTGTGTGGTTCCACGCATATTTTAATACAATGCAACAGTTTTCGGGAGCGTTGCGTTATAACCCTTAGGGGTTTAAGTCCGGTCGCTATTTAGCGATTGAAAGGAATTACAATAGTTGATACAATGCAACGGGTTTTGTGGGGTGTTGCAGATGGTTTTGATTTACCGATATATTGTGTGCAGAAATGCAACTTAAATCTGTCAGAAAATATGCTTGCCTGGAGAAAGAGTGTATGCTTTGCCTTCGATAAGAGCAGTAGAAATAACAGGTGTGTTGATTTCATAATGTACTTTGCCGTTTTTGTGCCACCAGCGTGAAGATACTTTGCCCTTTGCGGTGTCAATTTCTGCTTTGAACCAATCGATGCGGTCATCAGGGATGGGAGCGAAATGAACTTTGGCAAAGCCGGGAGCATCTTCAACTGTGTTGATACCTGCCATAACGCCGTACATCCAATCGCCTACTGCACCGTATGCATAGTGGTTATAGGAATTCATGGATACGGGCCAGATATCGCCGTTCGGTTTAATTCCGTCCCAATGCTCCCAGATAGTGGTGGCACCTTTACTTATGGGGTACAGCCACGATGGATATTCCTTTCTCAGAAGCAGTGTGTAGGCAAGCTCAGCATAGCCGTAGCGGGATAATACGTGCAGAATATAAGGTGTTCCGACAAAACCGGTCTGTATCATGTAATCTTGTTTATGAATCAGTGCAGCAAGGGAATCTGCAACAGCCTGTGGCTTATCTGTGAGTTCGAAATGAAGTGCCATCACATGCTCAGTCTGTGTTCTGAAGTCGTCACGGAATTCTGCTATAAATGCAGCGCGTATGTTTTTGTATAGCGTTTCATAATGTGAAATATCCCTTCTGAGAACCTTGCCTGTTTTTATGAGCAAATTCACTGTGTTGGCGTAATAAGCAGACGCAACAAGATCGTCACGGGTGGGGCCTTTGAATTTTCCGTATTTTCCACCAAGCTCCAACCAGTCGGCATAATGCTTACCCCCAAACCACAAATATGGTTTAGTGGTCTCTTCGGTGATATAATCTACCCATTTGCAAATCGGGTCAAATAGATTTTCTAAGATTTCAGTATCACCATAGGTCAGATAGCATTGCCACGGACAAATAGCTACAGCATCGCCCCAGGCTGTACTTATTCTCGGCTTACGTGGGTATATAGACGGTACCAAATCGGGTATCGCACCGTTTTTATACTGCTCGGCTTTGACATCATTTAGCCACTTTTTAAAAAATTTCAACACATCATAGTTATAGCTTGCAGTGCGTATAAACACCTGTGCGTCTCCTGTCCATCCCAACCTCTCGTCACGTTGCGGACAATCGGTGGGAATATCCAGGAAATTATCCTTCTGTGCCCATATGATGTTACTGAACAACTGATTGAGCAAATTGTCAGAGCTCTCAATATATCCGGTGCGTTTAAGGTCGCTGTGTACTTCAATGGCAGTAAAATTTTTCGGATCAATATCAGTGGGGTATGAATCTACTCGTACATAGCGAAAGCCATAGAAGGTAAGGGTCGGCTTGTAGGTTTGTTTACCGTCTTTGCAGGTGTATTTATAGAGTGCTTTTGCACTGCGATAGTTAGCGTTATAGAAATTACCGTCTTTATCGAGAATTTCACCGAAGGAAAAGGAAAGCTCGTCGCCTTCTTCTGCATCTATGGTGATTTCGAGACAGCCTGTCATATTCTGACCGAAATCCAATACAGTTTCACCCTTAGGTGTAAGGATAACCTCTTTTACACTGAGTCGCTCCTGCTCTTTTACGGTTTCACCTTCCTGTACTATCAACAGATTCTGGGTATTGTCCGCTGCTATCGCCGCATAAGTATCAAAAACGGGTGTGTAAGCCGCATCGTATATAATACCGTTATACAGATGGCAAAAACGCAGATTGCTTTCTGCGACAAGCCAACTGTCATCGGTGCCGATGTCCTGTATGGTACTGTCAGTGAAGACAACATGCAGCTGAGCGATAATTGCCTTTGACTCAGGTTTTTTCAATCGCCAAAACCAACCTTCAGAAAGCTGCAAAATCAAAGTATTTTCTTCTTGCAAAAGCGCTGTTACATCATAGACTTGGACCTGCAGACGGTTGTGATAGGAGGTCCACCCCGGCGCCATAACAAAATCACCGACACGCTGACCGTTAAGGACTGCTTCATACACACCCCTTGCTGTCACATAAAGGAAAGCGGAGTCTACCTGTTTATCTATATAGAAATCTTTTCTGAAAAGCGGACACACCTTACCCATATTATAGGCGGGAAGTATCCAGTTGGCTTTTAACACTGCTATCACCTCACTGTTGTCAGTTTAACAAAAACTAAAAATTTTTTCAATAGTTTAGAATAAAACAGTACTATGCCCGCCTTACTCCGCAAAGCACATCATACAAATGATAAAGCAGTTATGCAAGCTTACGGCTTTTGGGGCAAGCTCAACACCGAGTAAGAGTACGTAGCAGAGCTTATGAGGATGTATAAGGAAAAGACTGAATAAAAATTATTAAAAATCCGCTCACTTGCTTGAACGGATTTTCGTTTGGCGTCAGAGCAAGGGATTTTGTCTCGCGCTACCGCGCTATCGCCTCGCCTGACGGCTTCGTTGCCCCGTCGGCGAAAACAGTCCACCGGACTGTTTTCTTCCGCTTCGCTCCCTCCTTGTTCGAATCCCTTGCTTTTGATTCTATCGAAAAAATAAAAGGTAGCACCTATCGGTACTACCTTCTATTTTTTGGCGGAGAGCAAGGGATTCGAACCCTCGAAGCCGTTTTAGCGACTTACACGATTTCCAATCGTGCTCCTTCGACCAGCTCGGACAACTCTCCATATCTATTCGCGTGATTCATTATACAACAGAGAAGGGGAAAAATCAAGGACTTTTTTACCTTTTCTGAAAGTATTTTAAAGAAAAACCACCGCTTCAGCGATGGTCTTTTACTGGAGCGGATGACGAGGCTCGAACTCGCTACCTCCACCTTGGCAAGGTGGCGCTCTACCAGATGAGCTACATCCGCATTTGTGGTGCCTCCGGTCGGAATCGAACCAACGACACGTGGATTTTCAGTCCACTGCTCTACCAACTGAGCTACAGAGGCAAATCGAGGATTTTCATCCTCTTTATGGCGACCCGGAACGGGCTCGAACCGTCGACCTCTAGCGTGACAGGCTAGCGTTCTAACCAACTGAACTACCGGGCCATATGGTGGGAACAACAGGGCTCGAACCTGTGACCCTCTGCTTGTAAGGCAGATGCTCTCCCAGCTGAGCTATGCTCCCACATCTGCCGCCACTATCGCGACGACTTGTATACTATACAACAAAAAGGTTTTTTTGTCAACACTTTTTTGAAAAAAATTTCAAGTTTTTTTCGGGTACGGTTTTTACTCGGATTCGCGTAAAAAAGACTGCAGGGCATCAGAGCTCTGCAGTATATATTATATATAGTATAGCAATTATTTGGTTGCCCTCTTAATTAGCTTTTCAATGTCCTTTCCGCTGAAGGTGTACCTGATGTCGCAGAACTGGCAGGAAACCTCGGTTTTTTCTTCCTTGCTCATTTCGGTAAGCTCCTCCTTGCCTGTGCTGATGAGTGCGGCCTCAACACGCTCTCTTGAGCAGTAGCATTTGTAAGAAGGCTCGGCGGAGTCAAGAATGTCAAGGTCGAAAAGTCTGAGGGCGTGATGGCAGATTTCCTCGGGAGTCATTCCGCTGTCAATGAGAGAGGAAATCGGTTTTAAATCCTTGATGCATTCCTCAACCTTGTCAATGGTGTCGTCAAGTGCGGTCGGAAGAAGCTGAATGATGAGTCCGCCTGCCGCCCGTACTGTAAGGTCGGGATTTACGAGTACGCCGAGAGCACAGACCGTCGGAGTCTGCTCGCTTGTGGAGTAGTAGGCAGTGATGTCCTCGGCGATTTCACCGCTGATGATGGGCACCTGTCCCACATAAGGCTCCTTCATGCCAAGGTCTTTTATAACGGTAAGAAAGCCGTTTTTACCGATGGCGCCCGAAACATCAAGCTTACCTTTTGCGTTGAGGGGAATTTCCACAACGCTCTGCTGAACGTAGCCTCTGACATTGCCCTCACTGTCGGAAACTGCCATAACCGTACCGGCAGGGCCGTCACCTCTCATGCGGACAGTGACGCTGTCGTCCTTGCCCTTGAGGGAGCTTCCCATAAGCGAAGCGGCAGTCAGCAGTCTACCTAAAGCAGCAGTGCAGACGGCAGAGGTTTTGTGAATTTCCTCAGCGCGTCTTACGATATCTGTTGAATCGACGGCCATTGCGATGATGGTGCCGTCCTGTGAAATACATCTTACTAATTTACCCATTTGTTTTACCTCGTTTTATTAAATGCAGAATGCAGAGTGCAAAATGCAGAATTGATGTCGCGTGCCGGATATATATGATTTTGAATTTTTCTCCGCAGAGATGATTTTGATGTGAAGGTCAGAAAGCATATTTTGTTTTTCCCTCCTGAAAGGGGAGATGTCGGCAAAGCCGACAGAAGGGGTACGGACTACTGACTACTGCACCGCAGGTGCTCCGAATTCCGAATTCCGCACTCCGAATTATTATTGTGTACCGTGCTTTTTCAGCACGAAGACTGCCCGTTGCGTATTGGCCTTAACGGGATTTTTTGTCATTTCCTCGTAAATGCCTACGGTTTCAAACCTGAAGCTTTCAGCAATTTCCTTAAGGTCATCGAGCCTGTAGCCCTTTTCGGAAAATTCCTCGCCGTAACGGATGTAGCTGTCGCTTTCCTCATCATACTCGAAGATGTCAAGGCTTACCCTTGTGAGAAGGCTTTCGTCAGTTGAGTTCTGCCAGACACAGTAAACCTCATCGAGATCGTAAACGAAGGTGTTGTTTCCGAGGATTTCCTTGTGCTTGTAGGGGGTGTTGACATCGAAAATGAAAATGCCGCCGTCCTCCATAAAAAGACTGACTCTGCGGAAAACCTCTCTGACCGATTCAATGTCGGTGAGGTGATTGATGCTGTCGAGGGTGCAGACTGCCGCGTTGATTGTACCGAAAAGGTCAAGCTCCTCCATTTTCTGACAAAGGAAAATGGCATCGGGAGCGTTTTCGTACTTTTTCTCCTGAGCCTTTGTGAGCATATCTTCTGAGGCATCGGTACCGATAACATCAAAGCCACGCTGACTCAGAAGTACACTCAGCGTACCTGTTCCGCAGGCAAGGTCAAGCAAAATCCCCTTGCCGACACCGTTTTCAGCAAGGAGATCACAGATATAGTCACATCTTTTCCCGTAGTCCACGTTTTCGGTCAGCAGATCATAATAATATGAAAAATCGCCGTAACCTGCCATGACTTACCTTACTTTCCTTCCTTTGAGAAAATCATATCGTAACCGCCGGCACCGAAGGCGAGGGAACGGTTTACACGGCTGATTGTTGCGGTGCTTGCGCCCGTTTCGGCAACGATGTCGCTGTAAACACGCTTTTCGCTGAGCATCTTTGCAACAACAACGCGCTGAGAGATTGAAGCAAGCTCGGTCTTTGTGCACATATCGTCAAAGAGTGCTTCGCATTCCTCGAGGGTTTCGATTTTAAGTATTGTTTCGTAAAAATACTTGAGATTGGAGTTGATTTTTTCGTTCTTATTATACGCCATTACCTGTTTTCTCCTTTTATAGCAATGATCTTCCCTGACATTTTAACACACTAAATTGAAAAAGTAAAGTGTTTTTTGAAAATTAGGAATGCGGAGTTCGCAATTGCGGAAGGGGCGCGGGTCAGTTGGGGCGTGAAGGGAGCCGTTATGCCGCCGAAGGAGCTTTTGAGCAGAACGGCAACGTACCGCGTAGGGTACGCCCTGCGTGGCGTACCGTTGGGAAATGTGTTACCGCGGATGTATTGGGAATTCATCAATTTTTGATTGATTATTGATTTTTGGGGAGAATGGTGGTAAAGTTATATTATAAAATTTGTAGGAGGGATAAAAATGAAGAAGAACATCAAGAAAATCTTTTTGTTTGTTGCCGTTGTTGTGACAGCTTTAGTGTGCTTTGCTGTTTCGGCAAGTGCACTTAACGCAACAGGTCAGTGCGGTGATAATGTTTATTGGGAGTATAACATCACCACAGATGAGCTTGTTATCAGCGGTACGGGTCCGATGACGGATTATGAAAATTATTATAGTTCACCGTTTTATAGCAACAACATTAAGTCAGTTGTTATAAACGACGGTGTAACAACCATCGGTGATTATGCTTTCTTTGACTGCGGCAGCCTTACGGAAGTCACCATCCCTGACAGTGTAACAATCATCGGTGAAGAGGCTTTTTATTTTTGCGACAGCCTTACGAACGTAACCTTCGGAAACAGCGTAACAACAATCGGTGATTGGGCTTTCGGTTACTGCTGCAGCCTTACGGAAGTCACCATAGGAGACAGTGTAACAACCATCGGTGATTGGGCTTTCGGTTACTGCTGCAGCCTTACGGAAGTCATCATAGGAGACAGTGTAACAACCATTGGTGATCGGGCTTTCTATGAGTGCGACAGCCTTACGGAAGTCACCATCCCTGACAGTGTAACAACAATCGGTTATGCTGCTTTCTCTGACTGCGACAGCCTTACGGAAGTCACCATAGGAGACAGTGTAACAACCATCGGTGATTATGCTTTCTCTGACTGCGACAGCCTTAAGAGCATAACCATCGGTAACAGTGTAACAACCATCGGTAACAGTGTAACAACCATCGGTAATAGTGCTTTCTTTTCTTGCGACAGCCTTACGGAAGTCGTCATAGGTGACAGTGTAACAACCATCGGTGATGATGCTTTCTATTGGTGCGACAGCCTTACGAAAGTCACCATACCTGACAGTGTAACAACCATCGGTGATAGTGCTTTCTGTTACTGCGACAGCCTTACGACAATAGCTGTCGATGAAAACAATCGGTATTTTTCAAATGATGAATACGGAGTATTATTTAATAAGGATAAAACAACACTTATACAGTATCCGATTGGTAACCAAAGAACAGCTTACGCCATACCCGACAGTGTAACAACCATCGGTGATTTGGCTTTCTCTGACTGCGACAGCCTTACAAAAGTCACCATAGGAGACAGTGTAAAAACCATCGGTGATTTTGCTTTCCGTTGGTGCGACAGCCTTACGGAAGTCACCATCCCTGACAGTGTAACAACCATCGGTAGCGGTGCTTTCTATCACTGCGACAGCCTTACGGAAGTCACCATAGGAAACAGTGTAACATCCATCGGTGGTAGTGCTTTCTCTTCCTGCAACAGCCTTACGAGCGTAACCATCGGAAACAGTGTAACAACAATCGGTGATGAGGCTTTCCGTTACTGCTACAGCCTTACGGAAGACACCATCCCTGACAGTGTAACAAGCATCGGTCATTTTGCTTTCTCTTCCTGCAACAGCCTTACGAGTATAACCATCCCTGACAGTGTAACAACCATCGGTAGCGGTGCTTTCTATCACTGCTACAGCCTTACGGAAGTCACCATAGGAAACAGCGTAACAACCATCGGTGGTAGTGCTTTCTATTCATGCGACAGCCTTACGGAAGTCACCATAGGAGACAGTGTAACAACCATCGGTAATTCTGCTTTCTATGAGTGCGACAGCCTTACGGAAGTCACCATAGGAGACAGTGTAACAACAATTGGTGATTATGCTTTCTCTTCCTGCGACAGCCTTACGGATGTATATTATGGCGGAACACAGGAGCAGTGGAAAAAAATTAAAATCGGCTCATATAATGGTGATTTAACAGGTGCGAATATTCATTATAACAAAAGCGGAAAACCGATAGAAAGCACTTACTCAGTGGAGTTTAACGGTGCTGTCAGTAAATATCCGGATTTTAACAGGCTGATGTCATCTTTCTGTGCTCTCCCCGGTCTTAAAAACACAACTGTTGTTGATGCGGATAAAATGCTATGTGATATCTGCAACTGTATGACTCCTCAGGGAATTTGCTTTGCCGGTGATTATGTTCTCGTGTCTGCTTATTGCAGTGTTGAAACCTATAAGGATAATCTTACTTCAAAAATATTGAACGGGGATAATTACGACAAGCTTTCTGCCGAAAAAAATCACAGCACGCATAAATCTGTAATTTATGTCATCAACAGAAACAAAAAAACTCTGCTGACCACTCTGACTCTGCCCGATAAAAATCATGTCGGAGGTCTTGCGTTTGACGGAAGTAATGTATGGATTGCAAAAAGCAGTGACAAAAAGGTCAGTGCAATTTCACTTTCAACGATTAAATCAGCAGTGAATTCCGGTGACGAAGGTGTTGCCGTAAATTATGAAAAAACATTTTCATGCGGTCACACAGCATCCTTTGTTGAATATTTTGACAATAAGCTTTGGGTCGGAGTTTTCAATGAAGAAGAATCAAGCAATATGTACGGCTTTTCATTTAACAGCGGCAAAGAAAATGTAAGCGGACTTACTGAGGTTGCCTCTGTTGCAATTCCTGCAAAAGCCAACGGTGCGGCATTTTATTCAAATGGCACAAAAACAGCTCTCATTGTCAATTCCTCCTACGGAAGAAAGAATGATTCAAAAATATATATGTATGACGTGAAATCCGCACTCAATCGGAAAAATATAACAACAAACCTTATAAATACATATACCTTCCCGTCTCTCGCAGAGGAGGTTGTTGTTGAAGGTGACAAGCTCTATATGATTTTTGAATCGGCTGCAACAACATATTGCAATGTTGACGGCAACAAGGCATCCGCTGTAGTTGACCGTATCTGTGAGGGTAATGCAGAAGGCTTCTTTGGACTGCATAATAAAACTACAAAAAACATTACTGCCACTCAATCCACCTCAACCATCACCCTAAATTGGTCAGCAGTCGACGGCGCAACCGGCTACCGTGTCTATCAGTACAGCCCTTCAAAGGGCAAGTATGTTGTAATTGCATCAATCAAGGGCAAAACAACCTACACAAAGTCAAAGAACCTCAAAGCAGGCTCACAGTATAAGTTCAAAATCAAGCCCTATGTAAAGCTCTCTGACGGAACAGTTATCTGGGGCGATGCTTCAAGTGCATTCACAACGGCAACCAAGCCTCTTGCTCCCACAAAGGTGACGGCAACGACAACCAAATCAACCATCACCCTCAACTGGTCAAAGAGTGCGGGTGCAACGGGCTACAGAGTCTATCAGTACAGTCCCTCAAAGGGCAAGTATGTTGTGATTTCATCTGTCAAGGGCGTGACAAGCTACAAGAAGTCAAAGAATCTTAAGGCTGGTACAACCTACAAGTTCAAGATCAAGCCTTATGTGAAGCTCGCTGACGGAACAGTCATCTGGGGCAGTGCTTCGAGTGCCTTTGCATTCAAGACAAAGACAAAGTAAAATCATTAAGCCGTCGGGACAGCCTGACGGCTTTTGACTGCCTTTAACTTTTTTCAAATTTTTTCCAAAAAGCAGTTTACATTTCACTAGGGGAAAGTGTATAATGTTTCCATAGGTTGGCGAGTATAAATCCGAACTCGCCTAAAAGTGTGAAAGGATGATAAATATGACATATGAAGCAAAAATGGCTCTTATTATTGCGGCGGTTGTAGTGGGAGTTCTGCTTCTTCTTTACTTCGGTCTCGGTGTACTCTTCTTCTTTATAGCTCTCGGCAACAAGAAAAGACCTGATCCTACGGTTCCCTGCAAGGACAGTCTCTTTGAGCGAAATGCCGATAACGAAAACCTCAAGGCAGGCTACAAATGGTACGACACCACCTACCACCAGGAGGTTATCATCAAAAACAGAAAAGGGGAGAACCTTCACGCGGCAGAGTTTCTCAATCCCTCAAACAGCAACACCTGGGCAGTATGCCTTCACGGCTGGACGAATGTCAACCGTGAAATGTCGAGCTATGCCATGGAATACTACAAAAGAGGCTTCAATGTGCTTCTTCCCGACCTGCGCGGACATAATAACAGTGAGCACAAGTTCGTTACAATGGGTTGGAATGACAGACTCGACGTTGTTGACTGGATAAAGAACATTGTCAAGGAAAATCCCAAGGCACAGATTATTATTCACGGTGTTTCCATGGGTGGTGCAACAACAATGATGACCACCGGTGAGGAGCTTCCCTCAAACGTTGTTCTTGCCGTTGAGGATTGCGGCTTTACGGGCGTCAAGGACATTTTCACCGATCAGTGCATCAGAAAGTACCACCTTCCTCCGAAGCTTGTTATGCCTCAGTCAAGCCTTGTCAACAAAATAGTCAACGGCTTCTTCTTCGGTCAGGCATCCTGCATCAAGCAGCTTAAAAAGTCAAAGACACCCACACTCTTCATCCACGGCGACAAGGATGAATTCGTGCTTCCCTCAAACCTTGATCCCGTTTTTGAAGCGTGTGCCGCGCCCAAGGAAAAGTACGTTGTCAAGGGTGCAGAGCACGCAGTTTCATCCCATTGGTTCCATGAGGAGTATTGGCTCGTTGTGGATAATTTCCTCAAGAAATACTTTGATGTTGAAGAAAAATAATAGTGATATGATAATTATGCACTCATTTTGATTTGAATTGAATATTTTTATGTGTATTTTCAATAATTATTCAAATCCAAGCTGTTTCTTTGAGTAAAAACAGTTGACAATCCGCCGTTTCGGTGATAGAATATCGGCACATTAAAATTTTGGAGGTACATACAAATGAAAAAGTTTTTAGCAATTGCTCTTGCTGCAGTTCTCCTTTTTGCTCTTGCAGCTTGTGCAGGTAACAAGACAACAGACGGCAATGCAACAGACGGTAACGCAACAGCAGGCGATGTAAAGCCCGTTCTTACAATGGCTACCAACGCAGAATTCCCTCCCTATGAATTCTACGAAGGCGACAAGGTTGTAGGTATTGATGCTGAGGTTGCAGCTCTCATCGCAGAAAAGCTCGGTATGGAGCTTGAAATCGTTGACATCGCTTTTGACTCAATCATCCCCGGCGTTCAGTCAGGCAAGTATGATATGGGTATGGCAGGTCTCACCGTAACAGACGAAAGACTTGAAAAGGTAAGCTTCTCAACTTCCTATGCAACAGGTGTTCAGTCAGTTATCATCAAGGAAGACGGTGCTGTTCAGTCACTTGATGACATTGCAGGCAAGATGATCGGTGTTCAGACAACAACAACCGGCGACATCTACGCTTCAGATGAATTCGGCGAAGAATTCGTTACAAAGTATGACAACGGTGCAGCAGCAGTTCAGGCTCTCCTTGCAGGCAAGGTTGAATGTGTTATCATCGACAATGAACCCGCTAAGAGCTACGTTGCAGCTAACGAAGGTCTCAAGATCCTTGACACATCCTATGCAGTAGAGGATTACGCAATCTGCTTTGCAAAGGAAAACACAGAGCTTCAGTCAAAGGTAAATGCAGCTCTTGAGGAGCTCATCGCTGACGGTTCAGTTAAGGCTATCGTTGACAAGTACATTCCTGCTGAATAATTATCGGCAGCAGTAAAAGAAAATATGGGGCGGCCATCTGACCGCCCTTTTTCTTGATAATAAGGCTCGAAAGGGGCAAGGAATATGATTAAACAGCTTATCGGCTGGATAATGGGAATGTGGAGCGCATTCGTCAATGAATTTGTTTTCGTTTTCATCGAAGACAACCGTTATCAGCACATTGTAAAGGGCTTCGGAAACACGCTGAAAATCACGGCGGGATCGCTTGTTGTGGGTATTGTTATCGGTATTCTCGTTGCGGCAATCCGCTCATCCTATGACAAAAACAAAGAAGCAATGGCTATGCACAAGGGTGTAGGTTATTATCTTCTTATGATTTTTAACGGGCTTTGTAAGTTTTACCTTACGATTTTCAGAGGTACACCCGTTGTAGTTCAGCTTCTTATCTGTTACTTCATTGTTTTTGCAAATGCAAAGGACGGCGTGCCCGTTGCAATTTTTGCTTTCGGTATCAATTCAGGTGCTTACGTTGCTGAAATTTTCCGCGGTGGTATTATGTCAATTGATGCAGGTCAGTTTGAAGCAGGCAGAAGCCTTGGCTTCAACTATCTTCAGACGATGCGTCACATCATCATTCCTCAGATGTTCAAGGCAGTGCTTCCCACTCTCTGTAATGAGTTTATCGCACTGTTAAAAGAAACCTCTGTTGCGGGCTATGTTGGTGTTATTGACCTTACAAAGGCAGGTAACGTTATTGCAGGACGCACCTTCTCTTATTATATGCCTCTTTTAGCAGTGGCACTTATTTATCTTATAATGGTGGTTATTCTTACCTCTCTTGTAGGAAAGTTGGAAAGGAGGTTGCGTAAGAGTGAGCGATAAAGTTCTTATCAAGGTCGCCGGCCTTAAAAAGCATTACGCAAAGTCAACGGTCAAGGCCCTTGACGGCATTGACTGTGAAATCAGAAAGGGTGAGGTTGTGGTAGTTATCGGCCCTTCGGGAAGCGGTAAAAGCACCTTCCTTCGTTCTCTCAACCTTCTTGAAATTCCCACTGAGGGTAAAATCATCTTTGACGGCGAGGACATCACCTCCTCAAAGGCAAATGTAAATAAGCACCGCCAGAAGATGGGAATGGTGTTCCAGCATTTCAACCTTTTCCCTCATATGACTATTTTAGGAAATCTCACAATTGCTCCCGTCAAGCTTCTCGGCAAGAGCAAGGAAGAGGCTGAAAAGAAGGCTCGGGAGCTTCTCGAAAGAGTAGGTCTCGGAGACAGAGCCGATGCTTATCCCGGTCAGCTTTCAGGCGGACAGAAGCAGAGAGTTGCAATTGTACGCGCTCTTTGTATGGAGCCTGAGGTTATGCTTTTTGACGAGCCCACAAGTGCTCTTGACCCGGAAATGGTCGGTGAGGTGCTTGATGTTATGAAGCAGCTCGCAGCAGAGGGTATGACAATGGTTGTTGTTACTCACGAAATGGGCTTTGCAAAGGAAGTCGGCACAAGGATTGTGTTTATGGACGGTGGCGTTTTCGTTGAGGAAAACACACCCGAGGAGTTCTTTGCAAATCCGAAGAGCGCACGAGCAGTTGACTTTTTGTCAAAGGTGCTTTGATCAGATCAGAACATAACTGCAGTCGCGGAGCTATCTGCGGCTGTATTTTTTTGCTAACCGCTTCCGTTTTTCGTAATTACTGATTTTTGTTAACAAACTTGCAATCTGATTTTAAACTACATATGTTGTAATAGCATCATCGTATTTTATTTGAGACAGTGTGTTGAGTATTTGCTCAAATATTCTTGACTTTAAAGAGTAAATTTGTTATCATATTATAGTATATATTATGGGTTTTTATGTTTCAATTAATTTACAAAAAACAATGAAAGAAGGCATTTGTAAATGAAAAAGGAATTTCCCTACAAGCTTTATGACCTTATCCCTTCTCAGCAGACAATGTACCTGATGTTCAAGTACACCTTCAGTAAGCAGATTTCACAGATTCCCACTTCCTTTTGTATAGAGGATGTAGATCTTGACTTTGATCTTCTTACGAAGGCTCTTAACATTGAATTTGAAAGAAACGACAGTCTCAGACTCAGATTCATCAAGGTTGACAAGCAGCTTAAGCAGTACTTCCTTCCCTCATTCAAAATGAGCAAGGTGCCCTGCAAGTATTTCCGTTCACCCGAACAGCAGCAGGAATTCTTTGAAAAGGATGCACAGATTCCCGTGCGTTTTGACAAGGGTGTGAATTTCAGGATTTACTTTTACAAGACTGCACACGGCGGAAACGGTGTTTACTTCAATGTCAGCCATCTTAATATGGATGCTCTCGGCTCAGTTATTTTCTATCTTGACTTTATTTCCGTTTACAGAGCTCTTATAACAGGCTCAGAACTTCCTGCTCCAATGGCTTCCTATGAGGAATACATTGCAAGAGAGCTCAAGATTGTCGAAGAAAAGAAAAAGTGGGACAAGCACGAAAGCTGGTACCGTGAGTACTTTGCAAAGGGCGGAGAGCCCTTCTACGCAGGCGTACACGGCCCTGCCTTCCTTGAAAAGGCAAGAATCAAGAAAAAAAATCCCAATCTCCGTGTTCCTGCTGCCTACAATCCGCTTCTTGACAAGTGTGATATGATCAACGGTCACATTGATGCTGAAAACGCAGCAAAGATTTTTGAATTCTGTAAATCAAGAAGCATTGCTCCCGAAAGCCTCTTTATGCTCGGACTTCGTACACACTGCTCTGCACTCAACTACAGAACAGAGGATGTATTTATGATGGCAACCTGTTCAAAGAGAGCAGGCGTCAAGGAAAAGAAAATGAGCGGTTGTCTCACTCAGCCCATTCAGGTGCGTACTCTTATCCCCGAAACCTCAACCTTTGAGGAGGCTCTTAATGAGTACACCCGTGTAAGGACACAGCTTTACCGTCATATGGATTATCCCTACATCACAGCCCGTGACCTTTCAAGAGATATGTATAATTACAGTCTCATCCAGGGACCTGCCTGTATGATGTTCTCGTGGATTCCCATTCCCATCGATCTTGACAGCTACGGCTTTAAGTTTGACTTCAAGACCTACGATCTCGGAAGATACTTCACACCGCTTTACACCATCTGCTCACCCGATCCTAAGGATAAGGGTATCAACCTTAACTATATGTACAGAGTTAAGCTTTCAAAAAAAGAGCATATTGAAAAGCTTCACGAAAATGCAATGAAGGTAATTCTTGCAGGTATTGAGAATCCCTCAATCACCGTAAAGGAACTTCTTGATATGTGCGAATAATAAAAAATAAAGACAGGAGAATCAGAATGCATATTGAAATCAGCAAAAAAGAATTTAAGGAGCTTGCCAAGCTCAGAGAAAAAATCCACAATTCCGGAGCAGTAACCTCCATCAAGGAGATGTTCACAAGAAGTGAGGCCTTCGGTGACAGAG
Organism: Acutalibacteraceae bacterium; assembly: GCA_045601905.1. GTDB lineage: Bacteria > Bacillota > Clostridia > Oscillospirales > Acutalibacteraceae > UBA6857. The sequence continues at coordinate 11,439 of JAZSAM010000076.1, read as the reverse complement.
TTGCTGTTGTTGAAAAAATCAAGAAGCAGGATGCTGTTTACACCGTAAAGGATTTCCACGACAAGGTAAAACAGCTCGGTACTGCTCTTTATGATATGGGACTTGGCGGAAAGCACATTTCAATCGTCAGTGAAAACAGCTACAACTGGATTGTAACCTTCTTTGCAATTGTTTGCGGCGGCGGTGTTGCAGTTCCCATTGACAAGGAGCTTCCCGACAAGGACATCAGCATGCTCATCAGTAAGGGTGATGCAGAGGCTGTTTTCCACTCAAAAACATATAAGGAAACTGCAAAGCTTCATCTTGAAAATGACGACAGATGTAAGTATGCAATCAATATGACACACAACGGTAAGGCTGACGGTGGAAAGTTCCTTACAATTGATGAGCTTTGCGAAAGAGGTAAGAAGCTTCTTGCAGAGGGCGACAGACGCTTCCTCGATGCAGAGGTCAAGCCCTCCGACCTTGCAGCAATCGTGTTCACCTCAGGTACAACAGGCACAAACAAGGGTGTTATGCTCACTCACTTCAACTTTGCAACAAATGTTGAAGGTATCCTTGAATTCCTCGGACCTGAGCAGTCAACAATGTCCATTCTTCCTATGAACCACGTTTACGAGCTTTCCTGCAGTGTACTTACCGCTATTTATATGAACGGTATCATCTATGTAAACGACAGTCTCAAGAATATCCTTCCCAACATCAATGATTTCAGACCCACAGCTATGGCTGTTGTTCCCCTTGTTCTTGAGGGTATCTATAACGGCATCCGTGCAAAAGCAGAGGCAAGCGGCAAGCTTGATATAATGCTCAAGATGATTAAAATAAGCAACAAGCTGCTCAAGGTCGGCATTGACATCAGACCCGTTGTTTTCAAACAGGTCAAAGAGAACTTCGGCGGCCAGTTCCCCACAATGTCCTGCGGCGGTGCTCCTGCAAGAGGTGACCATATCAAGTTCCTTTCCGAGCTTGGCTTCAACATCATTTCCGGTTACGGTATGACAGAATGCTCACCCACAATCACCCTGCACACAAACGGCAAAGAAAAGCCTCTTTCAGCAGGTAAGGCTTTCCCCAGAGCAAGATTCATCATTGCTGAGCCCGATGAGGACGGCATCGGTGAAATCTGGGTTAAGGGTGACAATGTAACTCAGGGCTACTACAAGGATGAAGAAGCAACAAAGGCTTCCTTCTCCGAGGATGGCTGGTTCAAGACCGGTGACTACGGCAAACTTGACGAGGATGGCGAGCTTTACATAACAGGACGTAAGAAGTTCCTTATCATTCTTCCCAACGGTGAAAACATCTTCCCCGAAACCGTTGAAAGTAACATTATGGAAAACCTTCCCTATGCAGTTGAAACTGTTGCCTTTGAAGAGAAGATCATTTCCGCAACAGGTAAGGAAAATACAATTATGTCTGCCGCAATTTATGTAAACAGAGAATTCCTCAAGGGTATGAGTGACGAAGAAATTATTGCAAAGACCAAGGCTGACGTTGCAGACAGCAACAAGGGACAGCCCTCTTACAGAAAGGTTCAGAATGTTTATGTTTCCTTTAATGAATTCGAAAAGAATTCAACAAGAAAGGTTATCAGACAGAAAGTAATTGACACATATACAAAGAAAGAAACAGTATAAAGGAGGACAAAAACAATGCTTGAAACACTCAGAGAAGTAATCTGCCGTTATGTTGAAATTGATCCCGAAAAACTCACCGAAGAGACAAACATCAGAAGTGAGCTTGGTCTTAACTCACTTGAGCTTATCAACATTGCAGTTGCAATTGAAGACGAGTTTGATGTAGAGATTCCCGACCGTGAGGTTGGCAACATCGAAACTCTCGGTGATGCAATCAAGGTTATCGAAAAGTACATGGAAGACTGATAAAAAAGGGGATGTAAAAAACGAGTTTTTTACATCCCCTTTTTAGGGGCTAGGAAAAAATGCGCAGAATGAACAAACCGAGCCAAAATAAAGCGTTTGGCTTTATTTTGGTTTACCCGACGGCGTACAGAGGTACTCCGAGGGCGAGGTTTTTGTTTATAGCATAAAATGCAAAAACCTTGTTTTTGCATGCTTTTGCTGATTTTTATAGTTTTAAAGGGTTTCTTTGGTAGTTCAATACCGAAAGAAACCCTTTAGTTATCTTGTTTTATGCGGTCTGCACTTTTTTTACATCCCTTTTTTAATGCAAAATGCAAAATTGTGGGTTAAAACAGTCCGCTGATTCTGCCGTCAGCGTCAACATCAATTCTTTCTGCTGCCGGCACTCTCGGAAGTCCGGGCATTGTCATAATTTCACCTGTGAGGGCAACAATGAAGCCTGCACCTGCCGAAACCTTGATGTTTCTTACGGTGACGGTGAAATCCTCGGGAGCGCCGAGCTTTGTCGGATCATCGGAGAAGCTGTACTGTGTTTTTGCAACGCAGACGGGAAGCTTGTCACAGCCGATTTCCTCAAGCTTTTTGATTTGCTTTTGAGCAGAGGGGAGAATTGCAACATCCTTGCCGCCGTAAACCTTCTGAACGATGTCACGAAGCTTCTGCTCGATGGTGTCGTCAGCGTTGTAGGAGAAGGTGAAGCTACTGCTGTCCTCTTCCTCGCAGAGGCGGACAACCTCTTTTGCAAGCTCTTCGCCGCCCTTGCCGCCTTCAGCCCAAACAGTTGAAAGGCAGACATTTACGCCAAGCTCCTTGCACTTTTCGATAATGAATTCAACCTCCTTGTCTGTGTCTGTGGGGAAGCGGTTGATTGCAACTACGCAGGGAAGCTTGTAAACGTTTTTGATGTTGGAAACGTGACGAAGAAGGTTGGGTATACCCTTTTCGAGAGCCTCGAGGTTTTCCTCTGAAAGCTCATTTTTGTTGAGACCGCCGTGCATCTTAAGGGCACGGATTGTTGCAACCATAACAACAGCATCGGGATTAAGACCTGCCATACGGCACTTGATGTCGAGGAATTTCTCTGCACCGAGGTCTGCGCCGAAGCCTGCTTCCGTAACGGCGTAGTCAGCCATTTTCATTGCGGTTTTTGTGGCGATGACGGAGTTGCAGCCGTGAGCAATGTTTGCAAAGGGACCGCCGTGAACAAAGGCAGGTGTGCCTTCAAGAGTCTGAACAAGGTTAGGCTTGAGAGCGTCCTTCAGAAGAGCAGTCATTGCACCGTGAGCGTTGAGCTGACCGCAGGTGACGGGCTCGTCGTTGAAGTTGTAGCCTACGATGATTTTTGAAAGTCTTTCCTTAAGGTCGGTGATTGATGAAGCAAGGCAGAGAATTGCCATAACCTCACTTGCAACGGTGATGTCAAAGCCGTCCTCACGGGGTGTGCCGTTGATTCTTCCGCCGAGACCGTCAGCGATAAAACGAAGCTGTCTGTCATTCATATCAAGACAACGCTTCCAGGTTATTCTTCTTGTATCAATGCCAAGCTTGTTGCCCTGCTGAATGTGGTTGTCAAGCATTGCGGCAAGGAGATTGTTTGCACTTGTGATTGCGTGGAAGTCACCGGTGAAATGAAGGTTGATGTCCTCCATAGGTACAACCTGAGCGTAGCCGCCGCCTGCTGCACCGCCCTTGACACCGAAAACGGGACCGAGAGAGGGCTCTCTTAAAGCAACGGCAACTTTTTTACCGATGCGGCTCATACCGTCAGCAAGACCGATTGTGGTTGTGGTTTTGCCTTCACCTGCAGGGGTGGGAGTGATAGCGGTAACAAGAATGAGCTTTGCATCTTTCTTGTCCTTGCTGTCATTTAAAAGTGAGAGGTCGATTTTTGCCTTGTAGCTGCCGTACTGTTCGATGTACTTAAGGTCAACCTCTGCCTTTTTTGCAATCTCCGTGATGTGCTGCATTTTGCACTGCTGTGCAATTTCAATGTCCGATAAGAAAGCCATAATTTTCTCCTCCTGTTTTTTGAATCAATACTTTATAATTATACATTAACAAAGCAACACAAGTCAATAGTTTGTGTCCCCTATGAAAGAACAAATTTCCCGCTGAGCAGTCAACGGGAAATTAAAAGTGTAATTATTTATTCTGTGACTTGTAGTAATTCATCAGACATCCCTCAAGGATAATCGTCTTTTCCTCTTCGGTAAGTCCCTTGACATAAAGGGTGATGTCCTTTACCTCATCGGCAGTAATTACCTTTGCGGGGATTTCCTCCTTGCCGTTTCTGATAGCTTCACGGATGCCGGGAACAAAAACATAATCGCCGTCGGTGTAATTAAATTCGGTGTCCTTGCTGATGGTGAAGGGGAGGATGCCCCAGTTGATACAGTTACTGCGGTAACGCTTGGTTGCAAATTCGTAGCAGATGTTACCGAAGCCGCCGAGCACCTTCTGGCAGGAGGCAGCCTGCTCTCTTGCGCTTCCGTCACCGGGACGGCAGGCAAAAATGCATGAGCCGAACTGAGTGTGCTTTGCCTCTTCGGCATCGTTGTCCGTTACCTTTGAAAGTACGTCGAGCACTTCTGCACTTTCGCTTTCGCGTCTGTTTTTCTCTTCTTTGGCAACTGCCTTTGCTCTTGACACGTACTCGGGAATGCGGCGTGAAAGGGCAAATTCGGCAAGTCTCAGGGGATTTGAACGGTAACTGGAGGTTTCACCCGAGGGGATAAGCTCGTCCGTTGTGGTAACATCATCGTGAATTATTGCGGCAAGCTTGAGAAGAAGGTTTTCCTCAAGTGCGTACATTTCAGGCCAGTCGGTGATGTTGGGACCGAGCTTAAGCTCGTAGTCGCTCTGAGCCTTTCCGAAGCCCTGATAAACTCTCTTTTCGTAAACGCCCTTTTCGAAGCGGTATTCTTTGTCGTAATCGGGAATTTCAATGTCTGTTGCAGCAGTGAGAACACCCTTGTTAAGAGCAGTTGCGGCAATTGAACGGCTGTCCATAAGAGCAACTGAGGCAAGCTGACCGTCACCGGGCTTACTGCCTTCTCTGTTGGGGAAGTTACGTGTGGTGTGTCTGATTGAAAGACCGTTGTTTGCAGGAACGTCACCTGCACCGAAGCAGGGACCGCAGAAGCAGGGCTTGAATACTGCGCCTGATTCGAGAAGCTTGCCCTGAACACCGTTACGGATAAGAGCGAGGTTAACGGGTACGCTTGAGGGGTAAACGGAAAGATTGAAGTAGCTGTCTCCGATGTCCTTGCCGTCGAGAATTGCGGCAGCCTCGCAGATGTTTTCGAACATACCGCCTGCACAGCCTGCAATGATGCCCTGATCAACATGGATCTTGCCGTTTCTGATTTTGTCTCCGAGGCGGAAGTCAACCTTGTCACCGAACTGAGCCTTTGCAGCCTTTTCAACCTCAAAGAGAATTTCAGGATTCTGCTGAAGCTCGTGAATTGTGTAAGCGTTTGAGGGGTGGAAGGGAAGGGCAATCATGCTCTCAATCTTGCTAAGGTCAATACGGATTGCCATATCGTAGTAAGCCACATCGTCGGGCTTCATTTCCTTGTATTCGTCGGGTCTGCCGTGGTTGAAGAGGTATTCCTTTACCTTCTCGTCGGTTTCCCAGATTGAGGACAGGCAGGCAGTTTCCGTTGTCATAACATCAATACCGATACGGAAATCCATTGAAAGGCTTTCAACGCCGGGGCCGACAAATTCGAGTACCTTGTTTGTTACAAGGCCTTCCTTGAACACTGCACCGCAAAGAGCAATTGCAACGTCGTGGGGTCCAACGCCCGGCTTGGGAGCATTTTCAAGGTAAACAAGGACAACCTGAGGAGGATTAACATCCCAGGTGTTTTTGAGCAGCTGCTTTACAAGCTCGGGACCTCCTTCACCGACTGCCATTGTGCCGATTGCACCGTAACGGGTGTGACTGTCAGAGCCGAGAATCATTTTTCCGCAGCCTGCCATCATTTCACGGGCGTATTGGTGAATAACTGCCTGATTTGCGGGAACATAAATTCCGCCGTACTTCTTTGCGGCAGAGAGACCGAAAACGTGGTCATCCTCGTTGATTGTGCCGCCGACTGCGCAAAGACTGTTGTGGCAGTTTGTCATTGCGTAGGGAATGGGAAATTCCTTAAGTCCGCTTGCTCTTGCGGTCTGGATGATGCCGACGTAGGTGATGTCGTGGGAAATGAGGGCGTCAAATTTTATCCTCATTTTTTCGTCATCGGGCTTTGTGTTGTGGGCATTGAGAATGCCGTAGGCAAGGGTGCCGTTTCTGTCCTCGCGGGGATAAAGACCCATTGCTTCAAGCTGTGCCTTCTGTTCGTCCTTTGTTCCGTTTATAAGAGTTCTGCCATTTACAAGGTGAACTCCGTGGTTTATGATTTCAAGCATTTGTTTCTTCCTTTCAGAAATTTCGGAATTCGGAATTCGGGATTCGGAATTATATCCTTTCACGAAAGCCTTATCCGAAAGGTTTTAATCAAAAATATTTTTTATATCTGTTTGTTTTATTGATGCCGGTTGTTAATTGACGGCAGAAATTGTTCTGTTATGAAAGCTTCGGGTGCAATTCCGAATCACCTTCTGTACACTCTGTTAATTTCTGCAAAATATCCCTTATCAATTCCTGCAAGACCTTCTTCGCCGATGCGGAAGGACCAGTTTTCCTCACTTGTGCCGGGAATGTTCATTCTCGCGTCCTTACCGTAGCCGCACATATCCTGAACGGCGACAATGGCGATTCTTGAGCTTGAGCGCCAGACTGCCTCAATTACTGCACGGCAGGAGGGGCTGTAATGACCTCCCTCACCCCAGTTGTTTCCGCCGAAGCAGCAGTACCTGAGGGCAAAGGCTCTTTCTCTTTCGCTTGCTTCCCAGAGCCAGCCGAGAATTGTGTTGTTGTCGTGAGTGCCGACATATGCAACGCTGTTAATCGGATAATTGTGGGGAAGGTGAGTGCTGTCGCCGTCGGGATCAAAGCCGAACTGAATAACTCTCATTCCGGGAAAATCCGTGTCCTTGAGAAGCTTTACAACATCCTCTCCGAAGGTGCCGAGATCCTCTGCGATAATTGAGGGGTTGACAAATTCGTCTCTGAATGCCTCGAAAAGCTTTATGCCGGGGCCGTCAATCCATTTGCCGTTTTTGGCGGTCTTGCTTTCGGCAGGAACTGCCCAGTAGGAGGCAAAGGCACGGAAGTGGTCAATCCTTACTCTGTCAAAGAGCTTCAGGGAGTGACCGAGTCTCTTTTTCCACCAGGTAAAGCCGTTTTTCTCCATTTTATCCCAATCGTAAAGGGGATTGCCCCAGAGCTGACCGTCCTCGGAGAAGTAGTCGGGGGGAACGCCTGCGACAAAGGAGGGCGCAAGGCTCTTTTCGTTAATCTGAAACTCGCTTCTGTTTGACCAGAGGTCTGCACTGTCACGGCTTACATAAATGGGCATATCACCCATAAGCTCGATGCCGATGCTGTTTGCATACTCCTTGAGTGAACGGAACTGGGTGTAAAAGATGTACTGTGCAAAAATGTAAAAGTCAATTTCCGTACGGAATTCATCCTTGTGTCTGAGTGCATCCTCGTAGCGTACAAAATCGCTGTCCCATTCCCACCAGGGCTTAAGGGAGAAATTTTCCTTTAGCGCCATAAAGTAGGCATAGGGGAAAACCCATTCATTCTGCGAGGAGAAGATGTCAACAAGAGCTCTTGTGTCGCTGTCAAGTCTCGAGAATGCACAGCGCAGAGTCTTTATTCTTTTCTCAAAGGCAAAGGTATAATTTGCCGCATACTTTGAGCCGTCATATTCGTTTTCTTTAAGCTCATCTTCGCTGATAAGTCCGCTTTTAAAAAGCAGCAGAGGATCAATCAGCGCAAGGTTGCCTGCAAAGGCACTGTCTGAGCAGTAGGGTGAGCCGCTTGAGTCAACAGGATTAAGGGGGAGAGTCTGCCAGAGGGAGAAGCCCATTTCCTTAAGGGAGGTAACAAAGCCTTTTGCCTCCTCGCCCATTGTACCCACGGCATATTTTCCGGGCAGGCTTGAAATGTGCATAAGCACGCCGCCGCATCGTTTGTAATTCATTGGTTTCACATCCGTTGGGTTAAAATTGAATTTTAATTATACTATTATACAATTATATTGCTTTACTTTCAAGGGTTTTAGTGAAAAAAGGTACGCCACACGGGGCGTACCCTACGCGATATTTGTTTGGCGGAATATCGCTTGATTTTACCCGAAACGTCGGGCGCGATTCCGCATTCCGAATTATCATCACCTTGCCTTGATCTGCTCCCTGACAATATGCAGAATTCCTCTGCCGCCTTTTATGACATAATCCTTGAGGTTGCCTGCAAAGCCCGTCATAACGGGATTTTTCAGCTTGCTTTCGCTGATACCGTCTTCCTTTGCTTTTTCAAAGCGGACATTGTCACCGTAAAACGGCTCAATGGCTTCATTTTCACCACAGGAAAGGACTGCACCGTCACAGAATGAAAGCATTTCAGAAAGCCTCTCATCCTCCTCGAGCTCACCCTCAAAGATATAGAGGGAAAGAAGTGCCGTTTCACTGCAGCCGTTATAAGAAGGAGCAATGGGCTTGCCCTGGGCGGCCACAAGGGTGTAGGCATCAAGTACCTCGCCGTTGGCTCTGCTGAAATGATGCCTTTGCTTGCCGTAGTAGGTGCCGAAGGGATTCATGTGCACCGTTTTGTCCTCGTCAAGACGCATCGGACAGTGAGCCATTGATGAAAGTACCTGACGGGCGTTTGCCGTAATGAGGGTGTAATTGCTGTCACAAAGTCCCACAAGACCTGCCGTAAGCTGATGGTTGAACGAGTCAAGATGCGAGTTCTTTTCGTCACTTTCGGGGAAGCTCTGTGTCCTGAAGGATGAAATGTCACCCATAAAGTTACGCTTGAGCACCTTTATGTCGCCCTTCATTTCAGGGGTAAGCTGGAAGGGCACCGCCTCGCTCCATTTCATATCCGAATATCTTCCAAGAGCGGAATTTTCCGTTGAAATTGAGGTGGTTTCTGCGGTGTAGGGGTAGTTTATCTCGGTGCGTACGATAACGCCATTTGTAAAGGGAGTTGTGATAAAATCGTATGTGAAGGAGCCCTCACGGATTTCGTCGGGCAGGTGAATTTCACCCTTTGTACGGAGAATGCTGACCTGTCCCGAGGATTTGATTTCCTCCTTGGAGGTGTTAGTGAAGAAATAGGGCTTTTTATCGTAGGTGATGAAGCTTCTGAGGAAGGAGTCACCGCAGAGCTTTTTGCCGCCGAGGTAAACGGATGCAAGCTTGCCCTTACCGTCAAAGAAAAGCTCGAAATCGTCAGCCTTGATTTTTCCTTGGGCATCAAAGCTCTTTTTTGATTTGCCCTTTTTCAGTGTGATTTCATAGACATTACAGAGCTTTTTGAATTTGAGAAGCAGGAAAATGCCGCCGTCGCTGTCGGTGGGAATCACGGCATAATTTTCAAGCCCCTTGCCGCTTACAAGCAGATTGTCAAAGGTGAAGCCGTCCTTGAGCTTTGCCTGGAAGCACTGAAGAGTTGAAGAGGTGGTGTTGTGGATGCGGATGCCCTTTTCCTTTGAAAGTGAGGAGTATTCCTTTTCAAGGATGACATCCTTGAGCGCATCGGCTTTTTTCTCACGCTGAATGTTGAGCACGGGAGTTGCAAGTCCGAAATGAGTGGTTGAAAGAAGAAGAACTCTTTCGAAGAATGAGGGCGCCTTACTGTCGCTTTCAGCAGTGACCTTTGCCATCATCCTTGACCTTTCAACTGCAGTCCAGATTTTTCTGTTGTAGGGCTTCTCCGACCAGGATGCGTAGCCGGTGAAGTTACCGTCAGCGGTGTCGTGGGTAAAGTCGATGCTGCCGAGCGGCTTGTGTGTTTTTATGTAATTTCCGGGAGTGTCAAAAACAATGTAGGGAAGGTCGGCAATTTCTTCAACGAGGCCGTGAATTCCGTCGGTGTTTGCAATGCGGCTTCCGATAAGGGGGAGATTCATGCTCTCCCAGAAAATTGCGTCGGCATCCATATTTATGAAAAGAAGAACATCGTGGTTGATTTCGCCCTTTTCCTGCTTTAAGTGAAGGTCCTTGACCCAGGCTCTCAGACAGCCCGCATCGCAGACATCGGAGTTGCTGTAGGTAGGTATAACGGTGATGCTTTCTCCCTTATAGGTGTAGGTAAGGGGATTGAAGGCGAGCTCGTCGGGAAGACGGGGAATGATTGTCCTGAAGGCGTCAAAGGGCACACATGAGTAATAAAGGCAAAGAGCTTCTACGCCGAGTTTGTTGTAAACGGAAACCTGGGAGGGAGTGAACATTACCTCCTGAGGACGTACAAGCATAGCACATTCGCCGAAGATGTCACGAAGTCCGCTTTTTGCCTCGTTTGTGACGGCAAGCTCAATTGAAGCGGTAAGCTCCGCCTCATTCATTGCACCGAGGGCTCCGTTTGAGTAGCCCATAATGATGTTTTCGTCTCCGTATTTTGTCACACGCTCCTTCATTTTTTCAATGATGTCGGGAGCGTATTCGGGAAGAATCCTTTCAAGAGAAAAGAAGTTTTCCGAGTCCCAGGTGCCTTTAACGGGAATTCCTTTTTCGTTGAAGTCGGTGAGCACATCGAGAATTTTACGGATGATTCTGATGTCCGAGCCGAAGCCGAGGTTGTCGTTGGTGTCTCCTCTGTAGGAGTGGTAGCAGTTTACGTGAAAGCCGTAAGCAACGTGAATTTTATGGTTCATTTTTGCAGTCTCCTCTTTTAAAAATGCCGCCGAGCGTTTTGTCGGCGGCAGAGCTTTATTTTTCCTTCTTCTCAGCCGTGTTGATTGATTTGCCGAATACGACAAAGCGGTTGAAAAGAAATTCTGTTGAAAGGTTAATAAGCATTGTGAAGGCAAGGACGAGGTACTCGTTCCAGCCTGCATTTGTAAGGGCAACACCCCACCAGATTGAAAGGGGAGTAAACACACAGTAATAGCCGAAAACCTTGAGCATTGCAATAGGTACATTTGCGGCGGACTTGAAGGTGAATTTGCGGTTTACGGTGAAGTTGAAAAGCACCGAAAGGAAAAGTGCCACAAAGTAGAAGGGACCGTATTCGTTTTCAATGAGCTTTTCGGGCATAAAGGAGAAAATGTCAGTCCTTTTTGAAAGCTCGTTGAGAAGAGTGAAGGAAACGGTCTGGATGATGCCTGCACCTGTTGAGCATAAAACGAACTTTACCGCCATCAGGGCATTGTCTTTCTTTGAAATGTTTTCTGTAGTCATATTATCATTCCTTTTTTTATTGTACTTCTGTAATTATACACCTGTCGGAAGGGAATTTCAACAAGGAAGGTAAACTTTGGAAGTTATTACTAATCTATGGGGGTTTTGTTGGTTAGGTTGACGAGTATAATCCGAACCCGTTTTTTACAGGCGGATTTTCGTCAATCCTTTGTTAAAATACTCGCAAATCCGAAAGGATTTACTGCGTTTTGTGCCTTGTCTTGACAAAAATTCGCTCTGTAAAAAATCA